>CALCKX010000075.1 GCA_937966115.1 uncultured Chloracidobacterium sp. | reverse complement strand
CACGATTCGCATCCTGACGTGGAGCGGCTTGCGCGGCGGCATCTCAATTGCGCTGGCGCTGGCCCTGCCGCCGTCGCCGGCGCGGGATGTCATCGTCGCCGCGACTTACGTCGTGGTGGTGTTTTCCATTCTCGTGCAGGGGCTGACGGTCGGGCGGCTGGTGGCGTATTTCCTGGCGGCCCAGGGCGACGCCCCCGACGACGCGGACGCCGCGCCGGCCGGAGAAGCGGCCTAGCCGGCCGCCGGTCGCCGGCGGAGCTGGGCGAGCAGCGCGCTCGTCGAATGGTCCGTGGGGTCGCCGACGATGGCGACCTGGCCGCCGTACGCCCGCACGATGTCCCGTTCGGGAACGGTGTCGGGCGTGTAGTCGGTGCCTTTGGCGTGAACGTCAGGGCGCAGCGTCCGCAGCAGCGTCTCGACGGTGCGCTCGCGAAAAATCACGACGGCGTCCACACAGGCCAGCGCCGCCAGAATTTCAGCGCGCTCGACATCCGGCATGATCGGTCGCCCGGGGCCCTTGAGCGCCTGAACCGCCGCGTCGCCGTTGACGCCGACCACGAGCGCGTCGCCGCAGGCGCGCGCCGCCTGCAAGTAGCGGATGTGACCAACGTGCAGCAGATCAAAGCAGCCGTTGGCCAGCGCAATCCGCTTGCCAGCGCGCCGCCACGCCGTGACGCGCGCCGTCAGTTCTGATAGAGAGCAAACCTTATCGCCGCTGCGCATGCGGCGCAGTTCACCAAAGCTAAGGCGATTATGCAACTAAAGGCGCGTGAGCGCGCATCAGCCCAGCGGGAGCCTTGCCGGTTGAGGGGCATCATGGCGTTTCGTATGCGTGAGATTATCGGGCTATTCATCCTGACGGGCTGGCTTTTCAGCGCCGCGCCGGCGAGCGGTCTTTCCCTTACTCGCCGCAGCGCCGCGCCGGCGATCTCGGCGCAAGGCGAAAGAAAGGACAAGCCGTCCGACGACAAGAAGAAAGAACCGCGCTACATTGACAAGAAGCCGAAGGACGAAAACCGCAAAGACGACCGGAAAAAAAGATGAGCGCCCGCAAAACGGCTGACGCGCCCGGCGGGTCGCGCAAGGCATGGCGACGATAGACCTCAACGCCGATCTGGGCGAAAGCTTTGGCGAGTGGCGACTAGGGCAAGATGAAGCCCTCCTGCCCTATGTCTCTTCCGTCAACCTAGCCTGCGGCTTCCATGCGGGCGATCCGCATACGCTGCGGAGCAGCGTCGCCTTGGCGCTTGATGGCAACGTCGCCATTGGCGCGCACCCGAGTTACCCGGACCTGCTTGGGTTCGGTCGGCGCGACCTGGCGCTGACGCCGGATGAAGTCTTTGACTGCGTTCTCTATCAAGTCGCCGCCGTCAAGGGCGTGTGCGAGGCCCTGGGCGGTCGCCTGCATCACGTCAAGCCGCATGGAGCGCTCTACAACCGGGCCGCGCGCGCGACATCGCCGCTGCCATTGCGCGCGCCGTAGTCAAGCTGGACGCCGCGCTCATCCTCTATGGGTTGGCCGGGAGTTGCCTCATTACGGAAGCCGAGCGAGTCGGCTTGCGCGCGGCGGCGGAAGCCTTTGTCGACCGCCGCTACCAGCCGGACGGAACGCTCGTACCCCGGTCTCAGGCAGGCGCGCTCATCACTGACGCGGCTGAGGCCGTCGCCCAGGCCCGCCGGATCGTTCACGCGCAAAGCGCGACGGCCAGCGACGGGCAAGCGATTGCATTACAGGCGGAGACGCTTTGCCTGCACGGCGACGGGCCGCAGGCGCTGGCGCTTGCCCAGGCGCTCCGGCAGGCGCTCGAAGCTGATGGCGTCCGCATTGCCGCGCCCTGACCCTCTCATGCCAAGCCCGCGCATCTTCCCCATCGCGGATGACGCTCTGACAGTCGAGTTTGGGCAAGGTCTGTCGCTGGAACTCCACGAGCAAACACGCCGCCTTGACGCGGCGCTGGCGGCGCGCCCTTTTGCAGGGTTTCAGGAGGCGGTTCCGGCTTACGCCTCGCTAACCGTTTTTTACGCGCCCGACGCCGCGCGGCGCGCGTACCCCGCGTTCCCGACGGCCTACGCCGCGGCGGTCGCGTACATTGAGCGCTTGCTCTCCCTGCCATTGGCGACCGCCAGCGACCCGCGTCGGCTGGTTGAGATTCCGGTCTGCTATGACCTGCGCTGCGCGCCTGATCTGCCATTCGTTGCCGAACGCCAGGGTCTATCGGCTGAAGAAGTCATTGCCCGCCACTGCCACCCAACCTACCGCGTTTTCATGCTGGGCTTTCTGCCTGGCTTCGCCTATCTCGGCCTGGTTGACGAGCGAATCGCCGCGCCGCGCCGCGCCACCCCGCGCCCGCAAGTTCCGGCCGGCAGCATCGGCATCGCCGGGCGGCAAACCGGGATTTACCCTGCGGCCTCGCCCGGCGGCTGGCAGCTCATTGGACGAACGCCGCTGCGGATGTTCGACCCGGCGGCGCCGAACCCTTGCCGGCTGGCGCCTGGGGATGAAGTTCGCTTTTATCCCATCCGTTATGAGGCGTGGACGGCGCGAAGCGGGCGCGACTGAAAGGTCGCTCAGTTGAGGCTGCCGAAGCCGCCGCCCCAGTTGTCGTAATCGTCATCGTCCTGTTCGCGCCGGCCGCGGCGACGGTCGGCCGGCGCGGACTTGCCGTAGCCGCGCTCTTCCGAGCGGCTAACCTTGCGTTGCGCATGCAGACCTTCGAGAACCAGCTCGGCGGCCGATACCAAGTGCGCCGGCGTGTCGCCTTCGGCGTAACCGCCCATCTCGACGATTTCGACCAAAGTCCGAATGACGCGCATTTTCTCCAAAACCGCCGCGGACGAGTCCGTTTCCGAAATCTTCAGGCTGTGTCCCTGGTTGAACCACTCGATGATGCGCCCGGTTTCAGCGATGGCAAGGTAGTTGTCATACACGCGCCCGCAGGCGATGCGAATCAACTCGCGGGCGATTCGCTCCGCGCCGACCTGCTCGCCTTCGTATTCCAGCTCGATCTTGCCCGTGATTGCCGGCAGCGAAGCGTAGATGTCGGAAATGCGCGGGACGATGACCATTTCGTGGTGGCGCAGCGCGCGACGCTCGGCGCTGCTGACGACATTTTCCAGCAGCGAGATCGGCAACCGCTGGCTGACGCCCGAGCGGCGATCGATGCGCTGATCCTCGCGAGCGACAAAGGCGATTGTTTCCACGACTTCCTGGATGAACTTCGGAATGTGGATTGGCGCCCGCGAGGGGCGGTTGATCCAGGCTTCCTGCGCTGTGATGCGAGCGCCATCGTCAATAGTTTGGGGATAGTGGGTCAGAATTTCGGAGCCAATCCGATCCTTGAGCGGCGTGATGATCTTGCCGCGCGCCGTGTAGTCTTCCGGGTTGGCCGAAAACACGAGCGCCACGTCGAGCTTGAGGCGCACCGGGAAGCCCTTAATCTGCACATCGCCCTCTTGCATGATGTTGAACAGACCGACCTGAATTTTGCCGGCCAAGTCAGGCAACTCATTGATGGCGAAAATAGCGCGATTCGCCCGCGGCAGCAGGCCAAAGTGCATGGTGGTTTCGTCGCTGAGGAAGTTGCCGCTCTTAGCCGCCTTGATGGGGTCGATGTCGCCGATGATGTCGGCGATGGTGACATCCGGCGTGGCGAGCTTCTCAATGTAGCGCTCCTCGCGCGTTCGCCAGGCGATGGGGGCGGCGTCGCCCCGCTCGGCCATCACGCGCTGCCCGTAGGCGCTGATCGGCGCAAAGGGATTATCATTGATTTCGGAACCGGCGATGATCGGCAGCGCGTCGTCAAGCAGGCTCGTCAGCGAGCGCAGGATACGGCTTTTGGCCTGCCCGCGGCGTCCTAGCAAAATCAGATTGTGGCGCGATAAAACCGCGTTGATCAGATGCGGCTCAACGGAATCCTCATAGCCGACGATGCCCGGAAAAACCCGCTCGCCGCGCTCGAGCTTGGCGACGAGGTTTTCACGCATTTCGTCCTTGACTGAGCGCCGGTAGCGCGCCGGGTCCCCCCAGTCGCTGTTTTTGAGTTCGCCAAACGTCGCGGGCAGAGCCATGGCGGGAAAATCTCGCAGATGGAAATGTCTCTTGGGGAAAAGCGCTGGGGGCGGCGGCCGCTATCCGAGCTTGCGCTATCCGAGCTTGCGACGCCGGATAAGATGCTTGACCTCGGACTCGCCAGTGTCGGTCATCACGCTGATGACCACGGCCGCCGTGCCAGCGTGAAAGCTCGGCAGCGTCAGTGTCAAGACGGCGGTGCCGGTTCCATCCGTCGCGGCAGAGCTGCGATAGGGGCGGTCATGCGTGCCAAAGACCTTGGCGATGACTGGAGCGTTGGGGATGGGTGGCCCGCCTGCCCCGCGCGTGACTTGCGCCTGAATCACCACCGTTTCGCCCGCGTAAAACTCCGGGTTGCCAAGCAGCGTGATGATTGGCTTCTCCGACTGTAGGTTGCTGGACACATACTGATTGACCATGCTGTTGAGGTCAATCGAGGCCTTGGGCGTGCTGCCGGTCGTCGAAAGCAAGGAGCCGCTGGGCGCCGCGGTCGGCGACTGCCCGACCGGCGGCAAGAGACTATCCAGCATGGTCGTTACCGGCGGGGCCGGCGGCGGCGCGGGCGTCGGGCGCGGCAGCTCGCCCGTGATCGGCAGGAGGCCATCCAGCGCGGAGGTCGCCCGCGCGAGCCCCGGCAGCAGCGGCGGCGGCGGCGGAAGCGGCAGCCCGCCCATCGGCGGATGCGCCGGAACGCCTTCCGACAAGCTGGCGGCCAGAAGCGGCGAGAGCGCCTCCGTAATCGCGGCCGACTCGGCGACCGCCGGCGGCGAGGGCGGAAGCGCTGGCGCGGACATCGCGCCGCTGGCGGTCGTTTCGCGCTTGGCGGTCAGCTCCTCGACCCGCCCGCGGGCAATCAATGCCAAAATCGCCTTGTGTTGCTTTTCTAGCTTTTTCTGCAAATCAGCGGGCGTCGCGCCTTCCGCCAAGTCTCTCGTATAGTGGGTGCGCTTGGCCGCCAGAATCTGGCCGCCAACGTACACTAGCGATAAGATCAGCGGGTTGGCCGGTCCCTTGTCCTCGGTCTGCACGTGGTACACGACGCCGTTGTGCGTGATGTCGGTATTGAAGCCGGTGAGCATAGATCCTAGCGTTTCAGCGAAGCGGTAAGGAGAAAGCGGGCGTTCGACAAGGACCGTGAAAGCTGAAGCCTGAAAGTCTAAGGAAACGTTGATAAACTTAACATAGGCCTTTTCAGAGCGTCAACGCGCCTGCCGCGCCGCGTTGCTGAGCCTGTTCGCGGTCGCTAAGATGCCAGGAAGCCACGCCCCCGTCTGGCGCACTCCTTACCTTTTCAGTCTGAAGTTCCATGTCAACCAACTCCATTTCCCGCATTGCTGAAAAAGCGAGCGCTGGCGAGCGGCTGTCATTTGATGACGGGGTAGCCCTTTTTGAAACCCAGGACGTGGCGCTGCTCGGCCATCTGGCCCAGAGCGTCCGCCGCGCCCGGCACGGGCAAGCGGCCTACTACAACGTCAACCGCCACCTAAACCCAACCAACGTTTGCTACTGGGATTGCGCGTTTTGCTCTTTTTACCGCAAGCCTGGCGCGGAAGACGCCTACACGTACACGGTGGAACAAGCCGTCGCCGAGATCGCCCCCTACTATGCAGCGGGCATTACCGAAGTCCACATTGTCGGAGGGCTGCACCCGACGCTGAAGTTCGAGTACTACTTAGACTTGCTGCGCGGGCTGAAAAGCGCGTTCCCGAGCCTGCACCTGAAAGCGTTCACCATGGTCGAGCTGGATCACTTTAAGCGCATCACGCGCCTTTCCGACGACGAAGTGATTGACCGCCTGCGCGAAGCCGGCTTGGATTCCTGCCCTGGTGGCGGGGCAGAAATCTTCGCCGAACACATCCGCGCCAAGATCTGTCGCCATAAGTGTGACAGTCAGCGGTGGCTAGACATGGCGCGTGCCGTGCATCGCAAGGGCATTCGCTCAAACGCGACGATGCTCTACGGACACATTGAGAGCTATGCCGACCGGGTTGACCATCTGCTTCGGCTGCGCGCGCTGCAGGATGAAACCGGTGGCTTTCAGTGTTTTATCCCACTGGCGTTTTACCCTGAAAACACAGCATTGGCCCACCTGCCGGGACCAACGGCCGTGGATAGCCTTAAGACCATTGCCGTCTCACGCTTGATGCTCGATAACTTTGACCACATCAAGGCGTACTGGGTCATGCTTGGACGGCAGACTGCGCAAATCGCGCTTCACTTCGGCGCGGATGACTTAGATGGCACGGTGTCAGGCGGCGGCCCGCTTGTGGAAACCTACTCCGCCGACGGGCGCAGCCGCTGCCAGACGACCCGTGCAGAGGTAGTGTCGCTGATTCGAGACGCCGGGCTTGAGCCGGTCGAGCGCGATACGCTGTATCGCCCGGTCGTCCGGGAAGCCGCCGTCGCCGCCGTTTAGTCGCCGCCGTTTAGCGGGCGCCCGGCGCGGTCATCCCCCCTCCGAGGCAATGTCAGGCTGATCGGCCGCCAGCCGCTGCATGGCGGCCGAAAATTTCTCGAGGTCGGTCTGAAGTTGCTCCAGGCGGCGGCGAACGGCTTGGTATTCCGCCCACTGCGGCGTTTCCACGACGCGCTCGAGCTGGCTTTCGCCCAGCAGCGTCGCCATCAAGACAATCAGCTCGTTCGCGGCCGTCACTTGCGCGAGCAACCCGTTGATCAAGTGATAGGCATCTTCGGCCGTCGCCCAGTTCAGCGTTGTTCCCTTGGGGGAGGTATCCGGCAGCGTCGGCTGCATATCAGGTGACCCGGTCACTGCCCGGCTTCCTCCTCTCCCGGCTTGTCCTGCTCCCGTACGTGGACGGGATGACCGGCAATGGTCAGCGGTAAATGATTGGCAAGGACGGTCGAGCGGACATATCCAAGGGCCATCACCGTTCCGGTCACCGGATGGCGGACAGCGCTGGTCAGGTGCCCGGCCTCCTTGCCCTCGGCCAGAATGGGCGTTCCACGCGCCGGAACGGGCTGTCCGGCGAAGTCATCGCCGTCGAGCGCCAGCGCGACAAGCCGCCGCGCCGTCTGATCGTGACCGCGCCAGTGAATTTTCGCCACCGTTTCCTGCCCGACGTAGCAGCCCTTCGTGTAGCTGATGGCATGGCCCAGCCCGGCCTCCGGGGCCAGCGTCGTATCATCGAAATCATAGCCGAAACGGCCGACG
>CALCKX010000074.1 GCA_937966115.1 uncultured Chloracidobacterium sp. | reverse complement strand
CTGAAGGAGCGATTCCTGGAGCGCATTGGCGCGACGGAAGTCAATGCTGAGCTTACAGGGCGATTCAATGCCATCTTCTGGGGCGAATACATGCCTGCGCAGTTTGGCGCCGCCGGCCCGTGGCTGGCTTGGCTGGCCCTGATCGGCTGCCTTGCCCTGGGCGGCTGGCTGTGGCGGCAGGCGTGGCGCGGGCGCGCGTCGCCGCCCGGCGCGGCGCTCGCCGCGTGGACGATGGCGCTGCTGACCGCGCCCTGCTTTTTGCAGGCGTACGCCCTGCGCAATCACTCGGCGATTCATGACTTCAGCGCGCTCAAGTTCGAGCTGCCGCTGGCGACGACGCCCTTCGCGTTGCTTCCGGTATCCTTGTTGGCAAGCTTTGCGCCGGACTGGACGGCGCGCCGCGTCTGGCGGGTGAGCATCCCGGCCGCCCTATGGCTTGCGGCGCTGGCCTATGTCGCGCCGCTCCATGCGCAGTTTCACGCCCTTTTCCCTGAGCCGTCACCGATCATCGAGCCGCTCGGGCGCTTTGTCCGCGAGGCGGTCACGGAGTCCGACATCGTTTTTTCGCCTGATTTTGAGATCCCCACCGACCCGCCGCACCTGCTGGCCCTGTCCGGCAAGCGGGTTTATTACGCGCCGTCCGTGGCGGCCATCGCGGCTGATGTCACCCGCCATGCCGGACGGAAATACGACATCGTCGTGTTGTTTCTGCGTCCGCCAGATGCTGGCTGGGCACGGGATTTAGCCGGAACCCAGGGCGTCAGGGCGTCGGGAGCGCTCCTCTATCGCTTTGACCCTGAGAGCTTCGCGGCGCTGGCGCGGCGCGCCGCGCCGCGCCCGGATGAACCGGGGATGCCGGCTTTGTCGGGGGCGTACAGGTGGGATACCGGGGGCGCCTTCCGCTTGTTTCCGCGCGCTTCCGGTGCGCCGGATTGAGATGCGTCAATTGAGATGCCTCAAAGGAGGCGAAGCCGCCGCAGCGCAGGGCGGCAAGCGGCGTTTCGGTCGTGGCGGCGGGATGCTTTGTGATAGGCGCGAATGTCGATGGCGGCTTCGCCGAGGCGGGTGGCGAGCTGAGACAGGAGCGGCTCCAGGCGCGGTTCGCTTGAGCCGATAGCGCCCCGGGCGTCGCTTCCGCGACTTCGGTGGAAAAGCCGCGAAGCCTTCGGCTACGATACGCGCATCGCGCCGCCCCGAAGCGCCAACGACTCCAGCATCAAGAAAACTGCGTTGAAACTTTCCAATGGCTCTCCCTACCGCTCCTCGCATCAAGAAGGCCGGCATCCACGTCAGCCAGAACGAAAACCTCGTTTTTGAAAACTCGCGTCCGGGCAGTCGAGCCTACCACCTGCCGCCAAGCGATGTGCCCGCCGCGCCCGTTGCCGACCTTGTGCCGGCGCGCTTTCTACGGCAGGATGACTTGCGCGAGATGCCGGAGCTGTCCGAACCCGAGGTGGTTCGCCACTACACGCGGCTTTCGACCTGGAACTACGGCACGGACACGGGCCTGTTTCCGCTCGGCTCGTGCACGATGAAATACAACCCCAAAATCAACGAATGGGTCGCGCGCCTGCCCGGCTTCGCCCGCTCGCACCCGCTCGCCCCGGAAGTCACGGTGCGCGGCAACCTGCGGCTGATGAAGGAGCTTGAGGAGGCGCTGTGTGAAATCACCGGCCTCGCCGCCGTATCGCTCCAGCCGACGGCCGGCGCGCATGGCGAGCTAACCGGCATGATGATGATCCGGGCGGCGCTCGCGGCGCGCGGCGACGCCCGCCGATACGTGCTCATTCCCGATGCCGCGCACGGAACCAACCCAGCCAGCGCCGTCATGTGCGGCTACAAGGTCATCACGCTCATTTCCAAGAAAAACGGGCTGCTCGACCTCGCCGCCCTCGACAAAGCCATGACGGACGAAGTGGCTGGGCTGATGATCACCAATCCCAATACGCTGGGGCTGTTTGAAGAGGATATTGCGCGCGCCTGCGAGCTTATCCACCGGCGCGGCGGGCTGGTCTATATGGACGGCGCGAATATGAACGCGCTCGTCGGCGTGGCGCGTCCGGGCGACATGGGCGTGGATGTCATGCACCTCAACCTGCACAAAACCTTCTCGACCCCGCATGGCGGCGGCGGCCCGGGCTGCGGCCCCGTGGCGGTCGCCAGCGAGCTTGAGCCGTATTTGCCCTACCCGACGCTGCGGCGGGCGGATGAAGAGACGGTCGTCCTCGACTACGACCGCCCGCGCTCGATTGGGCGCGTCAAAGCCTACTACGGCAACTTTGGGATGATGGCGCGCGCGCTGGCTTACATTCGGGCGCTAGGCGCGGAAGGGCTGCGGGCGGCGACGGAAACCGCCGTGCTCAACGCCAACTACGTCAAGCGCCATCTGGAAGCCGACTACGAAGTGCCGTTCGACGGACCGGTTCTGCACGAAGTCGTGTTCAACGACCGGCGGCAGCAGGCCTTTGGCATCCGTAACGGCGACATTGCCAAGCGCCTGATTGACTATGGCTTCCACCCGCCAACGATGTCGTTTCCGCTCGTCGCGCCGGGCGCGATCATGGTGGAGCCGACAGAGAGCGAAAGCCGCGCCGAGCTGGATTTGTTCATCGAGGCCATGCGCTCCATTGCGCGGGAATGCGAGGAAGTCCCAGAAGTGGTCAAAACCGCGCCGCACCAGGCGCGGCTGCGCCGGCTCGACGAGACGGCGGCGGCGCGCAACCCGGTGTTGCGGTGGCGCCCATCGCAAACCGCCAAAGCGGCCGGCATGTAGCGCCCGTGGAAGCGACCGACTCGACAGCGACGCGCGGGCGCGCGGACTGGTGGCTGATCGCGGATACGGCGTCGCCGCGCCTGAGCCTGGCGCTCGCGCGCGGCTGCGAGCTGTACGCCCAGTGGGGCGTCAAAAGTCAGAAGCCAAGCGCCCACCAGGTCGTCGCCGACCTGGACTACCTGCTTGAGCGGACGGGACTTCAGCCCGGGGACTTATCCGCCGTCGGCGCGCTGGTCGGCCCGGGCAGCTTCACCGGCATTCGGGTAGGGCTGGCAGCCGTCAAGGGACTGGCGCAGCCGCGCAACCTGCCCATCGTGACGGCGACCACGCTCGAAGTCGCCGCCGCCGCCGTCCCGGCTCGCGCGCCGACGGCGGCGCTGGTCATCAATGTGTCGCACCGCCGAGCAGTTCATGGCCAGGGGTTTCTGGTCGCGCCGGGCGCGTTTCCGCAGGCGTTCACCGAAGCGCTCGCGGGCGATGTCGCGCAGGTCGCGGAAGCGCTGGTCGCGCAGTCGCCAGGCGACCGGCTGCGCGTCGTCACGGGCGATGCCCTGACGCTCTTGGATGATCCGCCCCTCGGCGCGGCGCTTGGCGACTGGGCGCGGCGCCCGCCGCCGCCGTGGCTCGCGCCCGCCGCCCTGCCGCAGCTCGCCGCGCGGCTGAAGGATGGGGTGACCGTTTCGGCGGCCGGGGTCACCGGCTTTTACGTCCGAGCCGCGCTGACGACGTGACCGGCGCGCCGCTCATCCCGCCGCTCATCGCGGGGCGCGTTGCGGCGCGGTTACTCCGAAGGCACGGTTTCCGGCAGTTTCGCGCGCTGGCGACGCCAGCGCAGGCCGACCGAGAGTCCAAGCCAGGCCAGCCCGGAAGACCCCATGAGAGCCAGCCCGCCATCTTGCAGATCGGGCGACAGTCGCCCCGCGAGACCGACGACCAGCCAGGCGGTGAAAAACGCATACCCGGCGACCGCGCGCATCTGTCGCACGTGGTGCAAAAACGTCATGCGGCGCACTTCGGCTTCCAGATATTGGTCGTCCTGACTGAGCCGCTCGTAGTATCGCGCCTCGCGCTGCGCTCGGTGGCGGAGCGCCGGGTCGTCAGACCCCTGAGCCGCCGCATAGTAGTAGTGCGCGACGCGCGCCAGTTGCCCGTCGCGAAACGCGATTTCGGCCAAGCCGGCATAAGCGCGAAACAGGTTTCGGTCAATCTCGATGGCCCGCCGAAAGCACCGCTCGGCGCGGGCGAAGTCAAACAGCTCGCAGTAGGCCTCGCCGATGCGTTCCAGCAAGCGCGGCTCATGGCGGGCCAGGCGCGCCGCGAGCCGCAGGCACGCCCCGGCGCGGAGCTGCCAGCGCGGGTTATCGCTCAGGGCGAAATAGCGGAAGAAGTTCCCCATTTCGCACAGAAGGTGCGGGTTCCCGCGGTCGCGCCCGTAGGCTTGGCGGAAATAGCGCAGGGCTGGGTCGAGGCGGCCAATGAGCGTCAGATGGTTTGCGACGCGCCGCAGGAGCGGCGTCGTGATTTGCGTCAGATGGTCGTCGTCAAGCGCCTGGGCGACTGACATCAAGGGCGGCGGCGCGCCATAGCAGCGCCAGGCGTTGGAATGAAAGTCTAGCTTGGACTCGTCCGTCACGGCAAAGACCGCGGCGACGAACGACTGATAGCCCGCGCTGTTAGAGAAGATGACCGCCTCGAAGCCGGCCCCGGCCAGAATCGTGCGGAAGCGATAGCGCTTGGCGCTCAGCGGCAGATAGAGCGCTTCCGTGATTGTCAGCTCGAGCTGGTCAATCGGAAGCTGCGTTTTCGCGCCAAGCAGGTTAGCCTGCGCCCAAGCGTAAGGGCCGCGGCGGCGCAGGCAAGCGCCGTCGAAGGACAAGACTTCAAAGCGCGCCAAGACCAGCGCGAGCGGAAAGGCTGCCAAAAGCGCCGCGCCGGCTACGCCATGCCCCGTCCGAAACGCCACGCTCGACAGCATCAGCGTCAGCCCGGCGGCAAAGTAGTAGCGTCCCTGTTCAGTTTGGATGCGATAGGCGGGCGGGCGGCGCTGGGCGTTCAGGTCGGTCACAGGCGCAACTATGCCAGCGCCGACACGGGAACGCCAACCCTTTCGACGCCTCCAAACCGGCGATGCCGCTGCTGATAGGCTGCCAGCGCCTCGAGCAGATGCGTGCGGTTGAAGTCCGGCCACAGCGTGTCGGTCACGAAGATTTCCGTGTAAGCCATTTGCCACAGCAGAAAGTTGCTCAGGCGCATTTCGCCGCTCGTGCGAATGAGCAAGTCGGGGTCGCTATCCGTGTAAAGGTGACGGGCGACATCCTCTTCCGTGAGGGTGTCCAGCGGTCGCCCCAGCCTCATGAACTCGCGCGCCACGGCGCGGAAGGCGTCCACTAGCTCCGCCCGCCCGCCGTAGTTGAACGCTATGTTAAGCGTCATGCGGTGGTTGTTGGCGGTGGCCGCGACGGCGTAATCGAGCGCCTTCCGCGTTTCATTGGAGAGCGCGTCCAGCCGCCCGATGAAGCGCAGGCGGACGCCATGGCGGTTCAGTAATGGCACTTCCCGACGCAGGCACTGCTGTAGAAGGCGCATCAGCATCATGACTTCGATCTGCGGGCGCCGCCAGTTTTCCGACGAGAAGGCGTAGAGCGTGAGGGTTGGGATCCCTAGTCGAGCGCAGTTTTCAACCGTGGCGCGCACGGCCTCGACGCCGGCCGGATGTCCGGCGATGCGCGCCTTGCCTTGGCGACTGGCCCAGCGCCCGTTACCGTCCATGATGATGGCGAGATGCCGGGGCAAGCGGTTGGGATCGAGTTGGCGCAGGAGAAAATCGTCAGGAGAGCCGCGTTCGATAAGGGGTTCAAGCTCGTGCATTCAAACTTCACGTGACCAAGCCAGGATCACGGCGACCAGCGCCGGCGCGCGTGCGGTGCGATTAGCGCGGATACTAGTAATCCACGCGCATGAGCGTCAAGCCCCGGGGCGGCGCGGTCGCGATAGGGGCAAATGGCTTTGCGCCGCAAAGTATTTCTCGAATGGCTTCCGGCGGCATTTTTCGCCGCCCGACGGCCAACAGCGCGCCCGCCATGCGACGTATCTGGTAGCGCAGGAAGCCATCGCCATAGAAGGCGACCGCGATCAGCTCCGGCGGGCAAAGCGGATAGCGCTGGTCGGGGTCGCCCGCATCCGCCGCCGAATGCCAAGTGGCGCGGTGAATCGCGCGAACCGTGGTCAGCGTGGCGCGGTCGGCTACGGTGAAGGGCGCGAAGTCATGGCGACCGACGAAATGTTGCGCGGCTTCGCGCATGGCGTCCCAGTCCAGCGTCGCCGGAACGGTCAGGCTGTAGCGTCGCCAGCGCGGGCTTTCGACGCGGCCGCGCCAAAAGGCGTAGTGGTAAAGCTTCGCCCGGGCCGACCGGCGGGCATGAAAATCCGCGCCGACAATCTCGACGCGCCGGACGCGAATGTCGGACGGTAAATGCGCGTTGAGCGCGGCGCGCCAGGCGTCGGGCGAGCGCGTCTCGGCGACATCCGTGTGCGCGACCTGGCCAAGCGCATGAACGCCGGCGTCCGTTCGCCCGGCGCCGTGGAGCTGCGCCGGACGGCCGGTGAGCGGAACGAACGCCTCGGCCAGCGCGGTCTGGATGCTGCGGGCGTTGGACTGCGTCTGCCAGCCGGCGTAATCCGTGCCGTCATACTCGATGGTGAGCTTCAATCGCGGCATAAAAGCGGCCTGAAAATCGCGCTTGGCGCGCTTGCCGCCGCAGTGGCGGCGCGAAAAGCCGCCGCCCGGCGCGGCGGGCTGGTCAGGGCCTGGTCGGGGCTGGGGAGCGCTACTGCGGGGCAGCGGTCGGCGGCGCATCCTGGGCGCACCGGAATCCGGTTGAGAGATCGCGGAACGTTCGCTCATTCATGAGCCGGCGCGTCGCCATTGTCTTGCGGGCATCATCGGCGAAGCAACCGCCGCGGACAATCTTGAGCGGTTGAAACTGCGGCTTGATGACCGCCTGGCTTCCGGGATAGAGGTCATAGCCGCTTTCAGTCCACTCCGAGACATTGCCCGCCATGTCGAGCAAGCCGAAGGGGCTTTCGCCGCTGAAGCTGCCGACCTGACGGCGCTGATCCTTAATTTGGCTGATGTCGCGCCCGGCGTTGAGCTTGGACGGGTCAAACTCGTTGCCCCACGGATAGAGGCGGCGGTCCGTGCCGCGCGCGGCGTACTCCCACTCGATTTCGGTCGGCAGGCGCTTGCCCGCCCACTTGGCAAAGGCCTGGGCGTCGTCCCAACTGACTTCCGCCACCGGCAGCTTGGCCGTTCCCGGCGGAAAGGTTTTCTGACCCTTCCAGTTGAGCGGCGGCGGATGCCCGGTCTGCTGGACAAACTGCGCGTACTGCTCGTTCGTCACCTCGGTCTTGTCCATGAAAAATGGCGCGACTTTCCGCTCATGCTCGGGCTTTTCGAAGTCATCGGCGCTCGCGTTGTTACCCATGGTAAAGATGCCGCCGGGAATATAGACCATGCCGGGCGGGGCCGGCGGCGCGGGAGGCGGCTTGGGCTCAACGTTGGCGATGGTCTTGTCGGCGGGGATGCCGCGTTGGAACAAATACCACCCGCCCCCGCTCAAAAGCAGCGCGGCAACGGCGATGCTGGCCACGAGTGGCAGCCAGCCTTTGGCGTGGCCGGCGGTCGGGCTATCCACCGTGACGTAGGTCCTGGTTTCGCCGCCGGCCTCGTCCGCGCTCCGGTGGCTCGGGTCGGTTGGTCGCTTGCCTTCCAGCGTGGCGCGATCGACTCCGACATCCGTGATCGCCAGCGTGCGGTTGGCGGTTGGCGAGCCGTCGCCCAAGTCGGCGGTTGACGACTTGCCCTCGCCGGCCGCGCGGGCGCCAGTGATGCGCCGCTGCGTTTTGAGCAAGCTGGTCAAGGGGCCGGCGCTGAACGTCAGGCCGGCGGATTGCAGCGCCTGCTCAAGCTCGGCGAACAGATGGAGCGCCGTGTCGGGGCGGTCATCGGGTCGTTTGGCAATCGCTCGCAAAATGACGCGATTGATTTCCGGCGGCACGGACGGGTTGACCTCGATTGGCGGGCGCGGCGCTTGCGAAACGTGCGCGACCAGCGTGGCCATGGAACTGTCGTTTTGGAATGGGACCCGCCCGGTGAACAGCTCGTACAAAATGATACCCAAGCTGTAAATGTCCGAGCGGGCGTCAAGCTCTATGCCCTGGCACTGCTCGGGCGACATGTAATCAGGCGTGCCGATGACCGTGCCGGAAGCCGTGAGCGTGCTTTTGTCCTGCCGCTTGAGCTTGGCGATGCCAAAGTCGAGCACTTTGACATCCTTGATGGCTTTGTTTTCGTCGAGCAGCAGAAAGATGTTGTCCGGCTTGACATCCCGGTGGACGATCCCCTTGACATGGGCCGCATGAAGCGCGGGGCAAACGCACGAATAGATGAAGTAGATGTCTTCGGGCGACAGGGCGCCGGTTTCCCGCAGCCGGTCGCCAAGCGATAGCCCTTCAAGGTATTCCATGACGAAGTACACCAGCTTGGAGTCCTTCGTCACGCCGAAGTCCGTGACGCTGACCGCGTTGGGGTGGCGAATTTGCGCCGCCGCCTGCGCTTCGCGCCGGAAGCGCTCGACGGCCTTTTCATCCTCGCCAAACTGGGCGTGCAGCACCTTGACAGCGAACGGCGACCCGATTTCGACGTGAATGGCGCGATAGACCTGACCCATCCCGCCTTCGCCGATTTTTTTCTCGATGCGGTATTTGCCGTCAATGATGGCCGGCATGAGGCCTTTGCCATCCACGGGACAAAACGTCACACTGTCGTCGTATTCTTGCCCACACGCTGGACACTGCTTCATTGTGGTTGGTCGTCGTTCTCTGAACGGGCTGCCGCTGAACGTTGTCGAAAGTCAAGCGCCTGCGAGGATTGTTGGAGACTATGCTGGCATTGTCAAACGCCTTTGTGGCGATCATCTGAGCTGTCATGTCGAGCGAGCTGATGGTTAGGCCAAGTTTCACCATTTGCGGCGCCGGGCTGGCCGGGACGCTCGCGGCGCTCTACCTTGCCCGACAGGGCCATTGCGTCACGCTTTACGAGCGCAACCCCGATCTGCGGGCGGCGGCCGTTCCGCGCGGGCGCTCGATCAACCTGGCGCTTTCGACGCGCGGGCTCCACGCGCTCGACGCCATCGGGCTCGCTGCGACCATTCGCCCGCTGACCATTCCGATGCGCGGGCGCATGATCCACAGCCCGCAGGGCGAGCTGACCTTCCAGCCCTATGGGCGAACCGCCGAAGAGACGATTTTTTCCATTTCGCGTCAGCAATTGAACTGCGCCCTGCTGGACGCCGCCGCCCGCTGGCCCAATCTGGAGATCCATTTTTCCGCCCGCTGCGTCGGGCTGAACCTGTCCGCGATGACGCTGGATATCGAAGACGCGCCAGCGCGGACGACGCGCCAGGTCAGCGCCCAAACGGTCGTTGGCGCGGATGGGGCCTTTTCCGCCGTCCGCCAGGCGCTCCAGCGCGCCGAGCGTTATGACTACGCGCAGTCCTTTTTGCCGCATGGCTACAAGGAGCTAACCATTCCGGCGCTGCCCGACGGCTCGCACGCGCTCGAAAAAAACTACCTCCACATTTGGCCGCGCCAGGATTTCATGCTCATCGCGCTGCCGAACCTGGACGGCTCGTTTACCTGCACGCTGTTCCTGGCTTATGAAGGCCCGGAAAGCTTCGCTGGGCTGACCGACGACGATGCCATCCGCGGCTTCTTCGACCGGCATTTCCCGGATGTCACGCCGCTGATGCCGACGCTGCTGGATGACTTCAAGCGCAACCCGACCGGCGCGATGGTGACGATTCGCTGCTTTCCGTGGCAATACGCCGGACGGGTCGTCCTAGTGGGCGATGCGGCCCACGCCGTCGTCCCATTTTACGGGCAGGGCATGAACGCCTCGTTTGAAGACTGCTTTGTCTTGGACGAGTGCCTCCGGCGACACAACGGCGATACGACCGCGGCGTTTCTCGATTACCAGCGGCAGCGCAAGGTCAACGCCGACGCGCTGGCCGAGTTGGCTTATGAAAACTACCTGGAGATGCGCGCCAAGGTCGCTTCGCCCTGGTTTTTACTGCGGCGGCGGCTGGAATACGCGCTCTCCGGCCTCGTGGGCGACCGCTTTTTGCCGCTCTATACCATGGTGTCGTTTACGCGGATTCCCTATGCGGAAGCCCGCGCCCGCGCCGAACGGCAGGCGCGATGGCTTGACGCGGCGCTGGCGACGAGCGCGCTGATCGCTTGCCTCGCCCTGCTGTGGCTGCTGTGGCGGCGGCTCGGGTAAGCGCGGGCAGCCGTCTGGATTCGCCCGAAGCCGGCCTTTGGCGATGCGAGCGGGCGGCGGGGCCGCCCGCCATCCGTCCGTTGACAAGCCAGGGCAATCGGATTATGTGCACGCGGACGGCTGCTTTCAGCTGCGCTGCCGCCGACCCGGCGGCAGCGTCACATTCTTCACACCCAGCTATTCCCGTCATTACCTCCATGGTCATCTACCTTCCCGGCACCGTCGAAGACACGCCGCAACTCGACGACCTCACGCCCCGGCAAATCGTTCAGGAACTCGACAAGCATGTGGTTGGACAGGCGGCGGCCAAGCGCGCCGTGGCGATCGCCCTGCGCAACCGCGTGCGGCGTCAGAAGCTGCCCCCCGACTTGGCGCAGGATGTCATGCCCAAGAACATCATCATGATTGGCTCAACCGGCGTTGGGAAAACCGAAATCGCCCGCCGCTTGGCGCGCTTGGCCAACTCGCCATTTCTCAAGGTCGAAGCCTCGAAGTTCACCGAGGTCGGCTATGTCGGGCGCGATGTGGAATCCATCGTCCGCGACTTGGTGGACATCGGCATTGACCTCGTGCGCGAGGAGAAGATTGCCGAAGTCGAGGAGAAAGCCCGTCAAAACGCCGAAGAGCGCCTGCTCGATCTGCTTTTGCCGGCGCGCCGCGAGGGGGAGGCGGCGTCGCCTGAGGACGAGGCCGCCTTTCAGCGCACGCGCGAGAAGCTCCGCCAACAACTGCGCGAGGGCAAGCTCGACAACCGAATTGTCGAAATCGAAGTCAAGGAGCGCGGCTTTCCGTCGGGAATCGAGATTATCACGCCCCAGGGCATTGAGGAGATGGACATCAACCTCCGCGACATGCTCCCGGGCATGTTTCCGGGCGCGCGCGCCAAGCTGCGCAAGATGTCCGTCAGCGAAGGGATTGAATACCTGACTCAAGAGGAAGAGCAGAAGCTGGTGGATATGGATCAAGTCGCCCGGCTGGCGGTGGAGCGCGTCGAGGAAACCGGCATCGTGTTTCTGGATGAAATTGACAAAATCGCCGGACGCGAGACGAGCGCCGGCCCCGACGTTTCCCGCGAGGGCGTTCAGCGCGACATCTTGCCTATCATCGAGGGGACGACGGTCAACACGCGCTACGGCATGGTGCGCACCGACCATATTCTGTTCATTGCCGCCGGCGCGTTCCATGTTTCCAAGCCCTCGGACTTGATACCGGAGCTACAGGGACGCTTTCCCATTCGCGTCAACCTCGACCCCCTCACCAAGGAAGACTTCAAGCGCATTTTGACCGAGCCGCGCAATTCGCTCATTCGGCAGTATGTCGCCCTGCTTGAAACCGAAGGTCTCACGCTTGAAATCACGGACGACGCCATTGAGGCGGTCGCCGACTTCGCTTTCACGGTCAATCAGAACACCGAGAACATTGGCGCCCGCCGGCTGCACACGGTCATGGAAAAAGTGCTGGACGAGGTCTCATTCGCCGCGCCGGATATGGAAGAAAAGCGCTTTCGGGTGGATGCGGCGTATGTCCGCAAGGTTCTGGCCGATATCGTGCAGGATGAAGACCTCAGCAAATACATCCTCTAGCGCCGCAGGCGGCGGCGCTCCAGGCGGCGCGCCGCGGCCCGCCTGCCGGAGGTCGCCGGGTTGGGCGCGGAAGGCGTTGGCCCTGGCCTGGGGCGGGCTGACCCTCGTCAGCGTTGGCTGCGCCAAGGTGGGCCCGCCTGTTCCGCCGCCGCGCTTCGCCTTGGCGGCGACGGACGAGCTGGTCGCCACGCAGTATGGCGACCAGATTATCTTGCGGTTCGCCCGCGACGTCCGCGCCGTCCGCGCCGATGTCCTCCGCCGAGTTGAGCCGCGCGACGCGCCGCTCGCGCTGCCGGAGGAAGTCTTCCTGCGCGAAGCGCGGCTGGTTGGCTCGGTTGGCGGGCTGGAGCTGGCCGCCGCCGCGCCGACCTATGCTGACCTCTTTGACCCGCTGGACGCGAGTTGGCGGGACAAGCGGATTCGATACGCCGTCCGGCTGATCGATGAGCGCGGGCGGCCGTCGCCGCTGTCGAGCTACGCCCTGGCCTATCCCTTTGGCGGCGTCGCCGACGCCCCTGGCGAGGCGCGGGCGGAAGTAACCCAGGACGCCATTCGGCTGGCCTGGCAGCCGCCAGCGCGGAGCCTGGATGGGTCGCCGGCGGTTGACGCGCAGTTCAATGTGTATCGGCGACGGACGGACGGCGGGCTGGAGTCCCGCCGGAACAACGCGCCGCTGACCTCGCCCGCCTTTGCCGATACCGACTTTGCGTTTGGCGAGGAATACGAGTACGTCATTCGGGCGGTGAGCCTGGCGCGCGGCGAGCTGATCGAGAGCCGCGCCTCGGCGCCGCTGCGGGTGCGTCCCGTGGACGCTTTCCCGCCGTCGGCCCCCGCCAATGTCACAGGCGCTTCGGCGGCCGGACTGGTCAGCCTGTTCTTTCCCGCCAACCCCGAACCCGATGTCAGCGGCTATATCATTTACCGCGGCGAGGCGGGGACGGACGCCGCGCCGGTCAAGCTCACGCCAACGCCCATTCAGCGGACGACGTTCCAGGATCGAACGGGCGTCGGCGGCCAGACGTATCGCTATGTCGTCACGGCGGTGGATGTTTTCGGCAACGAGAGCGCGCCGTCACGACCGGTCGAGGTCACGGTGATTCCCTGACGGCAGGGCGTCGCCGCCATTGAGCGCGGCGGCGACTGCCTGGCGGGCATTGACGACGCCCCATCCCTGGCGGTCCGGCTCAATGTTGGGCAGTCGCCGCGCCGTGCGGATCAGGATGCGCTTGACCTGTTGCGGCGTGAGGCGCGGGTTGACTTCCAGCATCTGCGCGACGATGGAGGACACAATCGGCGCGGCGAACGAGGTGCCGTCCACATGCTTGTAGTGGCCGGAGATGACCTTCTCATTTCGCATTTTGCCTTCCACGAGCAGGCGCAGTTGATATGGCTCGAGGCGCGCTGCGGCGTCTAGCTCGCGGTCGACGCCCGGATGCTGCGCGAGCAGCGCCTTGAGGTCGCCGTCCTGGGCGCGGGTGAGCTGCTCGTAGAGGGCAGCCTGCTGCGCGGTGGGCGTGCCCGGCAGAATCGGCGCGGCGATCCAGATGCTGGGGGCGATGACCTCCGGTTTCTGAAGGCCATCCGGCGTCACGCCGTAGCTCGACTGATACACGCCATGCTCGTTGGGGTCGAGCGTGTTTTTGTCATCAAAGCCGCCGACGGCAATGACCGAAGGGGCGCTGGCGGGCGGCAGCACCGGGTGTTCGGCCTGGTGGCCGGCATTGCCGCTCGCCGCCACCACCACGACGCCGGCTTTGACCAGCCGCTCGGCCGACTGCGAGAGCGCATCCGTCAGATAGGACGCCTCGTAGTCGCCGCCGCACGAAAGATTGACGATGCGAATGCCAAGCCGCTGGCGGTTGCGATACACCCAATCCAGACCGCGTCGAATGTCGTCGTGGTAAATCCGGCGCGTCGTGCCGACCTTGACCAGCGCCAGCCTGGCGCTCGAAGCGATGCCGCGATATAGCCCCTTCGACAAAAAGCCGTTGCCGGCCGCCACGACCGAAGTCATCAGGCCATGCCAACTGGAGTCATCCGGCGCGGCCAGCTCGGACGGATCGGAACGGCGCGTCAAGACGTTGTGGTAGTGCAGAATGCGATTGACCGGCTGGGTAATATCCGGATGCGGGTAAAAGCCGGAATCCAGGAAGGCGATCGTGACGCCGCGCCCGGTGTAGCGCGGACTGGCGCCAAGCCGCAGAGGCGTCGGTAAAATCTTGAACTGGGGCGGCTCCGGGCCGCTGGCTGGCGGCAGGTACAAGCCCAGCCGCGCCCGGGCGTGGGTAAAGCGATCCAGGCAGTCGCGGCAGACGGCGTTGCGCTCGTCCCAGTGGGGCAGGTTCAGGTGCAATAAGTCGCGCGCAAGGCTCGACATGGCTGAAGCCGCGACACGCAGGTCGTCATCAAGCGCATAGTGACAAACAGCGCAAACGAACATCCGCGAATAAAACCCTGCCGCCGCCGACAAAAGCTCGCCGAAGCCGGACGGCAACCATCCCAAGCGTAAGAAGCGTGTCTTTACTCTATCCCGTTCAGACTCTATCCCGTCCAGCCGCCGAGCGCACCCGCCAGCGCCGTGGCTGGACCCTGGCGGGCTGGTCATCGGTCTTTTGATTGGGCGGAGTCGGGACGCCGGGCGCGAGCGTCGCCAGCGCGGTCGCGGGCCAGACAAGCGGCGGCAAGGCGCAGAAATTGCTCGCGCAGCGCCGCGTCGGCGATGGCGCCTGCGCTCGCCACGAGCTCCTCCGGCAGCGGGGCGGTCGGCAGCGGCTTTTCCGGCCGCGGCGCCAGCTTGAAAAGCTTCGCATCCACGACGATGTGGATGCGAAGCACCAGCGGCTGCCGCAAAATGCTGTTGAGCTGAAAAATGATCTGGGGCGCAAGGGCTTCAAGCTGGCGCTTCCACTGGGCGTCGCGCGCCGCCACCGTCAGCGTCCGGTCGGCGAGCCCGACAACCTCGCTGACCTGACGCGTGACCTCGCCCGCCGCCAGCGCCCAGGCGGCGCGACAGACCGCCAGGAGCATGTCGTTCTGCCCGGCGGCAAACCTCATGACCTGTGGAATGAGTCTGGCGATGCTTTCCATGGCGGCGCGAAGTCAGGTCTCGTCGAAAAAGCCTTTAGGCGAGTTTTTCAAGACAGAACAGATACTCAATGACCTGATCCGCCCTGTATCGTCGGTTCTCGCGGTTGAGATCGGCGCGGAAGCGCCGATGTGCCTCTTGCCGCAGCTCCGCCTTGCCGTAGCGCTTCATCAGGGAGATGACGTCCTGTTCAGACATCAGTCCCTCGCTATTGTAGCTCAGGAAGACATAGCGCGCTTTCGCGTTTTGGATGAGGTCCTCGAGCGATTTGAGCGCCTTTGACTTATAGCAAAAGTCTGATTTCTGATGCGCGTAGTCGCGCAATCCAGTGACGCCGCGAAGCGCCGGGCTGTCGTAGCGGGCGATGGTTTCCAGGACATGGTAGTTGGTGGCGTACTGGCGTTGATTATAGGGCGGGTCAAGGTAGAGGATGTCGCAGGCGACGCTGCGCGCCAGCGGGTTGCCGTCCTGCTGATAAACCTGGTGCGTCTTTTGGCTCGGTATGATTTCGAGCTTCTCGAGCTTGAGCGACTTGCGGGCGCTGGGCTTGACTCGCTTGAGAAAAGCGCCGTAAACGGAAGCCGTGTTGGCCACTTTGTCAACCGCCTCAATCAAGCTCGCCAGCAGGTAGAAATATTCATCGTCAGAAATGAGGTCATCCTGACGCCATTGCTCGATCTGGAGACGGATGGCGTCGCAAAGCTTTCCGTTCTCGTCCGTGAAATACTGTCGCGGAAAGGGGCCGCCAAGCGTGCCGCCCAAACAGTAATGGCGATAGACGAAGCCGCCAACCCCGCTGAGCTGGTTCAAATAGCCAAGAACGACGTCCGCGGCTTCATCGGGCGCAGGGTCAAGGGAAGTTGACAGCGTTCTTGCCAAGTTGCCAAAAGCTGGCGCCTGGCTGATGCCGATGTATGCCCGATTGAGGCAATAGCTATAGCGCTGAATGTCGTTTGAAATGACGCGAAAGCCAAGCCTTTTGAAGTGTCGCCCCACGGCTCCGGTGCCCGCGAAGACATCGAAAAACGACCAGCTCGTTTCTGGCGATGAAAATTCCAGAATATGCCGTTCCAGAAAAGAAAGCCGCGAGCGCTTACTGCCGATGTAGTTCACAATTCGCAAGCGTCGTTCGCGCCCGGGCTTCGCGAGGCGCCTTCGCCGGCTGAAGCGCGGGCGTTGGTCAAGCCCTTGCCTGGCGCTATACCGCCGGGTCAAAGAGGTCGTCCCCGGTGGCTTCATGGTAGGCGGCCTCGCCATGGGCGTGGCGGTCAATGCCTTCCAGCTCTTGGGCGAGCGGCAGGCGCAGCGGCAGGACGAGACCAATGAGCTTCAGCAGGACAAACGTCGCCGCCAGCGTGTAAGCCAGCGTGGCGACGACCGCGATCATCTGCGTCAGCACCAGCTTCGGGTTGCCGGCCAATAAGCCGTTCGCCCCGGCCTCGTTGAGCGACTGCTGCGCGAAGACGCCCGTCAACAGCGCGCCGCACATGCCGCCTACGCCGTGACAGGCGAAAACGTCGAGCGTGTCATCGAGGTTGAGGCGCGTCCGCCACTGGATAGCCGCGTAGCAGACCGCCGCCGTGATGCCGCCAATCGCCATGGCCGCGAGCGGCGACACGAAGCCGGCCGCGGGCGTGATGCCGACCAAGCCGACCACGGCGGCCGTGGCGCCCCCAACCGCGGTGGCCTTGCCCGCGCGAGCGGTCTCAATCGCCAGCCAGACCAGGACGGCCGCCGCCGCGCTCAAGTGCGTCGTGACCAAGGCCAGGCTCGCCAGCCTGCCCGCCGTCAGCGCCGAGCCGGCATTGAATCCGAACCATCCAAACCACAGCAGCCCCGCTCCCAGCAGGACGAACGGGATATTGTGCGGGCGAAGCGGCGAGCGCCTGACATCGGCGCGCGCGCCGACCACGGCGGCCGCAACCAGGGCCGCTGCCCCGGCCGTGATATGCACGACCGCGCCGCCGGCGAAGTCCAGCGCCCCGGACGCCCGAATCCATCCGCCAAGCCCCCAGACCCAGTGGGCCACCGGGGCGTAAACGCCGACGCACCACAGCGCCACAAAGAGCAGGTATGCCCGGAAGTCCATGCGCCCCACGACCGCCCCGGCGATGAGCGCCGGCGTAATGACCGCGAACATCCCTTGGAACGCCGCATAGGCCAGGTGTGGCACCGTGGCGGCGTAATCCGCCTGCGGCTCCCCGCCGACGCCCTGAAAGCCAGCCCACGCCAGCCCGCCAATCCAGGCGCCGCCAGGCGCGAAGGCCAGCGAGTAGCCGATTGCGGCCCAGACCAGCGCGGCGACGCAGAGCGCCCCAACCGTCATCATCAAGGTGTTGAGGACATGTCGCCGGCTGACCAGTCCGCCGTAAAAGAAAGCGAGTCCCGGCGTCATCAAAAAGACCAGGGCGGCTGAGGCGAGCAGCCAAGCCGTATCGCCGGCTGAAATGCCTGTCTCGTTCATGGCGTCTTTCCAAGCTTGTCCGTCCCTTGGACGGGCGCTTCCTGCAACGCCCGCGCCTGCACCTGGTCGGCTGTGAGCGGCGTCAGGGCGGCTTCGTTTTCTTCGCCGGTGCGGATGCGGATGACGCGCTCCAGCGGTTGGATAAAGATTTTCCCATCCCCGACGGCGCCGGTTCGGGCCGCCGTCAGGATGGCGGCGACCGTCGGCTCGACAAACGCCTCGGATACGGCGATGCGCAACTCGACTTTTTCGGCAAACTCCACCACGATGCGCTGCCCGCGAACGTGCTCGATGATCTCCGGCTCGCCTCCATGACCCCGAATGCCGCTCACTGAAAGTCCGGTCACGCCAACCCGGAAAAGGGCGGATTTGACGTCCGCCAGGCGCTCGGGACGAATAATGGCTGTGATGAGTTTCATGGCGCGCGCCGCCTTTTCGCTCGGGACTGATTCCGGGGCCGGCTCAGGGTCCGGCTCGCTGGGGAGCGGACGGCGCGTCGCCGTCCGCGGCAGCGCTGTCCCCGGCTGGCTGACCGGCGCGCTGCGCTGGGTAAGCTTCCTCGGCTAGGTATCGGGCATACGCCTCAAACTCGTCGAAGTCGCCGTTTTCGGCCACGACATACACGTCATCGCCGATGACTTCAAACAAATAGCTCTCGCCGCAAGAGGCAATGTAGCGATACTCCACCTGGTCATCGTCGGTCTGGGTAATGTAGCGCGAGTTGAGTATCAAGCCAAGCTTGCCAAGGTAAATGCGTTCGGTCTTGAGCATGACGGCGATTCCGTCGAAGATGCGCGGCGCGCTGGCGAAGGGCGCTCACTCGGCGAGCGCTTCATTGAGGACGCGGATCGTTTCGTCATCCAGCAGCGGCATCTCGTCATTCCCCACCAGGGCCGCGATTTTGTGGATGGTTTCTGGCGAAACCTGCTGCCGTCGCCGCTTGAGACGCTCCCGAATTTCATTGCGCATGCCGCGCAGAATGTCTCGGTGAATGTCGAGCCCGCGCCGAATCAGGCTCATGGCGCGCTCTTCCGCGGCGCGCAACCGGCCCGCCTCTTCCGGGGCGAAGCCGCAGCGGCACCTGGGCTGGACGAGCAGAATCTCGTCAACCGGCTCGGTACACACCATCTGATAGAGACTCGAGATTTCGTTGATGGCGTCCACGAGGAAGTCCTGGCGGCTGATGCTGAGCTGCGTGATCAGCTCCATATTTTGCCATTCGGGACTGGAAACCAGTCGCGTGCATAGCGGCTCGATGACGTTGGACTGCGTCGCGCCGGCGTGAAGCAGGCTGTAAAACTCGGCATAGACCGGCTGGAAGGCCCCGAACGCCAAATCCACCTGCTTGCGATTGTTGGCGTAAAACAACCGCCACGGCGGCGCGCCCCGGAGCTTGAAGGTGGAGCGAATCCGCTCGGCGGTCGGATTGCTCGTGGGGAAGCTCTCGTTGAGATAGCGCAGCTTGGCTTCGCAGCTCGCTTGCGCCTGGCTGTAGCTATAGACCGATTCCAGCGTGGCGCGGTCGCGCCAGAAGGCGTCCAGATCGCTGTCGAAAAGCAGGATGATCTCTTCTAGCTCTTCCGTGATGGATTTGCGCATGACAGCGTGGCGCGCATGGGCGGCGACCCGCTCAAACTGCCGGACGACGCGCAGCGCCTCCCAGATTTCAGTTTCCTGCGCCGGCGCTTGTGACAGCGTCTCGACCGCCTTCGAGAGGTCGCGTTGCCGCCAGGCGTAGCAGTAGGCGCTCAGCTCCCCGAGCGCCCGCTCAGCGTCCTCGGGAATGAACATCTCGGCGCGCTGGCGGGCAGGCGCGGCGAGATGGCCAATCCACAGGGCTGCGTCGAGCGACAGGGCTTCAGACGCCCCTTCCGGCGCAACCGGCGACGTGAGCGGCAGGAGCCACTCCCACATCTGCCAAGGCGCGGGCAGGGTCGGTAGCGGAACGTCGCTGACCGTGCCGCTCCGAAAGACAAAGCGCCCTTCGGAAAGGTATTTGCGGCGGAAGAGCGCCAGCCCCGCCTGCCGCGCTTCCTCGATGATGCGCCGGGCAATCGCGTCATCTGGCGCGCCGCCGCCGAGCAGCGTCGGGTCTGAGAGACAGACTAGCCGCTTGAGCGTCCAGATATCTTCCAAGTCAAGCGCGCCCGGCAGCCAATGGGTTCCCAGCTCGCCGGACTGCAACGCTGCCAGGTCGAAGTCGGCTTGCCCGGCGCGGCGCGGAAAGTGCACCCGTATCTGATGGGCGCTGCCGCGCTGCGCTTGGGCCGGCTCCCAGACGACGCCCAGCGCGTCCTGCTGGATGATATGCCAGAAGTCGGCGCAGCGGATAGTCCAGAGCTTATCGCCATCCACGGCGAATCCAAGCGGAAAGTCGTCGAAAAGCAGACTGCCGGCCGCCAGCAGGGCGAGGTTGAGGCGAGGATCGCTGTCGCTGAGCGCGCTCGCCTGCGCATCCACAAGGCTGTCGAGCGCCTCGCCCGGCTGCAGGGGGAACCGATATTCCCGCTCGTCCGCGTTGTCCCCAGTAAAGATGACATTCTTGGACAGCGCCTTGATTTGCTGAAGCAGCGCCGCCGACAGCTTGTAGGTCGGCTTTTGACCGTAAAGATCATAAAACAGGATGCTGTTGGTCAGGTTGCGCACCGTCGCGGGCACCTCAGCCAGCGAGTGCATCAGCATCGCCTTGAGCAGCATGCGCGTGTGCAGGCGCTGACCCTGACTGATGCGCGGAAGCACCGTCTCGGTCGCCTGGTCGTAGTTTTCAAAGGCATACGTCAAAGCCGGCGCCGCGCGCAACAACGGCTCCAACGCGTCGAACATCTCGTCCACCGTAAAAAGACTTTCCGATGGGCGATTCCGAATCCGCTCGACGGCTTTCAGAGCGAAAGCTGGGAAAGAGAAGCCGCTGAGGTAACGCCGCAGTCGCGCCCCAATATCCCACGCCATCGGATGCAGCGGATAGAGGTTGATGAGTCGTTGCTCATCCAGTCGCAGCTCTGGAAGCTTCGACTGGAGCTGCTTGCGCACCTGCGCGATCGAGTGCCGCTGGCGGGCGTTTTTGGTCAGCAGATGCGCCCCGATGAGAGCCGGGATGGCGTTTTCGCCAAGGTATTCGACGCTGTAGCCGCCAAGCAGCGTGGCGACCTGCTCGGCTGACAGCCGGCGACCTTTGACCGGATCGAGCAAATCATCCGTCGCTGAGACATAAACGCAAAACGGCGACTGGCGCGACGCCTGACTGAGCAGCTCGAGCGTTTTCACCACTGGCTTCGCCGTGCGCGGCGAGCGCTCGTGGAGGAGATCGTCCAGCCCGTCAATCAGGATGACCCCTCCCTCGCCCTTAGGCAGGGACTGAGAGGCGGCGAGAATATCACCCAGCGCCGGCTGATCCCCTCCCGAGGCCAGGCCGTCGGCTGTGATCGCGTAGCTGACAAAGCGTCCCAAGTAGTCGAGCGCTGGCAACGAGACGGCCGGCTGCCCAACTTGCCCGCTGTAAAGACTGACCACATGCCAGCGCCGCGCCCCAAGCTGGGCATGGATATCCTGTAGCCGCTGCGAAGCCGGGCCGAGCGGCTTTCCCGCAGACTGCGCCAGCGCATGGATTAGCCGCAGCAAAAACGACTTCCCGCTGCCTGGCGGCCCAACCAGCAGCGAAGCGCGGTGGCCGGCTGGCGTCGGCTCAACCAACCGCTCGCTGAGCCGCTGCAGGATGTCGCCGAACTCGTAAGTGAGGAGCGCCCGCTGAAGCAGGTCGCGCTCCCAGCCCGGGGCGGCGAAGTCTACCGGGACGAACTCGGCAACGTTTAGGCAATCGCGTATTTTCTGAGCCATGGGTTTTGTTTGCGACGAGTCTAGCGTCTATTGCCCGCGCGTCAGGCTTGATGAAGAAGTCGCCGCGAATCGGAGCAAATCGGGAGGCGAGCAGGAGCAGGTCGCGCACGCCATTGTACTCCGCTAGCGTTGACTGTGCCAGGCGCTTGCCAGGCGCGGCGGAGGGGCTTTTTCAGGGCAGGCGAAACGGCTCCTCGGCGGGCGGCGCTCCAGCGGGCGCCGCCTGGGCGTCAGTCGCGCGCGCGGGCGCGCTTGGCTGGCCGGGGCTTTGTCGCCGGCTTGGCGGGGCGCTTGGCGGCTGGCTCCGCCGGCGCCGCTGGCTCTGTGTCCAGGCGCAGGTACGCCGCCGCGGCCCGGTACCGGACGGCTTCTTTCTTATCTTGAAAAAGCGGCGCAAGGTCGCGCCGCGCCGCTGTCTGGTCGCTCATCGCCAGCGCGTGAACCGCCGCCGCCCGCACCGCCCAGTCTTCGTCCGTCAGCGCCTCGCGCAGCATGGCGACGGTGTCTTCGCTGGTGACGGGCGGCAGCGCGGCAATTGCCTGCGCTCGCCCCGAAAGGCTGGCGTCCGCGAGCAGTCCAGCCAGCGAGGAAATCCCCATGCCAAGGCCCGGCACGGGCGCGAACCCAATCCCGTAGCGAAAGGCCAGCCGAAAAAAGCCGCCGGGCGTTTTCATCGAGCGAAACATAGCGCGCCGCTGAGCCGAAAAGTACCCGGATTTAGCCGGCCGCTCGCCGGTCGCGATGTCTATCAGGGCTTGTTTGCCTTCCGGGTCGCCGTGCAAGTAAAGCGCCTTGGCGGCGGCGAAGGCGACTTCCGGCGTCTCGCTGTCAAGCGCTTTTTTCAGCAGCAGCAGGGCGCGCGAATCGCGCAGCCCCGCGAGCGAGGCGCAAGCCGCGACCTGCACGTAGATGTCCTTGTCGGCAATCGCGATTTCAAGCAGCGGGAACGGGTTGTTCTCGACGCGCGTCAGGCTCAGCGCCATGGCGACTTCGGCCCGCCGGTCGGCGTTGCGCTCCATAAGCCCCTGCTCCAGCACCAGCCGGGCGGCTTCGAGGTTGGCTTGGCGCTCTTCCGGCGTTTCTTCCAAAGCCATCCGCGCGGGGCCGACCGTTATCGCTTGCGGGGGGATGCCCGGCGGCGACTGCGCGCCGACCGCCGCGAACAGCGCGCCGCTCAACAACAGCGCGCCGCTCGCCCTTCCTGCATAACGTCGCTTTCGGCTTGCCATGTCTGGCGACTCCAAGGCTACTCGTTTGCTCGCTACGACGCCAGCGCGCGCTCTAACGCCCGCCCGGCGCGAAACATCCGGCTTTCCTCAAAGGCGGGCGCGACGATCTGAAGCCCAATCGGCAGCCCCGCGCCGCTCTGTCCACAGGGCAGGCTCATGCCTGGCACGCCAGCTAGATTGAGCGTGACCGTGTAGATGTCGGACAAATACATCTGCAACGGGTCGTCCGTTTTTTCGCCAAGCTTGAACGCCGGGGTGGGCGTCGTCGGCATCACGAGAATCTCGCAGGCCTGAAACGCTTGGTCGAAGTCGCGCCGCAAGAGCGCGCGCGCTTTCTGGGCTTTCAGGTAGTAGGCGTCGTAGTAGCCCGACGACAGCGCGTAGGTGCCCAGCAAAATGCGCCGCTTGACTTCGGGGCCAAAGCCCTGCTCGCGGCTCAGGGCGTAGAGATCATGCACCGTCGTCACGCCCGGCGCGCGATAGCCATACCGAACGCCGTCAAAGCGCGCCAGGTTGGCGCTCGCCTCAGCCGTGGCGATGATGTAGTAGTCGGCAATCGCGTAGCTCAGATGCGGCAGCGACACCTCGACCAGCGTCGCGCCGAGCGACTCATATGCCGCGAGCGCCGCTCGCGCGGCGGCTTCGACTTCCGCGTCCAGCCCGTCGCCAAACGCCTCGCGCGCCACCCCGATGCGCCATCCGCGCAGGTCCTGGGCGCCCGCCTCTTCGCTCAACTCAGCCAAATAGTCTGGAACCGCATGCAGCGAGCTGGTGGCGTCATGCTCGTCATGGCCCGCCATCGCGCCAAGCAGGCGCGCCGCGTCGCGGACGGTGCGCGTCATCGGGCCAATCTGGTCCAGGGATGACCCGAAGGCGACCAGCCCGTAGCGCGACACGCGGCCATAAGTCGGCTTGACGCCGACGATGCCGCAAAAGCTGGCCGGCTGACGAATCGAGCCGCCGGTGTCGCTGCCGGTCGCCGCCAAGCACATCCCGGCCGCGACCGCCGCCGCGCTGCCGCCGCTGGAGCCGCCCGGCACGCGAGTGGGGTCGAGCGGATGGCGCGCGGGGCCAAAAGCCGAGTTCTCATTCGACGAGCCCATAGCGAACTCATCCAGGTTTGCCTTGCCGACGATGACCGCCCCGGCGGCCTCTAGCCGCGCCACCGCCGTCGCCGTGTAGGTCGCGGTGTAGTTGGCCAGAATTTTGGAAGCGCAGGTCACGCGCGCGCCGGCGAGGCATTGGTTGTCCTTGACAACCAGCGGAACCCCTTCCAGCGGGCGCGGCGGCGCGCCGGCCGCCAGGCGGGCGTCGGTGGCGGCCGCCTGCGCGAGCGCCCGGTCGGGCAGCGTCAGCAGCAGCGCGTTAAGCTCCGGGTTGCGCCGCTCGATGGCTTCCAGCGCCGCCCGGCAAATTTCGGTCGCCGAGCAATCCCGCGCCAGCAGCGCCGCCTGCAGGCGGTCAATGTCAAAATCGAGTAAATTCGCCACGGTTGTGTCGAGAAACGGCAGAGGGTCGCCCGCGACCGCGATCGCGCAGCCACAAGACGGTAACTGGTCGCCCGCGCCGTCGTCAATCGAGTCCGCTTTTCGCAATAGCGCCGCGGCGGGCTTTTGCTGGTCGCCGCGGGCGGCGATGGCGCGCGGCGGAAGCGCGTGGCCGGCTTCGGCTTTTTTCGGATGGAGAGGCTTTCCCCCATGCAGCTCAGCGGTTATGGCCTGACTTTGGAAAACCTTGCGGAGGCGGCGCGCGAAAACGCCGCGCCAGTTGAAATTGCGCCGGAGGCGCTCGCGCGGGCGGCCGCGGCCCGCGCCGTCGTCACGGACATCCTGGCGCAGGGCCGCATCGTCTATGGCGTCAACACCGGTTTCGGCAAGCTGTCTTCCGTGACCATTCCGCCGTCGGCGCTAGCCGAGCTGCAGGTCAACTTGGTTCGCTCCCACGCCTGCGGCGTGGGCGAGCCGCTTTCCGAAGCTGAAACCCGGGCGATGATGTTGCTGCGGGCCAATGTCCTCGCGCGCGGGGCCTCCGGCGTGCGCCCGCTGGCGCTGGAGCGGCTGGTCGCCCTGCTCAACGCCGGCGTTCACCCGATCGTGCCGGAGAAAGGCTCGGTCGGCGCCAGCGGCGATCTGTCGCCGCTGGCGCATCTCGCGCTGGCGCTCATCGGCGAAGGCGAGGCGCGCTTTCGCGGCGAGCGGTTGCCGGCGCGCGTCGCGCTGGCCCGGGCCGGGCTTGAGCCGCTGACGCTGGAGGCCAAGGAGGGCCTGGCGCTGCTCAACGGCACGCAAGCCATGGGCGCGGTCGGCGGGCTGGCGCTGGCGCGGCTGCTCGACCTCGCCGATCTCGCCGACGTTGCCGGAGCGCTTTCGCTCGACGCCCTGCACGGCACAGTCGCCGCCTTCGACGAGCGCATTCACGCCGCGCGCCCGCACGCCGGGCAGGTCGCCGTCGCCGCTCGCCTGCGCGCCCTGCTGGCCGACAGCGAGCTTATGCAGGCGCATCGGGACTGCCCGCGCGTGCAGGACGCCTACAGCTTGCGCTGCATGCCGCAAGTTCATGGCGCGGCCCGCGATGTATTGAGCTTCGGGCGACAAACGCTGGAAACAGAGTTCAACAGCGCCACCGACAATCCGCTGGTTTTTACGGATACGGGCGAGGTGATCTCCGGCGGCAACTTTCACGGCGCGCCCGTGGCGCTGGCTCTTGACGCCTGCGCCATGGCCGCGGCGACGCTCGGCGGCATCGCCGAGCGGCGTATCGAGCGCCTGCTCAACCCTGACTTGTCGGAGCTGCCAGCCTTCCTGGCGCGTCAGCCAGGGATGCAGTCGGGGCTGATGATGGCGCAGGTCGCCGCCGCGGCGCTGTGCAATGAAAACATGGGGCTGGCGCATCCCGCTTCGGTCGGGTCGTTGCCGACCGGCGCGGCCAAGGAGGACTTCGTCTCCATGGGGATGACGGCTGCGCTCAAGCTGCGGGCCATCGTCGAAAACGTCGCCAACATCCTGTCCATCGAGCTGCTCGCGGCGACGCAGGCGCTGCCGTTTTTGCGTCCGCGGCGAACCAGCCCGCGGCTGCAACGGGTCGAGGATTTCATCCATAGCCTCGTGCCGCCGCTTGAGGCCGACACGCCGCTGACGCCCTGCATTGCCGCGATTCGAGAGCGACTCGGGGAGGCGCTGGACGCGGCGCGCTAGGACGCGCGCTCGGGGATCGGCGCTGGCGGGAGCGCGTTCCCCGCCGCAATGGAGCCTGGATTGCTCCGGTCGCCGCCAACCCTCGCCCGCGTCATCGCTGCGGGAGCTTCTCGCCCGCCCGGATGGGCACCGGCAGGCGATTTTCCGGGGGCGGCAGGGGGCAACTGTAATTGCCGCCATAGGCGCAATACGGATTGAACGCCTGGTTGAAATCCAGAACGTATTCATCTTCATCCGCGCCGCGCCGCTTGAGCTGCAAGTACCGCCCGGCGGCATAAGTTTCCTTGCCGGCGGTCGCGTCCCGGAATGGAACGAAGAGGTCGGGCGCGGCGTCTGGGGCGCCCAGGTCTGGAGTCAGGGCCAACAGCGCACAGGAAACGCCCTCCGCCGTAAATCGAAACACGCCGGCGCAGCGGTAGCGGCGCGCGTCGTCCGGGCGCGTCGTCGCCGTCTCGATGATGGCTGTCCGCGGGCACGGCTCAAGCTTGACGACAAAGCGGTACCGGGCGTCAAAGGGAAAATAGCGCAGCCCCGTGAAGGCTTCCCGCCGGTCGGGCGGCAGCGGCGAGTCGGCGTCGAGCTTGAATGCGCGATCCCTGAGCTGTCGCTGAGCCTGGGTCGCCCGCTCGACCGCCTCGACCGTGGCGCGCGGGTCGTCTAGCGGATTCATTGGCAGCGGTTCCGTTGGCGCGGAGCTGGCCGCAGGCTGCGGCGAAGCCGCCGCCGGCGCGGCTGGCTGAGCCAGGCGCGGCGCGTTGGTCGCGCAACCGGCTAGCGCGCTGGCGAGAAGCGCGCTGGCGAGAAGCGCGCTGGCGAGAAGCGATATGCCCAGTCGCCGCGCCGCGCCGCGCGCGCCCCGGCCGCCAAGCGAGACCGCCATGATCAAATCGCGCCGTAGGGGCGCTTCCACCCAACCGACGGCACCACGGTCACGACATCGCCTTTCTCAAGGCGCGTGTTGATGTCTTCCAGCGTGTTGATGTCGCGGCTGTTAACATAAATGCTGACGGTTGGCTGCCGAAGCCCGCGCCCGTTGTAAATCTCTTTGCTGAGCTTGGCGTACTTTTCGGTCAGTTTCCGCAGCGCTTCGCCAACCGTGGTCGCCTCGACCGAGACGGCGCGATTGTTTTCAGTCAGAGGAAGATATACCGAAGAAAGCTCAATGGTGACAGCCATGGGTTTGGAAATCTCCGCGGGTAACGCCTCAGAACTTTTGAGGACGCGGCAATCTTTGAGGACGCAGCGCCGCCGGAGCGGATGCCGGCGCTAATATTTTTTTACGCCAAGACTTTGGCCGACTCAAGTGCGTAGGTAAACACTCGCCGCGCAAAGACGCGCAGGATGACAAGCCGCGCGAGGTTGAGACGCGAGGTTGAAAAGTTGAAAGCGGATCGCGAAGCGACTCGCCAGCGGCTACCCCGGGGGGTTGTGTGTGTAAAAAGACAGTTTTGCTTTGACTTGCGCCGAGTTGAAAGTAGGTTGGTAACAGATGCGCTGAATCACCGCCCCCCAGCTACCTGAGAGCCTATGTCATCCCCGTCCGCGCCCCCTTTGTCATTATTCGCCACGATTCGATTGGGACTGCTCAATGTGACGATCGGCATGAACGCCCTGCTCGTTTTCGGGGTGCTCAACCGCGTCATGATCAGCGAGTGGGAAATCAACGCGGCGCTGGTGGGGATATTCGTTTGCGCGCACTACGTGGTGTGCCCGATGCGCACGCTGGCCGGTTACGCTTCCGATACGAAGCCGCTCTGGGGCTACCGGCGGACGCCGTACATCGTCGGCGGGATGCTGGTCGCTTCTGGATCGCTGCTGCTCATCTTGCACTCGGCGCAGTGGATTCGCTCGCAGCCGGTGTGGGGCAGCCTGGCCTGCGGGCTGGCGTTCGCTCTCTGGGGGCTGGGGCTTAACGCCGCCTCGGTGCCTTACCTGGCGTTGATGAGCGACCTTTCCGGCCCGCATCGGGCGCGGACGATCTCCGTCGCCTGGTTCATGATGGTGGCCTTTGGGATTGTGGCGACCGGCATCGTGATCGCCAAGTACTTTGATCTGAACTTATCCAAGCTTTCCGCTGACGTTACCGCGCTCGACGCGGCGGCGCTCGATCAGGTTCTGGGACGGTTGTTCTACACCGTGGTCGGGGTGTCGTTGATGCTGATGGCGGCGGCCGTCATCGGCATGGAGCCGCGCCGCCAAGCTTCAGCCGACGCGCAGGACAAGCCCCCGACGCTCCGCGAAACCATCGCCGTCATGACCGCTGACCGCGACTCCAAAATTTTCTTCGCCGTCGTCGCGCTGGGCATCTTTGGCGTGAACGCCCAGGACGTGTTGCTCGAGCCGTATGGCGCGCAGGTGCTCCAAATGTCGCTGGCCGACACCACTCGTCTGCAACCGATGTGGGGCAGCGCGACCCTGGTCTCGATGCTCTTTGCCGGCTTCATTCTCGCCCGGCGGATTTCGCGGAAAAGCCTGGCCATGACGGGCGCCATCTTGAGCGCGGTCGGGTTGAGCTTGGTTATTGCAGCGGCCGACTTCGGAACCGGCGCGCTGCGGGCGGGCATTTTCGTGCTAGGGACAGGGAACGGCATTTTCGCGGTCGGGGCGCTGTCCATGATGATGGACATGACGCGCCCCGGGCAGGCCGCCACGTACCTGGGCGTGTGGGGCATTGCGCAGGCGATAGCGCAGGGGGTGGCGGGCTTGACGGCCGGGATGGGGCGGGCTGGGCTAGAGCTTGCGACTGGACGCATCGGGCTGGCCTACCAAGGCGTCTTCGCCCTTGAAGCCCTGGCTTTGGTGGCGACGGTTTGTCTTTTGATGCTGATGGGGCGCGTGACGCCGCAACGGCAAGACGAGGAGCAGCCGGATGCCCGCCGCGGCGTCGAGCGACTGGCTGACGCCGTGAGCGCGAGCTAGCGGAAAAGGCTCGCGCCCTTGAAAAGGAAAGCAAGCCGTATCGCCCGCGCCCTGCGCGCGGGGGATGCGGTCGGGTTTGCAGAGAGGAGCGTGTCCTTGTTGAGTGGGGACGCAGCAAGCAGACGCTTCCTTCTCTGCAAATTGAATTTGTCGAGGAAGCGGCGCGTGTCCTTGGCTGAGTGGGGAAATGCAAGCTCACGTTGCGCCTCCCGCCATTTTTTCTCTGTGGCGTTACACACGTTGCTCGAATCCGCAGACCAGTTTTACCGGATGAAAAACGGCGGCTGATTCGCGGCTCGACCATTGTCCGGCTTTTCAGAAGCCTTTTGCGGAAGGCTTCTTCGGAAGGAGACGTTTTATGCGGGTGATCGTATGTGGCGGCGGGCCAGGCGGATCGACGGCGGCCGCGACTTTAGCGCGGGCAGGCGTCGAGACGGTTCTAATCGAGAAAAGCTTCTCCCGGATCAAGCCGTGCGGCGGCGCGGTTCCGCCGGCACTGATGCGGGATTTCGAGATTCCCGAACGGCTCATCCAGCGGCGAGTCTCGGCCGTCGCCGTCTATGCGCCGTCGGGCCGCGCCGTCACCATGGACATCCGCAACGGCTACGTTGGCATGGTGTGCCGCGAGGCGTTCGACGCTTTTCTTCGCCAGCGGGCGGGCGACCTTGGCGCGCTCGTCATCGAGGGGCGGGTCGAAGGCGTGGATGCCACCGAGCGCGGAGCGACCGTCACCTGCACCGCCACGGATGGCGCTCGCCAAACCCTGGTCGCGGATGCCGTCATCGGCGCGGATGGCGCGAACTCCTTTGTAGCGCGCGTCTTCAACTTGCATCGGGGCGGACTCGTGGCCGCCGCCGTTCAGGAGCGTTTCGCGCTCGAGACTGAAACGGCCCGGCGACTCAACGAGCGCTGCGAAATCTACTACGACGGACGCTATTCGCCCGATTTCTACGGCTGGGTCTTTCCCAAGGCCGACCACGTCGCCATTGGCACCGGCACGGCCATTCGCAGCGCCAACATCAAGGGCCATCTGGAAGCCTTCAAGCGTCACCTTGGCATCACGGAGCGCCCCGCCCTGCGCGAGGGGGCGCCGATTCCGCTGCGCCCCTATGACCGGTGGGTTGCGAATCGCGTCGCGCTAGTCGGCGACGCCGCCGGGCTGGTCGCTTCCAGCTCCGGCGAAGGCATTTTCTACGCTATGAAAAGCGGCGAGATGGCTGCGCAGGCGCTGCTCGAATGCCGCCGCGACTTGCGCGCGGAAAAGCTCTATCGGGCGTACCAGAAGGCGTTTTTGAAAAAATACGGCGCGACGTTCCGCTTTTTGGAGCTGATGCAAAGCCTGTACTACAAAAACGACGCCCGCCGGGAGGCTTTTGTGGCGATTTGCCGCGACCGCGGGGTGCAGGATTTGACGTTTCAATCCTACATGTACAAGACGCTCGCGCGCATGCCGATGCTCGACGGCGTCCGCATCATGAGCAAGAACTTTTATCACCTGGCGCGGGCGCTGATGGGTCTCTATCGCCCGGCGCGACTCAGCGCCGGGGGCGTCTAGGCTTTGGGCTTATAGGGCCTGCGGGAGGGACGGCTTTCGCGCCCCCTCGGTCGCCTCAGGTCGCCGCGGACGGCGCCTCTCGCGATTGGCATCCGCTTGACATCGGCGCGGCAAGGCGACGGACCCCGCCGCTCACCGCTCCTGAATGGGGAGCGGCGCGGCTTTCCCGGCGAGCGGCTCGCGCTTGATTCCGGCCAGGAGCGGTTCCGGGAAAACGCCGATGTAGATGACCGCCGCCAGCGCGACGGACAATGCCGTCGTGAGCGGCCAGGACATCTCCGGCAGGTCGTCTTCGGGCGACTGGCTTTCCTCGAAGAACATCGTCAAGACGGGGCGCAGGTAATAGTAAAGCGACACGGCGCTATTGAGGACGGCCACGATGACCAGCCACTGGATGCCGCCCTGCCAGGCTTCCCGAAAGAGCGTCAGCTTGCCGATGAACCCAGCCGTGAGCGGCAGCCCGCCCAGCGCGAGCAAGAATATGGCCAGCGCCACCGCCGCGCCCGTCGCCTGCGTCCCAAGCCCGGCATAGTCTTGAATGGCCGTGCGGTCATCGTCTGGGCGCGCCACATAGGCCACGACGGCAAATGCGCCAAGCGTGATCGCCGCGTAGCTGGTCAAGTAAAACAAGGTCGCTTTCCAGTCGCCAACGATGACGCCCATCAGGGCATAGCCCGCGTGCGCAATCGAGGAATACGCCAGCATGCGCTTGATGTCGTGCTGCGTGATGGCGACGACGTTGCCGATAATCATCGAGAGCGTCGCCGCCACGGCGAGCGTCAGCGTCCAGGCTTGATGGACTGAGAAGGCTTCGGGCGGAAACATCCCGACGAAAACCCGCAGCAGGGCGACAAAGGCCGCCGCTTTGGGTCCGGCTGCCATGAAGGCCGTCACCGGCGTGGGCGCGCCGTGGTACACGTCGGGCGCCCAGAAGTGAAACGGCGCGGCGGCGGCCTTGAAGCACAGCCCGACCAGCATCAGGGCCGCGCCGGTCAAGAGCAGGCTTTCCGAGGTCAAGCCGCCGTTTTGGATGACCAGCCGGATGGTCGTCAGGTTGGTTGTCCGGGTTGCGCCATAGACCAGCGCCATGCCATAGACCAGGAAGCCGGTCGAGAACGAGCCAAGGATGAAATACTTGACGGACGCCTCGTTTGACCGCAGGTCATGGCGCCGGAAGCCGGCCAGGGCATAGGAGGCAATCGAGAGAATCTCGATGCCCAAAAACAGCAGGGCGAGGTCGCCCGCCCCGCCGACGAGCAGCATGCCCGTCGTCCCGAAAATGAGGAGCGCGAAATATTCGCCGCCGCTCTTTGACTGGCTGCCGAACATCGGCATCGCCAACAAGACTGAGAGCGCCGCCACGAAAAGGAAGAGGAAAGCGAAAGCGGTCCGCATCGGATCCGTGACCAGCATGCCGTTGAAGCTCGCGCTGGGCGGCAAGTCGGTCCAGCGCCACGCGGCATAGGCCGCCGCCAGGATGCCCGCCAGGGCCAGCGGGCCGGCCCACTTTCGGCTTTCCTGGGCGAAGGCGTCGTAGAGCATGACGCCAAGACCCGTCGCCGCAAGGCAAATTTCAGGCAGAACTGCAGTATAGTTGATATCTGGATTGACGGGCATCGCGAATGAATGAAAGCGGATCGCTCACGAGAGGGATAAACTGCTCTGCGCGTCGCACCATAATCATCCGCGCCGGATACGGCAAGCCGCGCCGGGCTTGGGTTTGTATGTTTGCGCACGGGCGCATTCCGCGTTATCGCCCTTTCCTAGCTCATCGGCGGCCCTAGATTCGGGCGCGCCGGCCACCAGTCCCAGCCAGGTTTCTCGCTTCGGCCCCAGCTTCACTAGAGACGAGCCATGACCATAAAACCCGCCATAACGACAGGGCGCGCCTTGACGGCCGCCCTGCTGCTCTGGCTGATAAGCGTAATCGGCTATGGACAGGGAGGGGCGCGCGCGGTTCAGGTGGCGTCGGTGAATGATGAGGCGGTCGCCCGCGAGACGGTCGCCGCCTATCGCTCGCGCGGCGTGGCGGCTTACTATGTGAAGGTCGAGCTGCCCCAGGGAACGTTTTACCGGGTGCGAGTCGGGCGCTTCGCCACGCCCGCCGAAGCCCAACGCTATGCGCGGTCCATTGGCATCCGCGACGCGTTCATCACGCCTTATGACGGGCCGGCGGATGCGCCGCTCACCCGCGTCCCGGACCTGCCTGCGCGGTCCGCGGCGGAACCTTCAGCCGGCAATCGTCCGCCAGCGCCGGAAAAGGCCGGGGCGACCGGCGCGCTGCCGCCGCCCGTCCTGGTCATCAAGCCGAAGGGCAAGCCGTCGCCGCCGGCTTTGCCCGCCGCGCCGCCGACCAAGGCCGCGACTGGGCCGGGGAGCGACCGGCCAGCCGCTAGCTCGGGAGAAACGCCCGCCGCGTCGCCGCCCGGCTTTCGCCTGCCTTGGCAAGCGGCGCGGCCGGCGCTCTTGCTCGAAGACCCCGCCGCGCCCGCGACGCCGGAGGGTGTCGAGCTGCGGGTTGATCCATCGCCCTGGGCGCGACTCAGCACCCCGACCCGCGCCGACCTGCACTGCGCTTACTTTATTAGCCCGGAAATCGGCTGGGTTGGCGGCCGGCAGGGCGTCATCCTCCACACGGCGGATGGCGGACGACGCTGGATTGAGCAGGTGACGGGAACGAAAGCCAATGTCTCGGGCCTCTTCTTTCTGAACGCCAAAGTCGGCTGGGCGGCGGTTGGCGGCACCTACGGTCTGGACCCTCGCGCGGATGGCATCGAGCCGGCGATTCTCTACACCGACGATGGCGGTCGGGTGTGGCGCTCGCTGGCCGAGCTTGATGCGCGCGCGCTGTGGTTTGTCAGCGAGCAAGTCGGCTATGCGGTGGGCAACTACAGCTCGGTCTTTCGCACGACGGATGGCGGCGCGACGTGGTCGCCCTGCGAGGGCTTGCAGCGCGTCATTGCGCGTCCCGAAGGGCTGCCGGACGCCGTGCTGACGTTTACGCAGGCGCAGTTTCTCGATGAGCGGCGGGGGTGGGTGGCGGGCAGCTTTTTCGGGCGGGGCGTGGCGCGTCCGGCCGGCGTGTTTTTTACGTCAGACGGGGGGACAACCTGGACGCGCTGCCCGATTCCCTTCGCGGCGACGACGGCGGACATCACTTCGATGCGGTTCATTGACGCCCGGCGCGGCTTTGTCGTCTCGGAGCTTTACCGGGGCGACGCCCGGTTTGTCACGCTGCACTTGACAAACGACGGCGGCGCGACCTGGAGCGAGCGGCGGACGGCGGTGCCGGGCTTTCACGTGACGCACTTTCTCGATGAGCGCACCGGCTGGACCATCGGCGCCTTGCTGACGCGCGACCGATCCGCCCCCCCCTATGAGGTTGGCATCTGGGTTACGCGCGACGGCGGTCGCACGTGGCGCGAAGAAAAAACCCTGGCCGGAACGCAGATTTACGCCGCCTTCTTCCTCGACGCGCAGACTGGCTGGGCGGTGGGGCAGGGCGGGACGGTGTTGCGCTACCGCCCGTGACCGAGTCGGATTGGAGCTTTGCCGCGTGCAACTACTGCTTGAAAATCTTAGGCTGGCGATTGCGAATATCTGGGCCAACCGGCTGCGGTCGCTCCTGACCATGCTGGGCGTGCTGGTGGGGACGGCGACGGTCATCGCGGTGTCGTCCGTGCTGACCGGCGTCAAGGATCGAACGGCGAAGCTGGCCGCCCAGGTGGGACCGGAAGTGCTTTACGTGAGTCGGTTTGACTCAATCGGGCCGCGCTTTTCCCGCCTGACGGCCGATGAGCGCCAGCGCAAGCCCCTGACGGAAGCGGATGCGGCGGCCGTCGCGCTGCTGCCGTCGGTGCGGGCGGCGACGCCCCAGTTGGTGGTGGGCAGCTTTGGCCCCAGCGCGACGCAATATCGGCTGAAATACAAGGGGCAGGAAGCGACGCGCCCGATTGCCTTCGGCGTGTGGGCGAACTACCCGGAAGTCCGGTGGCTGAACCTGCGGATGGGGCGCTTTTTCACGCCGGAAGAGCATGACCGAAAGCTCGACGTCGCCATTTTGGGCCCTGTGGCGGCGCAGCAGTTGTTTGGCAACCGCAACCCGCTGGGCGAGATGGTGGAGTTCGAGGGGCGTTCGTATCGCGTGATTGGCGTGGTCGAGAAAGGTCCGACGGGCATTTTTGGCGACACGCCGGAAGATCGGCAGATCATCATTCCCTATGCGAATCTGGCGCAGCGCTACCCGGAGCTGTTGCGCGAGCGGGGGATTACGATCATCGCGCATGCCCGCGAAGGTCGGCTGGAAGCGATGCGGGACGAAATCGCGGAGCTGCTGCGCCGCCGCCGCCGGGTGCGGTCGGAGCAGCCGGACAACTTTGGCATCAGCTCGCCGGACGCGATTTTCGCCACGTTCGACAGCATCACCTCGGCGCTGGGCGTCATCGCGGTTTCGCTGGCGTCAGTCAGCTTGCTCGTCGGCGGCATCGGCGTGATGAACATCATGCTGGTGTCGGTCACGGAGCGCACCAGGGAGATTGGAACGCGCCGCGCCATCGGCGCCCGGCGGCGCGATGTCCTGACCCAGTTTTTGGTCGAGGCGGTCGTGCTGTCGGTCATTGGCGGGGCGCTCGGCATTGGGATTGGGATGGGGCTGAGCGCGGCGCTGACCGCCTTTGCGCCGAGCATCCCGTCGTTGGTGCCGCTGTGGTCGGTAGGGGCCGGGTTCGGCATATCGGTCGCGGTGGGGCTGCTGTCGGGCTTCTTGCCGGCGTTGCGCGCGGCGCGGCTCGATCCGGCCGAAGCCCTCCGCTACGAGTAGCCGGCCAGGCGCCATCTGCGGTCCGCCCGCCGCAAAGCGGGCTGAAGCGAAAGCCCGCGCTGAAGCGAAAGCCGGCTAAAACGCCAGGGCGGGGATGCCGAGCGCCCGGACGCGCTCGGCAATGGCTTCCAGCTCGCCGGGCGAGACTTTTTCAAGCGTCGGCTCGGCCGCCGTCCGGTCAAGGCTGTAAAGGTGAACCTCCGTCGGGCGAATTCGCGCCACATGGCGGAGCCAGGCTTCCACTTCTTCCGGCGCGGCGCTGTCAATCGGCGCGCCGGCCGATTGTCCGCGGAAAAACATGCTTTGCAGCATTTTCGGAGCGTCAAAGGCGCAGATGTCGTCCACGATGCGCGCCAGCGTCAGCCCGCCGAACGGACGGTCAACCCGCCGGAACATGGCTTCCGTCCCGGCGTCGAGCTTGAACTGCCGAATGTCGGCGCGCATCAGCCCGGCGCGCGCGTCGGGGTGCCGCAAGCGGGTCGCGTTGGTCAAGACGGCGATTTTGGCCTGCGGCGCGTAGGCGTCGCGCAAAGCGGATGCGGCTTCGATAATCTGACAAAAGCGGGGATGCAGGGTCGGCTCGCCGTTGCCGGCAAAGGTAATGGCGTCCAGACGGACGCCCTGGGCCTGACACGCGGCCAGCTTGGCTTCCAGCTCAGCCGCCAGCGTTTCGGCGCTTGGCATGCGTCCGGCTGGGCGGTCGGAAACCGTCCAGCCGCACTCGCAGTATGGGCAATCAAAGTTGCAGACTTTGGTTTCAACCGGCAGCGGGTTGACGCCCAAGCTGAGACCTAGCCGCCGCGATGGCACCGGGCCATACACATAGGTCAGATGCAGTTGCGTAGCCGGGTCAATGTCGTGCGCCAAGTCTTTCGCCAGGTTCGCGCGCGTCATGGCTTGCGAAGGGTCAAGCCGTCAGCGCGTAGTCGCCGTCGCCGCCCAGGGCGACGACTTCTTGCGCCGACAGCCAGCGGCCCGGCGTGAGGCTCGCGTTCGGGTTGGTTTCGTCCACGAGCCAGAACTTCAAATCCGGCAGACGCTGTCGCAGTCGTTCCAAAACGGCGGTGTCGAGCGGCTGCGGCAAGTAAACCATCAGCGCGCCGACGCGCGCCTTGACGCGCTGCGCGGCGGCGGCGTTCTGAAAAACCGGCAGGCAGCGGGCGCCTTCAATCTCGGTCGTCAGCCACTCGCCGTTGGCGCGTTGCAGGGCATACATCGGTTCGTTCATCATCTGACACCTCCTCGTGACGCCCCTGGTCCGCGCGGGGCGCTGGCCGGAGAAGCCAGCTCGGCCCGGCGCCTGGGTTGCGTCCATCGAGTCGCGTAAATCAATTTGTCTCAGGCGCTTGGTCGGGCAATTATCGTGAGCTGTCGGCCGGCTGGCGAATGTGGCCGGTCAAACAGTTCCTGGGGAATGTCGGGAAAGACGCCCCAGGAACTCAGGTCGGGCGCGCGGAAAGCGCAAGGCGCATGAAAAAAGCGCATGAAAAAGCCCATGAAAATCTGTAGCGTGGTTGGCGCGCGGCCCAACTTCGTCAAGCTCGCGCCCATCGCCCGCGAGTTAGCCCAGCGGCCGCAAGCGAGACACTGCATCATTCATACTGGGCAGCATTACGACGCCGCGCTGGCGGATGTCTTCTTTCGCGACTTGCAGCTTCCGCCGCCGGACTACGCCCTGGGGATTGGGTCGGGGACGCATGCCGAGCAGACGGCGCGAACGATGCTGGCGCTGGAGCCGATCCTCGTCGAGGAACGGCCGGACTGGGTCGTGGTGGCGGGCGATGTCAACGCCACGCTGGCGGCGACGCTCACGGCGGTCAAGCGCGGGTTGCGCGTGGCGCATGTCGAGGCTGGCTTGCGCAGCTTTGACCGCGCCATGCCGGAAGAAATCAACCGCTGTCTCGTGGACGCCGTGGCCGACCTGCTGCTCACGCCAAGCGCCGATGCGGATGAAAATCTGTTGCGCGAAGGCGTCGCCCCGGAGCGCATTCGGCGCGTCGGCAACGTAATGGTGGATAGCTTGCTGGTGGCGCTGCCGCGCGCGGCGGAGTCCGCCATTCTCGAGCGGCTCAAGCTGTCGCCCGGCGCCTATGCCGTCGTGACGCTACACCGCCCTTCCAGCGTGGATGACCCGGTGACGCTTCGCCAGCTCATCGGCGCGCTGGCGCGGCTGGCCGAGCGGCTTCCGATAGTTTTTCCGGTTCACCCGCGAACCCAAGCCCGGCTGAGCGCGCTTGACGCGCCGGAAATTGCCCTCCTGCGCTGTCTGCCGCCCCTGGGGTATCTGGATTTCCTGCAACTGTGGCGGCAGGCGCGGCTGGTGTTGACTGACTCCGGCGGCTTGCAGGAGGAGACGACGGCGCTGGGCGTGCCCTGCTTGACCTTGCGGACGACGACCGAGCGACCCGTCACGGTCCGGGAAGGCACCAACCGCGTCGTCGGCCGCGACCCGGCTGCCATCCTATCCGCCGCTGAAGCGTGTCTGGCGTCGCCTTGCCCGGTCGAGCCGCGCCGCCCGGCGCTCTGGGATGGACGTTCCGCCGTCCGCATCGTGGACGCGCTCCTGACCGATGGCGCGCCGGCCGCGGCCGCCCGGGAGGACTGACCTTGGCGCTCGACTGGCCTTCGCTGATACGCTCGACGCTGGCGCGCTTCCCAGCGCAGCGCTTGCTCGTCATTGGCGACGCGATTGCCGATGAGTTTGTGCACGGCACCATCGCCCGCGTCTCGCGCGAGGCGCCGGTGCTGATTCTTCGGCATGAGTTTACCGAAACCATACCGGGCGGCGCGGCCAACGCCGCCGCCAACGCCGCCGCCCTGGGCGTGCCGACGACGTGGATTGGCGTGATTGGGCGCGACCGTCCTGGCCGCCGCGTCCTGGCGGACTTGCGCCGGCGCGGCGTTCAGACGGGCGCGGCGGTCATCGCGCCGGGACGCGCGACGCCCACCAAAACGCGCGTCCTGGCCGGACTCCCTAACGCCTCCCGCCAGCAGGTCATCCGGCTCGACCGCGAGGATGCCGCCTCTCTCCCGCCCGCGATCGCGGACGCGCTCGTGGCGCGCATTCGCGCCGCGCTGCCGGACGTGACGGGCGTCGCGGTGTCGGATTACGACTACGGCAGCGCGCCGTCCGAAGTCACAGCGCTCCTTCAGGCGTGGCGGCGCGCGACGGGCCTGCCGGTCGTCGCCGACTCGCGGCGGCGGCTGGCCGACTTTCACGGGCTGACGGCGGCGACGCCGAATCAGGAGGAGGCTGAAAGCCTTGCCGGAAGCGCCTTTCGGACGCTTGACGACGCGGGCTACCATGCGGAGCGGTTGCGGTCGCGCCTGGCGCTGGACGCCCTGCTGCTCACGCGCGGCTCGGATGGCATGACGCTGGCCCGGCCGGGCGTGGCGCCGCTCTCCATTCCCGTGTATGGCGGGCGGACGCCAGTGGATGTCACCGGCGCGGGCGATACCGTGCTAGTCGCCTTCACGGCGGCGCTGGCCGCCGGCGCCGCGCTCGAGACCGCAATGCGCCTGGCCAACATCGCTGCCGGAATCGCTGTTATGAAGCGCGGCACGGCAACTGTTTCCGCCGCCGAAATCGAGGCGGCGCTCTCGATGGACGATGACTTGTAGTTCAGAGCCGCCTATGACGTTTCCCTTGCCCACGGCGTTCGCCATTCGTCAGGTCGCCATTCAGCCGCCGCTCGTTCTCGCGCCGATGGCTGGGGTGACGGATTCAGCTTTTCGCGGCCTCATCAAGCGCCTGGGCGGGGTCGGGCTGATTGTCACGGAGTTCGTGAGCGTCGAGGGGCTGACGCGCGGCAACCTCAAAACGCACAAGATGATGAAGTTCGCCGCCGCCGAGCGCCCGATCGCGATTCAGTTCTTTGGCGTCGATCCGGGCCGCATGGCCGACGCGGCGGAAATCGCGCAGGAAGCCGGCGCCGATCTGGTGGATGTCAACTGCGGCTGCCCCGCGAAAAAAGTCGTCGGGCGCGGCGCGGGGTCGTCGCTGCTGCGCGATCTGCCGCATTTGGCGACGATTTTGCGGGCAATGCGGCGGCGCATCACGATTCCGCTGACCATCAAAATCCGCACTGGCTGGGACGACAACTCCATTGTCGCCGTCGAGGCGGGCAAGCTGGCCGAGGATTGCGGCGTGGAGGCCATCGCCATTCACGGGCGCACGCGCATGCAGGGCTACAGCGGCTGGGCCAACTGGGACATCATCGCGCAGGTCAAGCGAGCGGTTTCCATTCCCGTCATCGGCTGTGGCGATGTCCGGCAGCCAGCCGACGCCCTGCGCCGCTTCCGCGAAACCGGCGTGGACGGCGTCATGATTGGGCGCGGCGCGATGGCCAACCCGTGGATCTTTCGTCAGACGGCCGACGCCCTGCGCGGCGCGGCGCCCTATCGGCCGACGCTCCAGGACAAGCGCGACGTCTTGCTTGAGTACTTCGCCCTCATGCTCGACGAGTGCCCGACGGAAACCGCCGCCATGGGCAAAGTCAAGCAGCTATGCGCGCAGTTCACCAAGGGATTGCCGGGCGGGGCGGCTTTCCGGGCGCGGATTTTTCACGCGCAGACCCGGATGGAGCTGACCGACCGCATCGCGGACTACTTCACGCGAATGGGCGAGCGCGAGGCCGCCGGGGAGCTGTTGCCTGAGCCGGAGGAAGCGGCGCTGGAAGCCTTGCCCGACGATGCCTGCCACCCCGCCGCCTGCGCCTAGGCGGTCGCCCGCTCGCGGCCTCGCTTGAACGCGATCGATGCCCTTGCCCCGCAAAGTCAGGCTGGCGGCGCGTCGAGCCTGGCTCGCGGGGGGCTCGCTTGGCGAGAGCCTCGCCGCAGGCTGGCGACATCGAGCGCAACCGAGGCTCGCCTGCCGAAGCTCACATGCGGAACACGCCGTAGCGCGACGCCGGCTCGCTGACGAAATCCGCGTTATAGGCCATGGAAAGTCCCAGCCCAAGCGCCCGGCGCGTCTCGCGCGGGTCAATGACGCCGTCATCCCACAGGCGCGCCGTCGCGTAGTACGCCGAGGATTGCGCCTCGAATTGCTCCACGACTTCGCGCTGCATGGCTTCCAGTTGCTCGGCGTTCGGCGCTTGCCCGCGCGCCTTCAGGGCCGCGAGCCGCACCTGGACGAGCACGCCCGCCGCCTGTTCGCCGCCCATGACGGCAATCCGGCTGTTGACCCACGAAAGGAGCAGGCGCGGATCGTAGGCGCGGCCGCACATGGCGTAGTTGCCCGCGCCGTATGAGCCGCCCACGATGACCGAAAACTGCGGCACGCTCGCGTTGGAGACAGCCTGAATCATCTTTGAGCCGTGTTTGACAATGCCCTCGTGCTCGACTTTTTTGCCGATCATAAAGCCCGGTGTGTTGTGCAGG
>CALCKX010000073.1 GCA_937966115.1 uncultured Chloracidobacterium sp. | reverse complement strand
CCGCGCGCCAGCGCGCCCTCGGCCGGCGTCACTTCGGCTTCCGCCAAGCGCGGCGGCTCCAGGTCGAGCGAGACCGACGGTAGCGCCTTGGCGAGGCGCGACCGCTCGCTCTCGACTTCGGCTTCCCAAGTTTGCTTGAAGTCATCCGCCGCCCGCCGCAACTGAGCCATGATCTCGCCCAGGCGACGGCCGATTTCGGGAAGCTGGCGGGGACCGAAAATAAAGAACCCGACGAGAAAGATGAAGATGAGTTCCGGCGTGCCGATTCCAAACATTGCGTCCGTTCGCTCCGTCATCCGCGCCGTCGCGCGCCGGTCATTTTACCGAAGCTGGTCGGCAAGCGCATCCTTTGCGTGGCGAGCCGCGTCGCGGGCGGGCTTTGGAAGGCGTTTTTAGGGCGCTACTCGCGTGGCGCGACGCTCGCGCCTTTCAAGTCGCCGAGCAAGGGAAGGCTCCCGACGCGCGCCGACCTCGGCGAGGCCCGCTGGACGACTCATCCAACCCATCGCCCGTGGCCGCTGCATTTTCCCGAAGCGCGCTAGGCGCGGTCCTCGAGATAAAACAAGCTCAGGCGCGGGATGCCATAGCGACGGCGGAGCAGTTGCGCGACGTAGTTGGCCTGCGCCTGAGCGTAAGTCGCCGCGGACATCCTCTGGCGGTGCGGCTTGAGCGCGGCGACGGCTTCATGAGCGGCTTCGGACTGCGTATCCGCAGAGGCGTCCGACTGAAGCGCCGCCAGCAGCGCGTCCTCCAAGTCGGAAAGCGCCATTTCAAGGCTTTCCAGCGGCAACGCCGCTTCGGACCGAACCTGGTCAGCCAGCGCTTGAAGTTGCGCCACGCTAGCTGGCAGCAATGCGCGAAGCCGCGCATGGGGCGCGTCCGGGCGGGTCTGGAGCGCTAGGCTTTGATGCGCTCTGACCAGGCTGTCCGCGGCGGCTTCGAGAAAGCTGATTGCCGCCGAGCGCGTCGGGCCGCCCGACGCCTGGCTCGTCGCCGCGGGCAGGGCGGCGCCCGTCCGGCTGGCCCGCCAGGCTTCGAACGCCTCCTCGACCGCCGGCTGGCAGTAGCTCAGCGACTGAACTGGGCGCGGGCGCCCTTTCGGCTGCCGGGCGGCGGCTTCGGCGCGCGCTGCGAAGGCTTTTGCCAGGCCGCGCAGAACGACCGGCAGCGGGATGCCCGTTTTCCGCCAGCTTTCAATGAGCGCCCAGTCGAGCGGCGAGAGGCGGTACGCCTGGCCGCGCTGCGCGGCAAACGCCGCCTCGATTTCGCTGAAGTAGCTAAAGTGATTGAAGCGCTTTTCCGGCGGGGCCGCCGGATCGGGCGCGACCGCGTCAGCCGGATCCGGCAGCTGCGTCACCTCGTCTGGCTCCGGGAACGGCAGGTCTAGCGCGGCATTCGCGGCGCCCTTTGGCGCGGGCGCGGCGGCATCCGGGCGGGCTTTGGGCAGCCGCGGCCCCGGAGGGGAAAAGGTTATGAAATGAAAGCGCTCCGGGGCGTCACCCATGGGTCGCGCTCGCGGGATGGGCGTTTCGGTCAGAGATACCGTTGGGCAAGCACATTCGCCTCGTCGTCCAGCTCATAGAGGATTGGAGCGCCCGTCGGGATATTGAGCTCCAGCACCTCCTGCGGCGACAGCCGATCCAGATGCATGACGAGCGCCCGCAAGCTGTTGCCGTGGGCCACGATCAGGACGTTTTTCCCGGCGCGCAGCAGCGGCAGGATGTTGGCTTCGTAGTAAGGGAGCACCCGCGCGGCCGTGTCGGCCAGGCTTTCTCCGTTGGGCGGGCGCACATCGTAGCTTCGCCGCCAGAGCTTGACTTGCTCATCGCCGTATTGCCGGGCGGTCTCGGCCTTGTCGAGACCCTGCAAGTCGCCGTAGTGGCGCTCATTCAGGGCTTGATCGCGAGAAACGGGCAACTCGCCGAAGCCGGCGGCCGCGCGCGCCAACTCAGCCGTCTGGATGGCGCGCTGCAGCGCGGACGTGAACAAGTGGTGAAACGTCAGTCCGGCCAGCTTGGCGCCGGCGGCGCGCGCCTCTTCCTCGCCCTTGGGCGAAAGCGGCACATCCACCCAGCCGGTAAAGCGGTTTTCGAGATTCCACTGCGATTCGCCGTGGCGAAGCAAAACGAGATGGGGCACGGGATGCTCTCGGTCGCTACCCTCGCGGAGCGGCAGGCGATGTCGCCGTCAGCGCCCGACGAAGTTCGGTTTTCGCTTTTCAAGGAAAGCCCGGACGCCTTCCTCCTTGTCCTCGCTGGCAAAGCACAGGGCGAATAAGTCCACTTCACGCCGCAGCCCTTCGTCAAGTCCGCCGCGGGCGGCCGTTTTGATGGCTTCTTTCGCCATGCGGAGCGCTACCGGGCTTTTTTCCGCGATCTTGGCGGCGAGCGCCAGGGTTTTAGCGCGCAGCTCGTCCGGCGAGAACACATGGTTGACCAAGCCCAGCGCCTGGGCCTCCGCCGCCGTCAGCATATCGCCCGTCAGGATCAGCTCCATCGCCTTGCCTTCGCCGACCAAGCGCGTCAGGCGCTGCGTGCCGCCGCCGCCCGGGATGACGCCCAGGTTGATTTCGGGCTGACCCAGCTTGGCGCTTTCGCTGGCCACGCGAATATCGCACGACAGGGCTAGCTCCAGCCCGCCGCCGAGGCAAAAGCCGTTGATCATCGCGATGACAGGCTTCGGGAAGGACTCCATGGCGTCGAACGCCCGGCGCTGCGTCATTACGTCGCGTTGCGTCAACGCGGTCTGTCCGGCGAACTCGCTGATGTCCGCGCCGGCGATGAAGGCCTTGTCGCCGGCTCCGGTCACAATCAGGACGCGGGTGTCGGCATCGGACTGCAAGGCGTCGAGCGCCGCCAGGATTTCATTGCGGGTAGCGATGTTGAGCGCGTTGAGCTTCGCCGGCCGATTGACGACCAGGATGGCGACGCTGTCATGTTTTTCGAGAAGCAAATGCTCGTACATTGTTGTTTCCAACATTGTTGTTTCCAAGCTGGCGCTTCGTTTTTTTAGGCTAGCTTTTTAGGCTAGCGCTTCGCGCCCGCCGCCAGCGCTCAGCGCGCCGCGTGCGCCTGCTCTTCGAGCCAGCGCTCGGCGTCAATGGCCGCCATGCAGCCTGTGCCGGCCGCCGTTACCGCCTGCCGGTAAATAGCGTCCTGAACATCCCCGGCGGCAAAGACGCCCGGCACGCTCGTGTAGGTCGAGCCGGGCGTCGTCACGATGTAGCCCTGCGGGTTGAGGTCGAGTTGCCCGGCGAACAGGGACGTGTTTGGCTGGTGTCCGATGGCGACGAAAAGCCCTTCGCACTTATAGTCGGTCATTTCGTCCGTTTTCAGGTTGCGCAGGCGAAGCCCGGTCACGCCAGTTTCGCGCGCGCCCTGCACTTCCTCGACCACGGTGTCCCAGAGAAAGGCGATTTTCGGGTTGGCGAGCGCCCGCGCCTGCATGATCTTCGACGCCCGCAGCTCGCGGCGGCGGTGGATGAGCGTGACTTTCGTGGCGTATTTCGTGAGAAACGTCGCTTCCTCGATCGCCGTGTCGCCGCCGCCCACCACGGCTACCTCGCGGTCCTTGAAGAAAAACCCGTCGCAAGTCGCGCAAGCCGAGACGCCGTAACCCTTGAGATGCTCTTCCGACGGCAGGCCCAGCCACTTGGCCGATGCGCCGGATGCGATGATGACGGCATCGGCGGCGTATTCATCCGCGCGCGCCCATATTCGGAAGGGGCGCGTCCTGAAGTCCACGGCCGTCACGTTGCGCGTAATGATTTCCGTCTCGAACCGCGCCGCCTGCGCCCGCATCCTGGCCATGAGTTCCGGGCCGAGAATGCCATGCTCGAAGCCGGGATAGTTATCCACGTCGGTGGTGATCATCAACTGACCGCCGGGGACGTTTTCAGGCCCCTCGCCCTCGAAAAGCAATGGCTTAAGGTTGGCGCGCGCGGCGTAAATCGCCGCCGTGAAGCCTGCCGGACCTGCGCCGATAATGATGACCCGCCGATGGTTGCTCGTCACTCGGGATATCCTCCGAACTGCTTGCGGCGCTTTGCCGGAGCCGCATTTGGCGAGACATCTTATGTCCGCCATTCCAGCGGCTGCAAGCCGCGCCGCCATAGTTGACCCGCCCAGGCGATTTGACAACCCGTGGTAGAGTTCCCGGCTTGATAACGAGTCGCGGGAGCGAGACGCCCCTGGGCGCTCCGCTCCCTGACCGATTTTAGTCGAGGAGGACCTGATATGAGCTTATGCGCTATTGGGACTTCAACGTGTCGGGGGCTGTCGCGCGTTTTTCCACTCAAGCCCTTATGTACTTTTGCTCTCGTCCTGCTGACGATGGCCGGCAATTTTGCCGCCCGCGCCCAGCAGGGATGCCCGACCGCGAATGCGCCCCAAACGCCAAAGCCATCGGAAACCGCATCAACCCAACTCAACCCATCCTATGAGCTAACCCTTGACCCGCCGGCGACGCCGCCGGCGCTCGGGTCTTTTTCGCTGCGCAACGCGGAGCCTTCCCCAAACGCCATTCCGTTCGTCGCTACGGCCTACAGCTTGAAAGGGCGGACGGCGTCGGGCGAATACGTTCGCCCCGGCATCGTGGCGGCCGACCCGCGCGTCCTGCCGTTAGGCTCGGTCGTCAAGCTTCATGCCGGCCAGTATTCAGGCGTGTATCACGTCAAGGATACCGGCGGCCGCATCCGCGGGCGGCATATCGACATCTACATGCCGTCCACCCGCGACGCCATTCGCTTCGGACGCCGCGCCGTGCGGGTCGAGGTTATCCGCGCCGGACGCCCGCAGCGGATCAAGCTCAGCGCGCGGTAGCCGCGGCGTTGTCCGCGTCAACCGGCCAGCGCGGGCGCTTGCCGTCCGCGCCTGGCTAGTCGGCGGCGAGCGCCTGTCGCCCGCCGCCGGATTTCGCCCAGCCGGCTTGGCGTCGCCTTGCCCTTGGACTGTTGAAGCGCGTCAATGCAAACCGGACTTGACCGCCTTTTCACCCATTGCCCGGACCTTCTGCGCGGTCGGCGCGTCGGGCTGATTTGCAGCCCGGCCTCGGTGGATGTCGTCTATCGCCATGCCGCCGATCTTTTTGCCGCCTGCCCGGCGTTTCGCCTGACGGCGCTGTTCGGCCCGCAACACGGCATTCGCGGGGAAACCCAGGATAACATGATCGAGTGGGAAGGCTGGGCGCGCGATGCGCGCCTCGGCGTCCCGGTGTTTAGCCTCTATGGCCAAACCCGTCAGCCGACGCCGGAGATGCTGGCGGAGGTGGACGCGCTGGCCTTTGACGTGCCCGACGTCGGGACGCGCGTTTACACCTTCATCTGGACGATGGTCTTGGCGATGCAGGCGGCGAAGGCGCGCGGCATTCCGTTTGTCGTGCTTGACCGGCCCAATCCCATTGGCGGACTCGACATCGAGGGCGCCGTTCTGGAGCGCGAGTGGGCTTCCTTTGTCGGGATGTACCCGATTCCGATGCGCCACGCGATGACGGTCGGCGAGCTGGCGCGCCTGTTCAACGAAACCGAAGGCATTGGCTGCGAGTTGGAGGTTGTCCCGCTGGAAGGCTGGTCGCGTCCGCAGTGGCTTGACGCGACGTGGCTGCCCTGGGTGATGCCCTCCCCAAACATGCCGACGCTGGACACCGCCGCCGTTTATCCCGGCATGGTGCTGCTGGAAGGGACGACCCTTTCCGAAGGGCGCGGCACGACGCGCCCGTTTGAGATTTTCGGCGCGCCGTTCATTGACCCGCATGACCTCGCGGCGGCGCTCGGTCAGCTTCAATTGCCCGGCGTTCACTTTCGCCCGATGTGGTTTCAGCCCACGTTCAATAAGTTCGCTGGCCATCTGTGCGGCGGGTTGCAACTGCACGTCCAAAACCGCGGAACGTTTCGCTCGTATCGCGTAGCGGTGGAAATCCTCAAGGCTGTCCGACGGCTGTATCCGCAGGAGCCGCTGTGGCGCGAGCCGCCCTATGAATACGTCTTTGATCGGCTGCCCTTCGATGTCATCGCCGGCGCGGACCGCCTGCGCGCGGCAATCGAGGCCGGCGCCGACTGGGAAGACATCGCTGCGGCGGACGAGCCGGCGCTGGCCGACTTCCATCAGCGCCGCGCGGCGTATTTGCTCTACTGAGTCGCTCTGCGGGGCCTGACCGGCCTTTCTTGACCGCCCGCCCCGGGCGCACTAGACTTGCGCGGCATTCTGTGCGCTTTCGCACACTTTTTCTCCGAGGTCATCGTTCCATGAGGTTTCACATCACGGAAAGCGGCAAGAAGCTCGTCACGCTGATTCCTGGCGACGGAATTGGTCCAGAGTGCGTCACTGCGACGCGGCGCGTCATCGAGGCGACTGGGGCGGCGGTGGCGTGGGAGGAGCGCGCTGCCGGAGCCAGCGTTTTTCAGCAGGGCGTGCCGTCGGGCGTTCTGCCTGAAACCATCGAATCCATCGCGAAAACCCGCGTCGTCCTCAAGGGGCCGCTGGAAACGCCGGTCGGCTTCGGCGAAAAAAGCGCTAATGTCACGTTGCGCAAGCTCTTCGAGACCTACGGGAACATCCGTCCGGTGCGCGAGATGCCGGGCGTCGCGACCCCCTTCACCGGGCGGCGGCTCGACCTGGTGGTTGTCCGTGAAAATGTGGAAGACCTTTACGCCGGCATCGAGCACATGCAGACGCCTGGCGTGGCGCAGTGCCTGAAGCTCATTTCGCGCAAAGGCTGCGACAAGATTGTTCGGCTGGCGTTCGAGTTCGCCCGCTCCGAGGGGCGATCAAAAGTCCACTGCGCCACGAAGTCAAACATCATGAAGCAGACGGAAGGCATGCTCAAGCGCGCCTTCGAGTCCATCGCGCCGGAATACCCTGACATCGAAGCCCATCACATCATCATTGACAACTGCGCGCATCAGCTCGTGAAACGGCCCGAGCAGTTCGATGTCATCGTCACCACGAACATGAACGGCGATATCCTAAGCGACCTGACTTCGGGATTGATTGGCGGGCTGGGCTTCGCGCCATCGGCGAACATTGGCAGCGAAGTGGCGATTTTTGAAGCGGTACACGGCTCGGCCCCGAAATATGCCGGCAAGGATGTCATCAATCCCACGGCGGTGCTGATGTCGGGGGTGATGATGCTCAGGCATTTGGGCGAATTCGAGGCCGCGTCCAAGATTGAGCACGCGCTGCTGGTGACGCTCGAGCAAGGCATTCTCACCCGCGACATCGCCGGCGATGAGAAATCAGTCGGCACGCGCGCCTTTACTGACGCCATTATCGGCAACCTTGGCAAGAAATCGGAGAACTGGCGCGTGCGCGACCACAAGCCGCTGCAGATGCCGGCGTTCCCGACAGCGCCGGATGTCGTGAAAGCGAAGACTCGGCGCGCCATCGGCGCGGATATCTTTGTCGAGACCGGCCAGTTGCCAGAGCAGTTGGGACCGGCGCTGGAAGCCCTGGCGGAAGGCGCGGCGCTCAAGCTCAAGATGATTTCCAATCGCGGCACAAAGGTCTATCCCTCGGTCGGCGCGATGACGGATTGCGTTGATCACTATCGCTGCCGCTTTGTCGGGCGCGATGCGGCGAGCGAAGTGACCGATGCGCAGATTCTCGAGCTGGCCCAGCGCATCGGAGCGCAGTACCGCTGGATGCATATCGAGAAGCTGCCGGAGTTCGACGGCGAGCCGGGCTACACCAAGGCCCAGGGCGAAGACTAAGCGCCGGACTGGCGAGCGGCGACTTTGTTCGGCAGGGGATGCGCGGCGGCGCGCATCCCCTTTGTGCCGCTGGGACGCCTGAAATTTATCCGCTTGAGACCAAAAAAAGCGATGATTTGGCTTGTTGCCACTCAGTCCGTCTGATAGCATCACGGCGTCGTCCACGCCCGAATGACCCGCCTTCCTCCTTGTCTAGCAAAGGAAAAATAGAAGCAAAGGAACTATTCATTGCCTAAGCAACTGACTCCATCCATCTGTCTCGCGCCTATATGGCTGGCGGCAGCGGCCGGGCTTGTAGTCGCTTGCGGCGGCGCGCCGCCCGCCCCGTCGCCGCCCGCCCCGTCGGCTTCGGCAAAGCCGACGCCGCCCGCTGATGCCCAGAAAAAAACGCTTCCCAAGGAAAGGAAAGTCGCGCCCCCGGCTGACTGGGAAACGATGTACAATCCGGCCCGGGGCTATTCGTTCGAAGTGCCGAAGGGCACCACTGAGGAGCACAACGAAACTCAAGATGGCGTTGACGTGTACATCGGCACGACGCCCAAGCCATCAGAGCTGACCGTCTTGGTCGTCGCTTTCAAGGAAAAGAAGCTGACGATTGACGACTTGTTCAAGGCCTCCGAGTCAATACTGAAAGAGCTTGGCTTCTTGCTTTCCCACAGCAAAGAGGAATCGCTTTCCGATGACTACGCGCTAGCTGAGGGGGGCTGATTGACAAAGACGGCAAGAAGTACAAGGTGAAAATCCTGGTCGCGACGGATGTCACCGATAACTACATTATGGTCGTGGGAACGACCGAGGGCGAGTTCAAAGCCCACGAGCAGGAAATTGACCAGATCTGGGGCAGCTTCACGATGTATAGCGGCGGCGCGAGCGGCAATAGCTAGCCTGTTTCCGAAGCATCCGACTGAGGGGTGGGCCAAGCCGCGCCGCCCGCGAGATCTGAACGGCTTGCCGACGCTCTCGGGCGCCGGCAAGCCGCTTTTCCGCCGCTTGGCTGCCGGCTACCGCTCGGGCGGACGGCGCTTTCATCCTCTCGGAAAGCGGCGCGCTATCTCCCTGGTCAGGCCTGGAGGAAGGCTAAAGCGGCTGACGAGCGGCTGACGGCGATAGCTGTGGCGCGGCGATTTTTGTGACGCGCACGCGCGCCACGCGGCGGCGCTCGACTTGCTCGACTCGAAACTCGTAATCTTGGTACTGCACGATGTCGCCTGACGCCAGCAGGCGCCCGGCCTGCATCATCAGGAAGCCAGCCAGCGTGGCGTAGTCATCCGACTCAGGCAGGCTCAGCCCGTGCTTTCGATTGACTTCGCGAATGGCAATCGAGCCATCGAAAATGAGCGCGCCGTCCGGCTCGTGCCAGACCATGGTTTCCTCGTCGGTGACATCGTGCTCGTCGCGGATATCCCCCACGAGTTGCTCGATGATGTCTTCGAGCGTGACGATGCCTTCCACGGTGCCGTGCTCATCCACGACGACGCCGAGCGGCGACTGCGCGGCGCGCAGCTGACGGAGCGCCTCCTCGAGGTGCGCCGTGTCGGGAATGAACACCGGGCGGCGCAGCAGCTCCGCTACCGATAGCTCGCGCTTGCGCGCCAGGCAGCCAAGGATATCCTTGGCGTGGATGAACCCGATGATGTTGTCTGGCTGCGCTTCGTGGACTGGAAGCCGCGAATAGCCCGACTCGCACAGCGTGTGGAGGATTTCATCGGCAGTCGCCGTCAGCGGCAGGCTGATGACTTCCGGGCGCGGCACCATGACCTCGCGGACAACCGTATCGCTGAAATGGAAGACGTTGTGGATGAGTTCCCGCTCGTCGGCATTCAGGTGCCCGCTCTGGTGGGAGAGCGCGACCAGTTGCTGGATTTCTTCCTGCGTGTAGGCCGCCGCATGATGGCCGCCGCGCACTGGCGCGATGCCAAACAAGCGCACCACCTGTCCGCCGGCGCGATCTAGCAGCCAGATAAACGGACGGAAGGCGCGGCAAAAAACATCCAGCGGCAGCGCGACGGCGAGCGCCAGCCGCTCTGAGCGCGCCAGCGCCAGCGACTTTGGCGCCAGCTCCCCAAACACAATGTGCAGCGTTGTGATGATGGCGAAGGCGACCGCTACCGCCAGCGCATGGGTTGAAACGAACAGCCACAGCCCGCTGGGCGCCAGGGCCGCCAGCCAGTTTTCAAAAATCCGCGCGAAGGTCATCTCGCCAATCCACCCCAGGGCCAGGCTGGAGAGCGTGATGCCGAACTGCGTCGCTGAAATCGTGCCGTCGAGATCGTCAATCAGCCGGAGCGCGGTGACGGCCCGGCGGCCGCCGCCGCCGGCGAGCGGCAGCAGGCGCGGGCGTCGCACTGCCACCAAGGCGAATTCGGCCGCCACGAAAAAAGCGTTTGCCGCCACCAGAAGGATGACAGCAATCACCTTGAGGACGATGATGGGAACGGAATCATCCATCCCGGACGGCCTGGATCAGCGGCGAC
>CALCKX010000072.1 GCA_937966115.1 uncultured Chloracidobacterium sp. | reverse complement strand
GGCTTCCCGGGCGCGGCGCCGGCAGGCCGGGGCGGCGTCCTGATTGCGGACCCGCCCCGGCGCGCGCCGCCGCGGACGCCAGTCGCCGCTCGTCATCCTTGGCCGCCAACACGATGCCCGCGCCCGCCACTTGAGCCGACGCGGGCGCTGCCCACGCCCCAGTCAGCCAAAGCCCAATCCAGGCGACCGAGCGCAAACCGGGCCTACTTGTCATCTTTATCGCCCTCGCCGCCCTGGCCGCCTTTGCCCTTGGCTTTAGCTTTCTCATCCTTTGGCTTTTTCTTCCGCTCGATGGGGTTACGGTCGAACATCGGCGGGAAGCCGTTGAACTGCCGCCACAGCTCGAAGCCGAGCGACACCACGCGCAGCATTACCCAGCCCGTAGCCTGCGTTCCCGGACGCAGCATGCTCGGCTCAGGCCACGGATCATCCTTTCCGGCTTCAATTGCCTCGTAGTCAGGCTTGACCAGCAAGCGAAAGCGGTTCAGGCCGTCGTCAACAGAGTCGATAGCGACGATTCGCCCGCCAAACGTGCCGATCGCGACCGATGGCCAGCCAACGAACTGGACGGCCGGAAAGCCTTCGAACTGCAACCGCACAGGATCGCCCAAGCGCACCAGCGGCGCGTCAAAGTCGCTCAGCACCAGCTCGACGGCTTGCTCTTCCTCCCGGGCCTGCGGAATCAGCACGCACAGGACATCGCCCGACTTGAGCGTTTCCGTCTCGCCAACCGCCCGGAGCTGCGTGATCTGCCCGGCGCGCGGGGCAATCACTTGGCGCTGGGCGACCCGCTCTCGAAAGTTCTGGATTTCAATGTCGATCTTCTGGATGCTGTTGCTAAGCGAAGCGATTGTCTCCTGCGCCGCGGCATAGGAGCTTTGCGCCCCGCTCAGCGTCGCGAGGGTATCGTTTTCGACCCGGCGCGCATCGAGGTCGCCGACTTTCGTGTCGCGGACGGCAGCATCCAGCAGCGCTTGTAAGCGCTCGACATCCGCGCGAGAAGTCTCGACCGTCTGACGCGCCAGCTCAAAGTCGCGGTCGGAGCGCAAGCCCGGCTGGACCACCCAGTTGCCGTCGGCGTCCTTTTTGCCCTTATTGAGGTCCCGAATGCGCTCGAAGTTGAGTTCATCGGCCAGCAGCTTTTGCTTGGCTGCCACCAGCGATTGCTCGGCGGAGCGCAGGCGGTCGGCGGCCTGGCGCGCCCGCTCGTCCGCCGCCGGAATGGCCAGGTTTCGGGACTGGTCCAGGGCGCGGATCTGTCGCTGAAGCGCCTCCGCTCGACTCTGCGCAGCCTCGCGCTGGGCGACAAGGAACTCGCGCTGGCGCTCTAGGCGCTCGAGCTGGTTTGGGTCGAGAAACTTCGCGTCTATTTCGGCGATTTCCGCGATGACCGTCCCGGCTTCGACGATGTCGCCTTCCTGGACCCTCCAGCCCTTGAGCCGTCCGGGAATCTGGGCCTGCACGTTTTGCGGGCGCTCGCCCGGCGAAAAGACAATCAGCTGCCCGACGCCCGTCACCGATTGCTGCCACGGCACATAAATCAGCGCCAGGATAAACAGCGCCAGGAACAGCATTAGGATGAAGGCGAACGGACGCGCCGGGCGCGGCGACTCGACAAGTCGCAGGGCTTGCGGCGCGGGCGATAACGACTTGACTGGGAAGGCGCTGGGCTGACGCGCAGTCTGAGCCATGATGACGAATCCTCCTTCTCCCGCCGCCGCGGGGCATCATCCCTTGCCTGCGGTTAGCCGTTTCCCGACGAGCTGGCGCGACACCTCCGGGAACAGCGAGGCGAACGCGCCGCTGCGCCGCCACGACAACTCCTCCGGCGAGCCGGACTCAACGATGACTCCTTTATCGAGAACGTGGACGACCGACGAGCGAATGACCACCTCGGCGTCATGCGAAATGTCAATGATGGTCCAGCGGTGCGCGCGGTCATAAATGGCGTCAAGGATTTTGAGCTTGGAGCGCTCGTCAATCCCCATGAAAGCTTCGTCCAGAATGAGCAGCTTGGGGTGGCGGGCGATGGTTCGCGCCAGCAGCAGACGCTGAATTTGGCCGCGGGACAAGTTGTAGCCGCCGCTTACCAGCGGCGTTTGCAGTCCCTGCGGCAGGACGGCCAGCTCATCGGAGAGCTGCATCAGGTCAATCGCCCAGCGGAGGTCCTCCTGCGTCAGCCAGCCCGCTCCAACCCGGAGGTTATCTTCAATGGTGCCCTCGAAAATTTCCTCGCGGTCACCCACCATGCCGACCACCAGTCGCAGCGCGTCCAGGTTGGCGTCCCGAACGTCCACGCCGTTGATCTCCACCGTGCCGTGGGATGGCTCGAGCAGCCCGCAAATCAGCGCCATCAGCGTTGACTTGCCGGCGCCGCTCAGCCCGACGACGCTCACCCATTCGCCCGGCTTCACGCTCAGCTCCACCCCGGACAACACCTCCGCCCCAGAGTAGTAACTGAAGCGCACGTTGCGACACAGCACCGACGCGCCCTCTTCCCGAACAGGGATTTCAGTGCCGGTCGCCCGCTCGATAGGAAGGTCCTCGATATGACCCACTTTATCGAGGGCGGTCAGCAGGTCGTAAACGTGTTCGAGCTGGCTGATGACTTTGTCTAGCCCGGCCAACACTGACACCACGACGATCTCGGCTGCCACCAACTGCCCGATGGTGATCTGCCGGTTGATCACCAGCCAGCCGCCAACGGCCAGGATGCCAGCGCTCGCCAGCGCATAGAAAAAGTAGTTTCCGACGGCCTGGCGGAACAGCACCGTGAAGTGAGAGCGGCGGGCTTTCAGGTAGGCGACGGCCAGGGCATCGGTTCGCTCGGACAGAAACGCGAGCGTGCCGCTCATTTTGAAACTAATGTGGCAACGCGCCAGCTCCTCGAGCCAAGCGGCGAGTTTGTATTTTTTCTTCGACTCCAGAATGCTCGTGCGCAGCCCGTTGATTCCGAGCACGAAGATGATGAACAGCCCCGACAAAACCACAGCCAGGTCAAAGCCCAGCAGAATCGGGCTGTAGAAGGCGAGCAGCAGCAGCCCGACAAAGACCTTGAGAAGGGCGTCGAGGCCATCCAGCGCCAGCTTGGCAAAGGCTTTCTGAATGTTGATGACATCGAAGAAGCGGTTGACCAGTTCCGGAGCGTATTCGCTGGTCAGCGCCGCAAGCTGCACCCGCGGCAGGCGATTGCCCAGGTTGATCGCCACCCGGACGAAGATGCGCTGCTGGAGACGTTCCAGCAGTACCAATTGAAAGAGCCGCAAAAGGCCGGCGAAGCTGAGGAAAAACAGGACCAGGGAGGATAACACCACGAGCTGTTGCAGCGACTGCCCCTGCGCGATGTTATTGACGAGCACCTGAGCCGTGATGGGAACGGCCAGAGAAAACAGACCCGCGACTGTCGTGTAGGCGAGGACGGCCAGCAGGTCGCGCGAATCGAGCGACAGCAGATGCCACAGCCGCTGGACAGGCGTTGGGTGCGTGTGATCTCCACTGGAATCCGAAAAAGCGGCTGTCGCGCCTTGGATTGCGGCGTCACCCATGATGACCGTACTCTCCTTCCAAGCCCGCAGTCTGCCGAAGAGTGAAGCTGAGCTTTGCCTTTGTAGCCGAGCGCGACGAAGCCGCTGTGCGAGATTCCGCACGTTCATCTCTTTTGCGGGAGCCTAGATTACAAAAGCGACTTCAAAGGGCAACTGCCGCCCAGGGCGGCCCTGGTCAGGCAGCCTTAGCCGCTTTCTTGGTTCCTTCCTTGCGCAAGGCTAAATGAACAGACTAGAGTCCAAAGCGCTGAAGAATCCCAAAGCGCCGAAGCATCCCGAGCGGCTTTGGATTCCACCCGACTTCACCACCTAAACCTGTGTCCCAAGCGGAGGGCGCGCCATGTCGGCGACAATTGAAAGCATGCTCAAAGACCCGCGGATGGCGGGCGCTGACCAGCTCATTCTGCAGGCGGGCAAAGCTCCGACAGTGATCAACTCATCCGGGGCGACGGAACTCAGCCGCAGCCCGATGACGCCGTTTGACATTTATCGCCTCCTCCAACCGCATATTCCCGATGACAAAAAAACGGCTCTCATGAGCCAGCCAACCACCAACTTTCGGCTTAGCGTCAATGGGGCTGGCACCTTCGATGTCTCGATCACCAAAGAAGGCGGAGGCATGAAGGTCGCCTTCGCGCCGGTCGAAGCCGCCGCCGCCAAGCCCGCCACGCCAAGCGCGCCGATGCCGTCGCCGCCAGTCGCGCGAGCGTCAGGCCACTTCGCGCCGATGCCCAGCGCCACGCCGGCGCGCCCGACGCCGCGCCCGCTGACGCCGTCATCCGGGATGGCGTTTTCAGGCGCGGCGTCGGGCAAGCAGCCGCCGGTCGCGCCGCCGACCGGCTCGCATCAGCCGCCGCCGTCCGCGCCTTCCCCGATGGGTCAGGGGACGGCTGTTCACCTGCGCAAGCGCGGCGCGCTCGAGATTGACAAGCTTTTCGAAAAGCAACTCGAGCTTGAGGCGTCCGACATGCACATCTCAGCCTCGATGCCGCCGATGCTGCGCCTGGATGGCGATATGGTGGTCATGCAGGGTTACGAAGGGCAGCCGCTCATGGCGAGCGACACCGAGCGCATTCTGTGGGAGCTGATGCCCGATAAGAACCGCGAGGAATTCAACCGCCGGCATGACACCGACTTCGCCTATGAGTTCGGCGACGTCGCGCGCTTCCGCTGCAATGTCTTCATGGACCGCAAAGGCATGGGCGGCGTGTTCCGCGTCATTCCGAGCAAAATTCTCACGGCCGAGATGCTCGGGCTATCCAAGGAAATCCTCAAGCTGTGCTATCTGAGCAAGGGGCTGGTGCTGGTCACCGGCCCGACCGGGAGCGGCAAATCCACGACGCTGTGCGCGCTCATCGACTTCATCAACCGCAACCGCCGCGACCACATCATCACCATCGAGGACCCAATCGAGTTCGTCCACGAAAACAAGCAGTGCCTTATCAATCAGCGCGAGGTTCACAACCACACCGACTCGTTCAAGGACGCCCTGCGCGCCGCCCTGCGCGAAGACCCTGACATCGTTCTGGTCGGCGAAATGCGCGACCTCGAAACGATTTCGATTGCCATCGAAACCGCTGAAACCGGACACCTAGTCTTTGGGACGCTCCACACCTCGACCGCTCCCTCGACCGTGGACCGCATCATCGACCAGTTCCCATCCGACCGGCAGGCGCAGATTCGAGTGATGCTGTCAGAGTCGCTCAAGGGCGTCATCGCGCAGACGCTGTGCAAGAAAATCGGCGGCGGGCGCGTGGCGGCGCTCGAAACGCTCATCTGCGACACGGGCATCGCCAACCTCATCCGCGAAGGCAAGACGTTCCAGATTCCCTCGGCGATGCAGACCGGCAAGGCCAAGGGCAATGTCACGCTCAACGACGCGCTGCTCGACCATGTCAAAAACAAGCGGGTCGAGTCGCAAGAGGCCTACATCAAGGCCGTGGACAAAACCGGCTTTGAAGGGCTCCTCAAGCGGCACAACCTTGACGTGAGCTTTCTCACGAACCTGGCGAGCGCCAGCGCCTGACCTCGAAGGCCACCGCTGACCTTGGCGCGAGCGGCGCCCGCCCGCGGCCAAACCCGCCTGGCCGGCCAGGCCCGCGCGTGCGAAAACGGCGCGACAAGCCCGGCGTCGCCGTGTATAGTTGCTCACTTATGTCCTGACCGACGCTTGCGCCGCGCTGAAGGCGCGCCGTAGATGAGCGCAAGCGCGCTGACCTGACGCAGAGGTAGCCACACGCGATGGCGACGGTTGACATTGGAACGATTGTTTCCCTGTGTAAGCGACGCGGGTTCATTTTCCCTGCGAGCGAAATCTACGGCGGGCTCGGCTCGACGTGGGATTACGGCCCGCTCGGCGTCGAGCTCAAAAACAATGTCAAGCGCGCCTGGTGGAAAGCCGTCGTCTATGATCGCGACGACATCGAGGGCATGGACGGCGCGATCCTGATGAATCGCCTTGTATGGAAATACTCTGGTCACGAGGCGACGTTCAGCGATCCGCTGGCAGACTGCCGGGAGTGCAAGGGGCGTTTCCGCGCCGACAAAGCCTACGAGCTTGACTGCCCGCGCTACAAGCGCAAAGTCATCGAATGCAGCGCCAACCTAACCGAGCCGCGCGCCTTTAACCTGATGTTCAAGACTCAGGTCGGCCCGGTCGAGGAAGACGCCGCGCTCGCGTACCTGCGTCCCGAAACGGCGCAGAGCATCTTCGTCAACTTCAAAGCCATTGTGGACTCCCGCTGGCGCAAGGTGCCCTTTGGCATCGCCCAGATTGGCAAGGCGTTTCGCAATGAAATCGTGCCGGGCAACTTCACCTTCCGCACCCGCGAGTTCGAGCAGATGGAAATCGAGTTTTTCTGCAAGCCCGGCACGGATGAGGACTGGCACGCCCACTGGATCGAAGAGCGCCACAACTGGTATCTGCGCTATGGCATTCGGCCGGAAAACCTGCGCCGCTACGTTCAACAGCCCGCCGAGCTGGCGCATTACGCCCGCGCCTGCACCGACTTGCAGTACCGCTTCTTCCCGGAGCGCGAGGACGCGGAAAAGCAGTGGGATGAACTCGAAGGCATCGCCAACCGCACTGACTACGATCTCAGCGTGCATTCCAAGGGCAAGCAGGAAAAGTGGCGACTGCACAACGAGCATTCAACCCAGAGCCTGCTGTACCGCGATCCGGTCACGAACGAGAAATTCGTTCCCTACGTCATCGAGCCGTCGGCCGGCGCCGACCGCGCGACGCTGGCGTTTCTCCTGGACGCTTACAGCGAAAAAGCAGGCGCGGACGGCGAGCCGCGCGTCGTGCTGAAGCTGCATCCGGCGCTGGCCCCGATCAAGGTCGCCGTCCTGCCCTTGGCGCGCAACAAATCGGAACTCGTGGAAAAAGCCAAAGCCATCAAGTCCGACCTGCAACGGCGCGGCATCCGCGCCGTCTATGACGATACGGCGGCGATTGGCAAGCTTTACGCGCGGCAGGACGAAATTGGCACCCCATTTTGCGTCACGGTGGACTACGACACGCTCGGCGTCGGCAAAGCGCAGGCTGGCGAGCCAGCGACTTCGCCCGTGACCACGGCGCTCAAAGACACGGTGACGGTGCGCGACCGGGATACGTGGGAGCAAGCGCGCATTCCCATCGCCGGCCTGCCCGAATTTTTCGCCGAACGGCTTGGTCCGGCCCTGTGAAGCGGCCGGCGCAGCCCCCGCAGCCATGCCAAGACCCCATGCCAAGAACATCCTGACATTCTGTTTTTTTCAAGGAGCGTTAGTTTGTATGCCTAACCTGAAGCGATCCCTATCACTCTGCGCCGTGGCGACCGCCGGCTTCTTCGCCGCTTGCGTCGTGAAAGACAACGTTCCGCCGCCGCCGATGAAGCCAAAGGAAGAGCAAGTCAAGACGGTCGAGCCGACCAAGCCCGCTACCGAAACGGGCGCGAAGCCGGCTGAGCCGTCCAAGCCGGTCGAAGGCGCGGAGGATCCGATCCTGGTCAAGGGTCGCGAGCTTTACAACGGCAATGCCTGCGCCGGCTGCCACGGCGACAAGGGTCAGGGCGTATTGCCGAATGTTCCGAAATTCACCGATGCCAACTGGCAGAAGAACGAGAAGGATGAGGAAATCATCGCTTCCCTTAAGGGCGCGAAAGCCGCTCAGGGCATGCCGGCCTTCAAGGGCGGCAACGGCACGGATGAGGAGCACAAGGCGCTGGTGGCCTACATTCGCTTCCTCGGCAAGGAAGCCGGCAAATAACCGCGCCGGAAGCGTCAACGGCGAGCGCGCAGCCGTCCAGGGTCGGCGCTGGCCCACCCGGCTTCGCGTTTCGTCGAGGCGCTCCCTAATGGAGGACGCCGCCAATGGCTATTGGGCAAGCCGCTGCCAAGAATGTTAGCAACAACAATGTTAGAAAAAAGCTGGCGCTCATCGTGCTCTTGGCGACGCTTGGCGGCAGCTTGGCGGCTGGGCGCGGCGCGGCGGTCGCTGACGAGGCCGCCGCCAAGCGCCTGGCGCGAGGCAAGCGGCTTTACAATGCCGCCTGCCTCGCCTGCCATGGCGCGGACGGCAAGCCAAGCCTGCCCGACGCCCCTGACCTGACCGATGCCGCTTGGCAAAGCCAGCGCGCGGATAGCGACTTCGCCAAAGCCATCGCCGAGGGGAAGGGCGCGATGCCGCCGTTCAAAGGCTCGGCAACGGACATCGAGGCGCTAGTGGCGTATGTCCGCTCGCTTGGCTGGCGCGGCTAGCCAACCGCGCCAGCCAAGCGAGCGTCGCGAGCCGATGCATCACGCCTTGCAAGCCCCTGGAACAAAAAGCTCTGGAATGAAAAACCTATGAAAGTAGGCATCGTCGGCTTTGCCGGCGCCGGCAAGACGACCGTGTTCAACGCCCTGACGGGCCTGGCGGCCGAAGTCGGCGGCTACGGCGGAAAAGACCGTCCGAACTTGGGCAACATCAAGGTGCCCGACGCGCGGGTGGATAAGCTCGGCGACCTTTACCGAACGAAGAAGCGCGCCTACGCCGAAGTGGCGTTCGTGGATGTCGCCGGGCCGGCGGAAGGCTCGAGCGCGGGCGGGCTGGACGCCAAGCTCGTCGCCGCCATGCGCGACGTGGACGCCCTGGCGCATGTCGTCCGGGCCTTCCCCGACCCGCTCGAAACGCGCCCGACCAATCCGGCCGCCGACATCGCGGCCTTCGACGCCGAGCTTATCCTGTCGGATTTGATTCAAGTCGAAAACCGCCTGGAGCGTCTGAAAAAGGATCAGAAGGCGACGCCGCGCGAGCGCGACCTCTTCGCCCGGTGCAAGGCGGCGCTCGATGCCGAGCAGCCGCTCCGGGCGCTGGATTTCGACGACGAGGAGCGCCACCTCATGACCGGCTTCCGCTTTCTGTCGCTCAAGCCGCAGATGATTCTGCTCAACGTCGCCGAAGCCGACATAGCCGCCGGCATCCCGGCGGCCATCCAGAAAGCGGCCCAGGCGCGCGCGATTCCCGCCGTCACGGCCATGTGCGGACAGGTTGAAATGGACATCGCGCAGCTTGCGCCGGAAGAACAGGGCGATTTTTTACGCGATCTGGGCTTGCCGGCGCCGGCGCGCGACCGCTTCATCGTGGCGGCCTATGGCTTGCTCGACCTCATGAGCTTTCTCACGGCCGGCGAGGATGAGTGCCGCGCCTGGCCTATCCAGCGCGGAACCAAGGCCCAGCGCGCCGCCGGCAAGATTCATTCCGACATCGAGCGGGGCTTCATTCGCGCCGAAGTCATCGCTTACGATGACTTCATCGCCTACGGGTCGGAAGCCAAGTGCAAGGAAGCTGGCAAGCTGCGGCTGGAAGGCAAGGAATACGTCGTCCAGGACGGCGACATCATCCATTTCCGCTTCAATGTTTGAGGTTTGATGCTTCCGCCATGCCCGACGATGCGCCCAAGTCCAAGCCAGACGCCGCCGAGGCCGGCGCGCCTAAGCGTTCCGAGCTGCGCGAGTTCGTCGAGATGATCATCACGACGCTCATCATGGCGCTTTTCGGGATTACCTTCGTCGCGCGGTCGGTGAATGTCCCGACTGGCTCGATGAACAACGCGATTTATTCCGGCGACTTTTTGCTGGTCAACAAATTCATCTTCGGCTACGAGGGCGGCCTCCCGCTCGACAGGCTGACGCCGCACCGGCCGATTCGGCGCGGCGACATCATCGTGTTCAAGTTCCCGCAAAGCGAAGACCAGAACTACGTCAAGCGCGTCATCGGCCTGCCTGGCGAGACCATCGAGATTCGCGGACAGCGGGTTTACATTGACGGCAAGGAGCTGCCGGAGCATCGCGTCATTGCCGAGAGCGATCTGGAAGACGGCGGGCGGCTGAACGCGCTGGAGGACTATCCGGCGGACGGCGCGCAGTGGAAGGTCTATTACCGTCCGGGCGCGGACTTCGAGTACGAAGCCCGCGCGGACGAGCCGCTCGCCGAGGCGCCGCTGCCCAGCGGGCGCTATCGCGACTACAAGAACGAGCCGCACTATGGCATCGGGCGCCCCTTCAAGATTCCCGAAGGCTGCTATTTCGCCATGGGCGACAACCGCGACAACAGCCTTGATAGCCGATATTGGGGACCTGTTCCGCGCGATTACGTCATCGGTCGCCCGCTCTTCGTCTATGCCTCATTCGACCCAAGCCCGCAGGCTTCGCTGGGGGAGCGACTTAGCTCGTTTTTCTCCAAGGGTCGCTGGAAGCGGCTTGGCGCGCTGGTGAAATAGCCCGCCGGCGCCTCAAAAATTCCGTTTCAAATCCGGGTGGCGGCAAAGTAGGTTGGAAGCGAAGTCTTGGCTTCCACTTTTGGTTCCTCTACGAGGTCGCGCCCCATGATTGCCACGGAATCTGTCATTCAAGAGACAAAGGCGGCGGCGGCTGACAAAAGCCTGATCAGCCCGCGTTTTTATGTCACTGATTATAAGAAGATGAACGCCCTGCGCTTTGACCACATGGCCGATGCGTTCAAGGCCATGCATAAGCGCTTCGCCGACGACCCCAACAAGCACTTCTTCAAGCGCGACGATGACCCGGACTTTGATCAGGACTTTTCAAAGCTCCCGGCGTCATTCAAGGATTTTCTTATCCGGGGCTGTCTGGGCGAGTTTTCCGGCGCGCTGCTCTACAAAGAGATCGCCGAGCGGATTGAAGACCCGATTCTGAGCGATACCTATCGGCTCATGGCGCGCGACGAGGGGCGGCACAGCGGCTTCATTCGCTTGGCGATGCGCGACATTGACGCCGACCTCGATCTTCAGTTGCTCCAGGGCGAAAAGGAATTCGTCAGCATGCACCCGAAGATCATCCTCTACACGACCTATTTATCGGAAGTCATCGGCTACTTCCGGTATATCAACATCTACTCCCACCTCCAGGCGCGCCCCGAGCATCGGTACCACCCGATTTTCAAGTATTTCGGCGGCTGGTGCCAGGATGAGCTCAAGCATGGCGACTTCATCGGCCTCCAGCTCGAAGCGCAGAAGAACCTCTACCTGAGCGGCGGCGTCAATCGGATGCTCATTCGCTTCTTCTCGCTGGCCGTCTATGTGACGATGTGGCTGCGCGACCTCAAGGCGCAGGATTTTTACGCCTCCATCGGCATGGACTGGCGGGCATATGATCTAAAAGTCATTCGCGAGACGAACGCCTACGCGCAGCGCGTCTTCGGGCTCCGGCTCGATGTGGACAACCCCAAATTCATTCGCATCCTGGATCGCATGGCCGAACGCTACGCGCGGATGACCGAGCGCGAGGCGGCCGGCGCCGGCAAGCTGGCGCTCGCGCCGATGAAGGCGGCGATGGCGGCGGATTACCTGCGGCTGTTCGCAATGAGCGTTCGCCAGGACGCGCCGCCGCCGATTCCCGAATACCCGGTTGCGCCGGTGGTCAAGGGAGCTTCCGTCAAGGGCGGAGCGCAGCCGGCCATGGCCTAGGCGCGACGCCATGCCGACCGTGCTTGGCATTGCCATCCTGGGAAGCGGGCGCGTCGCGCGCGCCCGCTTGCGCGAGCTCAATGAGCGCCCTGACACGCGGGTGGCGGTCGTGGCGTCGCATAGCTTTGACCGCGCCTACGAGCTGGCTTTCCCCATCGCCGCCGCCGCGACTGACCATTGGGAAGAGGCCATCGCTCGACCGGACGCGAATGCCATCATGGTTTGCTCATCCAATCCCTATCATGCGCCAATGGCGCGGGCGGCGATTGAAGCGGGCAAGCCGGTCAGCGTGGATTATCCGCTGGCGCTTTCCCTTGGCGATGCCGAGCAACTGGCTGAGCTGGCGCGGGCGCGCGGCGTCGTCTTGCACGTCGAGCACATCGAGCTGCTGTCGGCCTGGTTCATCACGCTCCGGGAGGCCCTGCCCCGCCTCGGGCGCATTCGCGCCATTGCCTGGCGCAATGTCAGCTATCGCGCCGCTACGCCCGAAGACTGGACCTTTGATCGCGCCCACGGCTTTTCGCTTTTTCAGCAAGCCAGCCTGCCCAGCCGAATTCTAGCCTGCGTCGGACAGGCGACGTGGATCGAGGGCGAGGAGAGCTTCTCCGGCGAAAGCGGGACGCGCTTCGCCCGCCGGGAAACTCGCCTGCGCTTTGGCTTTGGCGACAACGGGACGGGAGAAATTACGGACATCCTAACCAGCGCGGAAGAAGCCGGACCGGCAGCCGAGCTGCGCGTAACCGGCGAAAACGGGGCGCTCGCCGGGCGCGCGCACCGCGAGGTCTGGCTCGCCAGCCACGATGGCAGCGCGGCTGAGTCACTCCCCGTCCTGCCGCGCAGCGGCTTGTTCGGACAAGACATCGCTGCCTTTCTGGATACGATTGCGGGGACAGGGCGACCCTACGCCTCGCTTTCCCATGTGGTTGAGACGCTGCGCTTCGCCGACGCCGCGGAACGCGCCGTCCAGACCGGACAGCGCGTCCGCTTATCGCCTTGACCGGGCCGGCGCTGACTCGCCGACGCCGGTCGCGGGGACTGCCTTGCGCCAGGCCGGCGACCGCCCAGGCGGGCTTGCTGGACGCCACGCCTTGTGGAGACGCTTTTGGGAGGTCCCTTTGGCTTGGGAGTCCCCTTTAGAAGGCGGGCGCGCCATCCCAGGCGACCTCAATCAGGGCAGCGCCCGGACTTCGCCAAAAGCGGGCGCGGCGCCGGCGCGCCTGGCGCAGAGCGGCCTAGACGTAGGGCAGTAAGGCGATGTGCTTGGCCCGCTTGATGGCGCGCGCCAAGCGCCGCTGCATGGTGGTGTTCACGCCTGTCAGGCGGCGCGGCAGAATACGCTTGTTATCGCCAATGAACCGCTCGAGCAGCTTTACGTCCTTGTAGTCAATATAATCAACCTTGGCTTCCAGCAGCGGACACCGTTTCTTGCGCCGTCCCATGCGGCGGTTGCCGCCGGGGCGACCACCGCCGGGGCGTCGCCCCGCATTTCCCGAGCCGGCCGGACGCCGTTCCTGAGCTTGCGCCGCTCCAGCGGTCGATTCTGTCGTTTCAGCCATCGTTGGACACGCTCCTATTTATTCTCGCTTGCGTTTTCATGCCTTACGCTTTCATGCAATGACCATCAGCCCCCAGCGACCCTGCGGCAGGCGCGCTGCCTGGCGCAGCGGCCGGGGCGCCGCTTAGTGAATCAATTCCTTCGGCGGCAGCCGCAGCTTGCGGAGCAGTTCATTCGCCTCTTCGAGGCCCAGGGTCGCCAGGCGTCTCAAATCGGCGCTAAGCTCCGCCACGGCTTGGGGGTCGAGGTCATCCGCTCGCAGGTTGTCCACCACCTCGTGGGCGGCGCTGGCGCGCCCCAGCCCCAACAACGCGATGGTTTCCTCGTAGCACATGTCGCCGATCTCGGCCCCGCTTGAACGCTCTTCCTCGAGAAGCTCGCACGCTTGCTGAAAGGCTTCCCGGGACTCGTCCAGCTTGTTGGCCATGCGCAGGGCGACGCCGAGCTTGACAAAGGCGAGGGGCACCTCCAAGCCATCCGCAATCGCGTCTTTCAGCTCGCGCGCGGCGGCGACCGCTTCTCCGTCGGCCAGCAGCGCCGCCCCAAGCCCATACCGCGCCAGAGGGTTATGGGGATCAATCGCCACCGACTCGCGGTAAGCCTCGAGCGCTTCCTTGGTTTGCTCCATCGCCATGAGGAGGTCGCCAAGATCGAGGTAGATGCGCGGATCATCGGGATCAAGCTCGAGCGCAATCTGGAACTGCTTGAGGGCCTCGTCATACTTTTCCATATCGGCCAGCAGCCCGCCCAGCCCAAGGTAGTGCAGCGGCTCTTCCGGCCCTAGCTCAATCGCCCGCCGGTAAGCGACCTCGGCCTCGGGCAACCGCCCGGCTTCAGATAGAAAATTGCCATAGTTATAATGACTTAGCCCCTCATTCGGCTCTAGCTTGAGCGCCCGCTTGAAATACTCCTCGGCGAGGTCGAACTCCCCTTCCTCGATGTAGAAGGCGCCTAGCAAGTGTAGCGGGCGCACGTCCTCCGGGGATAGGCGCTCAACTTCGCGCAAATAATTCACGCCCTCCTCATACCGCTCAGTGTCCAGCAGCAAGGCGCCGAGACGAACCAGAACCTCCGGCGACTGCGGGGCCAGCGCGAGCGCCTTGGCGTAGGCCGCTTCGGCCTCATCCATATCGCCTTCTTCCAGGCAGGCATCGCCTTTCTCCAAAAGCTTATCCAGCGAAAGGGTCGTCGGCTTGGGCGATGTTTTCGACTTGCGTGATTTACCGGGCATAGAAATGGAGCGGCGCTTGAAAAAGCGCCCTGACGGAGTGACGCCTTACGTTTATAACACAGCCAGCGCCCGCCGCCGCGCCTCGCAAGCGGCCAAGTCCTTGGCTAGCCGCGCATGGTCAAGCTTGGCGCCGATGAAAACCAGGTGCTCTTCCGGCGATGGCGACAGCGTCACCGGGCGGATGTAAAGGTCGCCGTTGACATACATCGTCACCCACAAGCCCGCTTCGCCCTCAAAGCGAACAAACCCTTTGGCGCGCACGACATCGGGCGCCAGACTCTGCATGAACCGCTCGAAGCGCTCGCGCGCCAGCGGACGCAACAGCCGGCAGGACAGCGAGTGAAAATCCGTATGGGCTTTGTACTCGTCTTCGCTCAGAGCGTCGAGGTTGGCCCGCATCGCGGCTCGGCGGCGCTCGCGCTCCGCCGGCTCGACATCCGCCAGCAGCCAGCGGAAGCCCTCGTCTCCAGGCACTTGTCCTTGCGTGGCCAGATACACCGGCGCATGCGGGTTGTGCTCCTCGACGTAACGCCGAATATCCGCGATTTGCTCTGGCGTCGCCTCATCCGCCTTGCCAATCACGACCACGTCGGCGAATTGCGTCTGGCGCTTGACAATCGCCCGCAAAACCTTGCCAAGGCGCGTGAAATTCTTCGGATCGGCGACGGTCACCATCTTGACAACCGTCACGCGGTCGAGCAAGTGGGGCGCGGTGGCTTGATCGAGCAAGTCCACCGGGTCGGCTAGCCCGGTGGCTTCGACGAAGATGAGCTCCGGCTTGCGGGAAGCGACTTCGGTAAACGCCTGCACGAAGTCCTCGCCTATCTGGCAACAAATACAGCCATCGCTCAGCTCCATGACGCTGAAGCCCTCGCCGCGCAGAATTTCGCCATCGATGCTGATGTCGCCAAACTCGTTCATCAGAACGGCCACCTTGCGCCCCAGCCGGCGCAGGTGATGAAGCGCCGCCAGCAGCAGGGTGGTTTTTCCACTTCCGAGAAAGCCGGAAATGACGATGGCCGGGGCTGGCGATGGCGCAGGCGCTTGAACATCCATAAACGTTTCCCCTCAGCAAGCTGGCGGTCGCAAGTCTCGCGGTTGACGCAAGACTGCTTATCTTACCACTGCGCAGCCGATTGACCAAGCCGACGGCGCGCCGAGCTTCACTTGCCCGCGCGTTACTCGCCCGCGCGTTGCAGGTGAACCAGGTTACTCACCGGAAGCCCCTTGATCTTTCCCGCCAGGACCACTAGCCGCTCGCCGCGCTCAATCCAGCCCAGGCGCAGCAGCAGGTCCGCGCCATTGGCAAACAGCTCGCTCATCTCGCTGGGATTCGGCATCAGCAAGGGCTCGATCCCCCACACGGCGGAAAGTTGCTGATAGACGCTGACATCCGCTGTAATGGCGGCAATCCGCTGCTTCGGGCGCAGCAGCGCCAGCGCCCGCGCCATCTTGCCCCCCTCCGTGAACGCCGCGATGACCTGCGCGCCGACGTTTTCCGCGGCAAAGACGGCGGCTTCGGAAAGCGCCCGCAGCGACGAGCCGCCCTGCAAGTTCATAAACTTCCCCGCCCCGGCGCGCCAGGACTGTTGCCCGGCGAAGGCCTCCTCGGTGTAGTCCACGATGCGCCGCATCGTCCTCACGGCCTCGACCGGGTATTTTCCAGCCGCCGACTCGGCCGAGAGCATCACCGCGTCCGTGCCATCGAGGATGGCGTTCGCCACATCGGAAGCTTCGGCGCGGGTCGGGCGCGGATTGTCCACCATGGACTGGAGCATCTGCGTCGCCGTAATGACGATGCGCCCCTTGCGATTGGCGTGGCGGATGATTTCCTTCTGAAAAATTGGCACGCGCTCGGTTTCCGCCTCGACGCCTAGATCGCCGCGCGCCACCATGACGCCATCCACGATGTCGAGAATTTCATCCAGATGGCTCAGCGCCTCCGGCTTCTCAATCTTGGCAATAAGCGGCGTGAGCGCGCCTAGCTCGGCGATGTAGCGCTTGCACTGCCGGCAATCCTCCGCCGAGCGCACAAACGACAACGCGACGTAGTCCACGCGCTGCTCGACGCCAAACCGCAGGTCAACGCGATCCTTGTCCGTCATGGAGGGCAGCGAGGTCGGAATGCTCGGCAGGTTAATGCCTTTCCGCTCGCTGAGCAGCCCGCCGTTGAGAATCAGGCATTCCACGTCGTTGCCGTGAATGGCCGTGACGCTCAGCTCAATCAGCCCATCGTCAATGAGAATCCGGTCGCCCGGCTTGGCGTCGTAAGCCAGCCCGTCGTAACTGCAACTGATGCGCTCGGCGTTGCCTGGAATGTCCTCCGGCGTGATGACGATTCGGTGGCCCGTCGTCAGGGCGACCGGCTCGCCGCCAATCAAGCGCCCGGTGCGGATTTTCGGGCCGCACAGGTCAAGCAGGATCGCGAGCGGCTGACAAAGATCGCCTGCCAGGTGACGCAGCGCTTGGATGACCTCGGCATGCTCCTCGTGCGTGCCATGCGACATATTGATCCGGGCGACATTGACCCCGGAGATCAGCAGCGTTCGGAGGATTTCCGGAGCGCGTGAAGCCGGACCGATGGTAGCCACAATTTTGGCGCGCGCCATAGGCTTCGAGTTTCCCTTCGCGAGCGGATATAACGAGCGACCGGAGCATAGCGCATCGCCCCGCCCGGATCACTGTCCAGCCTGGGGCCGGGGCGCCCGAGCGCTCAGGCGCTCATTAGCGCTCGGGCCAGGCTGGGAAGCGGCCCGGCGTGAAGGGCGCGCCCAACGCCTCCAGCGTTTTCTCCAAACGGCCCAGATCGTCCGCAATGCCGCGCAGCGCCTCGAGCGACTGACGCAACCCCTCGGCCACGATGGCGTATTGCGCCTCATGGGTCTGCGTCGGTCGCGCCAGCGTGTTGCTTCGCTCGGAGACGATCTCCGCCAGTCGCTCGGCGAAGCCCGGCGGCGTGTTTTCATTGCGCGCCTGAAGCGCCCGGTCGCCGCGCAACTTGACCAACAGGGCATTCATCCGCTGGCTGAGCGCCGCGGCGTCATCGAGCAGCTTCGCGTCGGCGGCAGGCGTTTCCAAGATGGCGCGCCGGACGGCGGCCAGGCGCGCCTGAAGCTCCTGCGCGGTTTCCAGCGCGCCGTGCATCGTCCGCTGCGCGGCGAGCAGTCGCCGATGAAAATCCTCGACGGCGCGCGCATCTTCGGCGGATCGCTCGTCCAGGAAGCGCGCTTGGAAGGCTTGTGGCGCTCCGAGCTGCTTTGTCACGCCGTCGGCTCGCTGATAGAGCGTCAGCGTGTAGGTTCCGGGCGCGACGAGCCATCCCGAAGGGCGGCGCGCAAAGGGATTTTCATCCTCGCGGGGCGGCGGCGGCAGTTGCGGGGCCGGCGCCCGCAGGTCCCACGTCACGCGGTTGAAGCCAGCTGCCTGGGGCGCGGCAATGCGCCGGACAACGTTCCCTTGATCATCGGTCACGACGGCGAACGTCAGCGGCGCTTCCTCCTCGGCCTCGTCGCGCAGCGCGTCGCGGGACGGATAGGGCGCGTCGCCTTTCTTCTCGGCTTCCTGGCGGCGCTGTTTCTTGGTTTTCGGGGCTTCCTTCAGATAGTAGGTCAGCGTGGCGCCGAAAGGCGGATTGTCGGCGACATAGAGCGCGTCGCCCTGAAACCCGCGCCTGCCGCCGCCCAGCGGCTCGGCTTCGACATACAGCCAGGCGTCGCGCACCGGGAAAGTGCGCGCTGGCTGCGATAGCCGCTCTTCCGTGATCTCGCGCAACGCCCGGTAGTCATCCAAGACGTAAAAGCCGCGCCCAAACGTGGCGATGACTAGATCATGCTCCCGCGTCTGGATGGCGATGTCGCGCACCGCGATGGTCGGCAGCCCGCCCTTGAGCTGCGCCCAGCGCTCGCCGCCGTTCGGCGTGAAAAACAGCCCGAACTCCGTTCCGGCGAACAGGAGGCTGGGATTGACCGGGTCTTCGGCGATGACCTTGATCGAGCCGCGCTCCGGCAGATTGCCGACGAGCGACGCCCACGAGCGGCCGCAGTCAGACGACTTGAGCGCGTAGGGCCTGAAGTCGCCGTTTTTGTGGTTGTCAAAGGCGATGTACACCACATTGGCGTCGCGCTGCGACGGCACGATGCGGCTCACGAACGTTCGCTCCGGCACGCCGGGAAAGGCTTCAATTTTGCGCCACGTCGCGCCGCCGTCCTCTGAAATGTGAACCAGGCCGTCGTCCGTGCCGACAAACAGCAGCCCCTCGCGCTTGGGCGACTCGGCAATGGTCGTGATGTTGCCGTAAAACGATGTCGAGGCATGCTTGGCCACGGCGTCAGGGCCCCAGACCTTGCCAAAAACCAGCAGCTTGTCGCGGTCAAGCTGCCGCGTGAGATCGCCGCTGACCGCCCGCCAGGAATCGCCCCGGTCATCGCTGCGGAACAGCCGATTGGCGGCGAAGTAGAGCCGCTTGGGATCGTGCGGGCTGATGATCAGGGGCGAGTCCCAGTTCCATCGCAGCGGCGGCTCGTCCTGACCAACCTTGGGCTGGATGCCGACGCGCTCGCCGGTTCGCCGGTCAAAGCGAAACAAATTGCCGTACTGATACTCGCAATAGACGATGTTCGGGTCGGTTGGGTCCACGCGGACGTGAAAGCCGTCGCCGCCAACGACGATAAACCAGTCGGCATTGGTCGCGCCGTGGGCGTTGCGCGTCCGCGAGGGGCCGCCCAGCGTGTTGTTGTCTTGCGTCCCGCCATAGACGAAGTAGAACGGCTCGCTGTTATCCACGGTCACATCGTAAAACTGCGTCACCGGCAGGTTGGCCTTGAATTGCCAGGACTGGCCGCGGTCGAAGCTCTCATATACGCCGCCGTCGCACCCGACGAGGTAGTAGCTGGGATCGTCCGGATCAATCCACAGGGCGTGGTGGTCCACGTGGACGTGGCGCATCCCCGGCATCGGCGACAGGGTCTTGCCGCCGTCGTCGGACACCATCAGGAAGACGTTCAGGACATACACCCGCTCCGCATGGCGCGGGTCGGCGACGATTTTGCTGAAATACATCGCCGTTTGGTCAAATGGGTTGCGGCGCTCCCAGGTTTCCCCTCCGTCCAGCGAGCGAAAAAGCCCGCCCTTCCCGTCGGCGGCCTCGACGCTGGCATAGATGACATCGGCATTGGCGGGCGAGATGGCCAGGCCGATGCGGCCCAGGTCAACGCTCGGCAGGCCGGTCATCGCCCTGCGCCAGGTCTGGCCGCCGTCGGTCGTTTTGTAGATGGCGCTTTCAGGCCCGCCGTTGATGAGCGTCCAAACGTGCCGCCGCCGCTGGTATGCCGCCGCCAGCATCACGTCGGGGTTGCGCGGATCCATGACGACTTCGGTTACGCCGGTGTCGGGGCTGATGTCGAGAATGCGCTGCCAGGTCTGGCCGCCATCCGTCGTCTTGTAAAGACCGCGATCGCCCCCCGACCGCCAGAGCGGCCCCTGCGCGGCGACATAGACCGTCTCGGAATCGCGCGGGTCAATGAGGATGCGAGCAATGTGTTCTGAGTCCTTCAAGCCGACGTTACGCCACGTTCGCCCATCATCGTCAGAGCGATACACGCCATCGCCGTAGGCAACGCTGCGCTGCGAGTTGTTTTCGCCTGTCCCTACCCAGAGGCGGAAGGGGTTTTGCCGATCAAGGGCGACCGCGCCAATGGAAAAGGAGGGCTGATCATCGAAAACGGGCGTCCAGGTCACGCCGGCGTTGACGGTTTTCCAGACCCCGCCGGAAGCCGCCCCGACGAAATAGCGCCGCCGATTGCGCGGATCGACTGCCAGCGAGACAATGCGCCCGGAAGCCGAGGCCGGCCCCAGCGAGCGAAATTTCAAGCCCGCGAAGACGCTCTCAGACAGCGGAGACTCGTCTTTTTTTGTCACCAGCGCGCCGGCTTCGGGCTTTCTTGGCTCGGCTTTGGGACGATTGATCTGCGCCGGAGCGGCGGCGGCAAAGAGCGCGACGAGCGCGACGAGCGCGGCAAGGCGGCGCGCCGGAAGGGTTAGGGGCGAGGTGCGCGGCATGGGCGAGTCGGGCGCCAGGGCGTCCTGGCAAGTCGTGATGAGGGATGGGGCGTCGCGAGGAAGAGGGCAAGCGCTTTCGCTCACCGGCCCTTTCGCTCAATAGCCTTCTCGCTCAATAGCCAAGGCGCGCGCGAAAAGCAACCGGACGCCGAAATCCGCAAGCCGCGGCTCCGGCTGGCGCGCGGCCTTTCCGCGAACGCGCCGCCCGGAATGCCTCTGCGCTCCTGCCGCGGCGCCGCAGCGCGCCTAAGCCTCCGCGCCGGACGCTTCGGCCTCGATGAGGCGTTGCAGATCGGCGGCCGAGAGGCGATAGACGGCGTTACAGTAGTGGCAGTTAAGCTCGGCTTGCCCTTGCTCGGCCAGGATCGCCCGCATCTCATCCCCGCCAAGGGCCAGCAGCAAGCGCTCGGCGCGCTCCCGCGAGCAGGCGCAGACAAAGCTCAGCGGGCGCTCCGAAAGCGGGCGCCAATCCAAATCCCCAAGCGCCTGCCGAATGATGTCTTCCGGGGTCGCGCCGGCCCGCGTCATTTCGGTGATCAGCGGGGCGGCGGCAATCGTCCGCTCGAGGCGACTGATGATAGCTTCGTCGGCATCGGGCAGGGTTTGCACCAGAAAGCCGCCCGCCGCGCCGACCACGCCATCGCCGGCCTCCATGTAAACGCCTAGGCTCATCGCGGATGGGGTTTGCTCCGAGCGCGACAGATAGTAGGTCAAGTCCTCGGCAATTTCGCCCGACACCAGCGGCACGGAGCCGCGGTACGCCTCCATCAGCCCGATTTCAAAGCTCCCCTCGCGGATGACGTGGAGCACGCCCTTGCCGACCGCCGCGCCCACGTCCAGCTTGCCGTCGGGGCGCAGCGGCACATCCGTCTGGGGATGGCGCGCGTAGCCGCGCACGCCGCCCTGGGCATTGGCTTCCGCGGTGATCGTGCCGACCGGGCCGCGCCCTTCGATGTGAATCGTCACCCGCTCGCTGGTTTTGAGCGAGCTGGCGATGAGCGCCGCGCCGGTCAGCGCGCGCCCCAGGGCGACCGTCGCGGTTTTCCACGAGCCATGGCGACGACAGGCCTCTTGAACCAGGCGGGTCGTCGTGGCGGCGACGACGCGAACGGCGTCGTCAGCCGCGACGGCTTGCACCAGACGGTCAGGCGGCGCGGCGCCGCGGACGGAAGCGGCCGTGAAAGAAGAGCTCATGCCAGTCTTATCCCCGATGAAATAGCGGCGCGCCTAACCCAGGACGGCCCGGCGCTCGCGCGAGCCAGGAATATGCATCTGGTCGCGGTATTTCGCCACCGTTCGCCGCGAGAGCTTTTGCCCTTCGCGCGCCAGGATGCGGGCGATTTCGTCGTCGGTGAGCGGCTCGCGGGGGTCTTCGTCGGCGATCAGCTTCTTGATTCTGAGCTTGATGATGTCGGTGGAAACCGCTTCGCCGTCATCGTTCGTCAGCCCCTCGGTGAAAAAGCGCCGCAGCTCGATGATGCCCAGCGGCGTTTGCACATACTTGCCGTTGACCACGCGACTGACCGTCGAGAGGTGAATGCCGACGCGCTCGGCGATATCCTTGAGCATCATAGGCTTGATGCGCGCTGGGCCGTGGTCGAGAAAATCGCGCTGCCGCTCCACGATTGCCTCGCAAATCCGGTAAATTGTTCGGCGGCGGTAGTCAATGTTGCGCATCAGGTCAATCGCGGCGCGCAGCCGGTCGCGGACATACTCGCGCTCCTCGCGCGAGGCGGCGGGGTTTTCCAGAATGCGGCGATACTTGGCGTTGATGCGAAGTTGCGGCAGCCCATCGTCGTTGAATCGAATCACGTACTCGTCGCCGATTTTCTCGATGAAAATCTCCGGCTGAATGAGCTGCGCGCCGTTGAGAATGCCCTCGCCGATGCGGGCGAAGCGACGCCCTGGAAAGGGGTCGAGCTGGCGAATCAGCGCGACTTCCGCGGCAATCGCCTCGCAGCTCACGCCGAGCGACTTGGACAGCTCGGGCCAGCGAAAGGGCGCGAGGCGATCCAGGTAATCGCGAATCAGCCGCGCGGCCAGACGGTCGCCGCGCCCCTGCTGCTCGAGCTGCGTCAGGAAGCATTCCCGCGCGTCTTGGGAGGCGCAGCCCACCGGGTCGAGTCGCTGAACCAAGCGCCGGGCGGCTTCCACAGTCTCGATTGTCCACCCGCCGATGGCGGCAATCTCCTCGCAGGGATCGGCGAGAAAGCCCCGCTCGTCAAGGCTCGCCGCGATGGCTTCGGCCGCCGCCCGAATCTCTTCGGGCGCGCGCAGCAGGACGATTTGCGATTGCAGGTGCTCGTAGAGCGTCGGGTGGCGTTTGAGCCGATTTTCCAGCGCATACTCCTCGCGCTCCTCATACTCGCCCTGCGCGCGATAGCCCGGGTCAAGGTAGTTCTCGAAGGTCGCGCCGAAGTCTATTTCGGCGAATGGGTCAACGGCTTCCGCCGGCTCGTCGGCAGGGTCTTCCAGGGACAGCTCGCCCGCCGGCGCCGCGCCCGCCGGCGCGGACGAGGCGTCATCCGCCGCGCCGTTGGTCAGCTCGAAGTCGCCAGCGCCGACCGCTTCCGGGAGCAGGTCGTCCGTGATGGTCAACCCCTCGGCTGGCTCATCCGGATCGACCTCTTCGAGAATCGGGTTTTCGGTCATTTCCTGCGTGGTCAGCTCGGCGAGATCGGTCAGCGTCATGCTGAGCATCTCGATGCGCTGACGCATCTGGGGCGTGAGCACCAGTCCCAGGCGCTGCTCGACGCGGGGCGCGAGTTGTGGACGCAAGTTCATCATCGCCAACGACCCAAAAGACCTACAGCCGGAAATTTTCGCCAAGATAAACCTGCCGCACCTCCTGATCAAAGGCGAGCTCGGCGGGCTGGCCAGACCGAAAGATGCGACCTTCGCTGATGATATAGGCCCGATCCGTGATGGCGAGCGTTTCCCGCACATTGTGGTCGGTAATCAGCACGCCGATGCCTTTTCTCCGCAGCCGCGCCACGATGCCCTGGATTTCAATGACGGCCTTGGGGTCAATGCCGGCGAAGGGCTCGTCAAGCAGGATGAATTTTGGCTCAATGGCCAGGCAGCGGGCAATTTCCGTCCGCCGCCGCTCGCCGCCCGAGACCGCATAGCCCATGGTGCGCCGGACGTGCGCGATGTCCAGCTCGTCCAGCAGGGCTTCCAGTCGCGTCTGGCGCTCGGTGGCCGACAGATTGAGCGTTTCGAGAATCGCGAGAATATTGTTTTCGACCGTCAGCTTCCGAAAAATCGAGGCTTCCTGCGGCAGGTAGCCGATGCCGAGGCGCGCCCGCCGATACATTGGCAGGGCGGTGATGTCTTCATCTTCCAGCGCGATGAGGCCGGCGTCCGGCGTTTCGAGACCGACAATCATCGAGAAGGTCGTCGTCTTGCCGGCCCCGTTGGGACCGAGCAGCCCGACCACCTCGCCGCGCCGTATGGCGAGCGTGACCTCCGAAACGACTTCGCGTCCGCGGTAGGACTTGCGCAGGCGCTGAGCGGAAAGGGTTTCGACGGTTCTAGGAAGCGGGACGGGGTCGCGCTCAGCGGCGACGACCTTCAAGCGAGCGGCTTTTTTTTTCACAAGCTTTCGTTACGACCTGCGCTGGGCGCGGCAAGGCGGCTCGGCAAGATGGCTCGGCAAGACGCCTCGGCGTTGCGCCGCCGAAGGCGGGAGCGGCGCGAGTGTACTGAGAACGCGGAAGCAACGGCAAGCGCGCGACGTCTCTCAAGGCTTGTCTTTCAAGGCTTGTCGCGAGGCAAGCGCCCCCATCCGCCGCGCGCGCATCCGCAAGCCAGGCGCGCCCGCCAAGCGCGGCGCCACGCCCGGCCTCACTGGCGGCTGATTCTGGTCAGCGGCGCGGCCTCGGCGACAAAGCGCTTGACGCCCTTCCCGGGAAAAGCGATGTCGAGCTTCCCATCGGCGACGCGGACGACCTGCCCCGCGCCATAGGTTGCATGCTCGACCCGATCGCCAACCTTGAAGCTGCCCGCGGCGGCCGGCGCGCTCCAGCTTGACCGCGGCGCGCCGGCCGGCTTGGGCTTCGGGAAACGGCGGAGGTCAGGGTTGGCGGTCGGCTGGAGCGCCCGCATTCCCTCTCCCGCCCGTCGGCCAGCGGTTGTCGGCCCAGCCTGCGTCGTCAGCAACGCCTCCGGTATTTCATCCAGAAAGCGCGAGGGGTCGGTCAGGCGCTCCTCGCCATACACCCGACGGCGCTCGGCCTGCGTCAGGTAAAGCTGCCGCTTGGCGCGCGTCAGGGCGACGTAAAACAGGCGCCGCTCTTCCTCGAGGTCTTCATCGTCGTGGGCGGCGCGCGCATGCGGAAACAGACCCTCTTCCAGCCCCGCGATAAAGACCAGCGGAAACTCCAGCCCCTTCGCGCTGTGAATGGTCATCAGCGTCACGCGGGCGCTTTCCTCGAGGTCGTCCGTATCGGCCACCAGCGCCGCCCGGTCGAGGAACTCGCGCAGCCGCTCGCCGCGCTCGTCGGCTTCGGCCGCAGCCGAGATCAGCTCGTCGAGGTTTTGCTTGCGACCTTCGGCTTCCAGCGTCCCTTCCTGCTTTAGCATGGCGTCGTAGCCGGAGCGCGCCAGGACCATCCGGACCAGCTCGGCCAGCTTTGCCCCAGCGAGCGCCGACTGAAGCGACTCGATCAGCGCCGCGAAGCCCCTAAGCGCCGTCAGCGCCCGCGCGCCTAGCCCATTTTCCTCCAACAGGCGCGTCATGGCCGTCCAGCGCGAGACGCCGTCGCTCGCTGCGCGCGCCGTCAGAATGTCAAGCGTGGCCTTGCCGACGCCGCGCGGCGGGACGTTCACGACCCGTTCAAGCGCCGCGTCGTCATGCGGGTTGAGCAGCAGCCGCAGATAGGCCAGCGCATCCTTGATTTCCGCCCGCTCGTAAAACGAAAACCCGCCGACCAGCGCGTATGGCAGCCCGCGCCGCCGACAAGCTTCCTCAAACGAGCGCGACTGGGCGTTGGTGCGGTAAAGCACGGCGGCCCGCGCCTCGGCCGCCGGCAGAGGCTCCTGCCGGCGCTGCCAGGCGATGATTTCCCGGACGACGAAATCAGCCTCCTCCTCGGCGTTCGCGGCGACGAAGCAGCGGATCGGCTCGCCGGCGGCATTCTCCGTCGCGAGGTCTTTTTTCCGCCGCGCGCGGTTGTTTTGGATGACGGCGTTGGCGGCGGCGAGAATCGTCTTCGTCGAGCGGTAATTCCGCGCCAAAACGATCAGCTTCGCCTTCGGGTAGTGCCGCTCGAAGTCGAGGATGTTGCGAATGTCCGCCGCTCGAAACTTGTAAATGGACTGGTCAGGATCGCCCACCGCGCATAGGTTCTGGCGCTGTTGCGTCAACAGGCGCGTCAGGCTGAGCTGCGGCGGATTGGTGTCTTGGTATTCGTCAATGAGGATGTAGCGAAAGCGGTCATTGTAATCGTCGGCAATATCTTGGAAGCGCCGCAGCAACCGCCCCGCGAGGAGCAGCAGATCGTCGAAATCCAGCGCGTTCGCCGCCGCCAGGCGCGTCTCGTACAGGCGGAACGCCTTGATAAGCGCGTCGCGCTTGGGATCGCTGCTCGGCGGCAGCGTATCCGGCGTCTCGCCTCGATTCTTGGCGGCGCTAATGCCGTATTGGATGGCGCGCGGCGGATACAGCTTCTCATCCAGCCCAAGCTCCTTCAGACAGGCTTTGACGAGCCGCCCCTGGTCATCGGCGTCGTAAATCGTGAAGTCGCGGGTATAGGCCCCGCCAAGGCGGTCGAGGTGCCGCCGCAGCATTCGAACGCAAAAGCTGTGAAAGGTCGCGATCAACAACTCGCCCCGCCGCCGCGAGGGGGGGACAAGCTGATGAATTCGCTCTTTCATTTCGAGCGCGGCCTTGTTCGTGAAGGTGACCGCCAGGATTTGCTCCGGTCGCGCCAAGCCTTGGTCGAGCAAGTAGGCGATCCGATGGACAATCACGCGCGTTTTACCCGACCCGGCCCCGGCAATGACCAGCAGCGGGCCCTCGGTCGTCGTGACCGCCGCCCACTGCTCAGGGTTCAGACCTTCCAGCAGATGACTCATAGCCCGCGCCTCGCGCTCGGGAGCGGGGCGACCCGCAGCCGCGTTCCCGCGACGCCGATGACCAGCACGGGCGCGCCCGCCGCGAGATGCCCGCCGCCAACCGTTGCCGCCGGCCACAGCTCCCCGGCGATGGCGATGAAGCCCGTCGGCGTCAGCGCCGCGGCGACCACGCCGGGCGCGCCAATCCGGGCCGCAGTCGTCCCGGCGCGCTTCTCCCGGCGCAGCGCCCGCCAGCGGCGGGCCAGTCGCTTACAGGCGTAAAAAAATGTCCTCATCAAGCTTGGCCAGCCGGAATCGCGCGTCGCGGAACTCAATTCGCTGCTTGAGCTTGCCGTTTTCATACAGCTCCTTGCGCATGGGGACGAGCAGGTTTTGCACGGCGCGGAAGTCGTAAAACGACTCCCGAAACTTGAGCGGCTTATCCTCGGGCGCAGGCTGCACCTCATACTCCAGATGCAGAATGCGGTAGGTCTGGCTACTGATGAAATACTTGGTTTTCGAGCCGTCGCGGCGCGTAAGCTCCAAGCCGATGGTGTCGATCCCCATGATGCGCTCGCCCGGCACGCGGGTCACGCTCGCCCCATCCTCCTTGTAGCGCAGCAGGGCGAGGTAGTCATGCTTGAGCGACGCCAGGAAAGTCGCCTGCGCCTGGGTCGTCAAGGTGATGGGCTGGCGATTCTGCGCCGCCCAGTTGGTATAGCCATTGAAGCCGAACACGAGCTGCTGCGGCTCGTCGCCCTGCGGATCGGGCAGCTCGACCTCGATGCGGACGCAGTTGCGGTCGGAGGTCTCGCGGCGCAGGATATGCTCCAGAATCTTCCCTTCAACCGGCGGCGCGTCCTCGCCGCCCATGATCTTGATAACGCCTTCCAGACGGGCGTTCGTGAAGACGTAATCGATGACGGGGCGGCTGCCGTAGGCGTAAATCACAATCTCGGCAATCGTTTCCCCGTCCCACGTTTCGGGCTTGCCGGGCTTGGCGGCCTTGGGCTTCTCCGCCTTGGGCGCCTTGTCCCTGACGGCATCTTCGGGAGCGGCCTTTGAGCGCCCCTTCTCGGCCGGCTTCTCGCCGGCTTGGCTGCCGCCGGCGGGCTTGGCCGGGTCTTGCGCGACCTGACCGGCGGCGGCGACCATCCGCAGGGCGCGCGGCGGCGCGACCAGCAATGCCAGCAGCGCTAGCAGGACTAGCCCGCGCCATCCAGCGAAAGCGTTAGCGATACGGCTCATGCGTCATTTCCTTATCGAAAAAGTCCTTCTCGAAAAAGCGTCCGCCCCCCATGGTGACGGACGGCGCGGCCGGCCCGCAAGTCAAATGGGAAAGATCGCGCAGCCCCTCTCCGGTCGTCGCTCGCCATAACGCCGGCGCCGAATATTTGTTTCCAACAAGGCGTTTGTCTCCAAGCCGCGGGTTACGCTATATGATGCGCGCCGTCTCATCCTCATTCGCCGGCGCATTCGCCGGGCAGTCTCGCCATGGAAGACGCGACCGCGATTTTTTGGAAGTCGTTCATCAAGCACCCGCGACAGACCGGCGCGATTGCGCCGAGTTCCCGTCACCTGGCGCGGGCAATGCTCGCGGGCGCCGACTTGAGTCGCGCGCGCTTCGTCATCGAGCTTGGGCCGGGCACCGGCGCGTTCACAGCGGCGATTTTGGCGGCCCTGCCCCCCGGCGCGGACTTTCTCGCCATCGAGCGCAACCCTGAGCTTGCGGCTTTTCTACGGCGGCGGCTGCCGCAGGCGGAAGTGACTTGCGATGACGCGGCGCATCTGCGACGGCATGCGGCCAAGCGCGCCGCGCCACCCTCCGCCGTCTTCTGCGGGCTGCCGCTGTCGTGGCTGCCGGCGTCCGAGCGCGACGCCATCCTGGACGCCGCTGCCGCCGTCCTGCCGCCGGGCGGAACATTCACGCTTTTTCAGTACATCCACGCCGCCTGGACGCCGCCCGGACGCCAAGTGCAGCGCGCGCTGGCGCGCCGCTTCCAGCGCATCGAGCGCCATCCGACCTGGCGAAACCTGCCGCCAGCTTATGTCTGGCGATGCGTTCGGTGACAATGCGGCGCGCCAGGCGTTAGAGTCAGGCGCGCAAAACAATTGCAGTCGTTAGCTTGCCCGGAGACCTGCCCCTATGTCCAAGCGCCCACTTGTGACGCTCCTCACCGACTTTGGAACCAATGACCACTTTGTCGCGGCGATGAAGGGCGTCATCCTCGACATCCAGCGCGAGGTGGACATCGTGGACATCTCGCATGACATTCCGCCGCATGACGTGTTTGCGGGGGCATTCACGCTGTACAACGCGATGTCCTATTTCCCGCGCTTCACGACACACGTCGCCGTGGTTGACCCAACGGTTGGCTCGGCGCGCCGACCGATTCTGGTCATGACCGACAACTACAATTTCATTGGCCCGGACAACGGTCTCTTCAGCTACGTCTATCAGGCGGAAACTGTCAACCGGGTCATCCACATCACGGCTGATTATTATTTTCGCCAGCCAGTTTGCCCGACCTTTCATGGGCGCGACATTTTCGCCCCCATCGCCGGGTATCTGGCCAAGGGCGTGGACGCGCGCAAGATGGGCGAGCCGATTACGGATTATGTTCGCTTTGACACGCCGCGCCCTGATGTTTCCGATCCCAAGCGGCTGCGCGGCGCGATTCTGCACATTGACCGGTTCGGCAACTGCTTTACGAACTTCACCAAGGAACACATCTCGCTGGCGGCGCTGCGCAGCGGCGGCAAGTTCGTCGTCATTCACCCGCAGGACCCGGCGAAAAGCCGCGAAGTCGTCAAGTTTGTCACCCACTACGCGGAGGCTCAGCCAAACGAGCTTTTCGCGCTCTTTTCGAGCGCCGGGCACCTTGAGATCGCAGCCTTGAAAACGCCGGCGGCGCGCGTTTTGGAAGCGCGGCGCGGCATGGAAGTGCAGTTTATCGTCCCGTGAGCCGCCGCCCGTCGCAAAGCGCCGGCTGAAAGGACGCTGCCCTTCCGCGCCGCGCTCAACGCAATCCCTTCCCCGCGCGCGGCGGCTGGCTTGGCGGATACGCGTCGGCTACGGCGCGTCTAGCAGGCGCTTGAGAGCCTCGTTGACGACTTGCGGATTCGCCTTGCCCTTGGTCGCTTTCATGACCTGTCCTACGAAGAAGGCGAATAGCGGCGTCTTGCCGGCGCGATACTCGGCCGTCTGCTTCGGGTTGGCCGCGATGACTTCCGCCGCGATGGCCTCGATCTGCCCGGCGTCCGAAACCTGCCCGCCGCCCAGCGCCTGGACAATGGCTTTCGCCGGCTTGCCGGTGGTCAGCATTTGCTCAAAAACTTCCTTGGCCAGCTTATTGCTCAGCGTGCCGTCCGCAATGAGCGCAATCAGCTCGGCTAGCGCCTCCGGCGCGACGGGCGAGGTCGCGAGGGAAAGCTTCTCGACCGGGACGCGGGCCAGCAGCTCGTTGGCGATCCAGTTGAAAACGGCGCGCGCATTGCCGGCGGCGGCGGCGCAGGACTCGAAGAAATCCGCCGCCTCGCGCGTCGTCGTCATCAGGGTGGAATCTTCCAGGGAAAGCCCATAGGTCTCGGCGAAGCGCCGCCGCCGCGGCTCTGGCAGCTCCGGCGTCCGGGCGCGCAGGGCGGCGATGGCTTCCGCGCTCAAGACCAGCGGCGGCAGGTCGGGTTCAGGGAAGTACCGATAGTCATGCGCCTCTTCCTTGCTGCGCATCGCGTAGGTGCGCGCCTCGCGCTCGTTCCACAGGCGCGTTTCCTGGACGATGCGGCCGCCTTCCTCGAGCACGCGAATCTGCCGGGCGATTTCGTAGTCAATCGCCCGCTGGATGAAGCGAAACGAGTTGAGGTTCTTGGTCTCGGTGCGCGTGCCGAGCGTTTCGCTGCCGCGTCGCCGAATCGAGACATTGGCGTCACAGCGGAGACTGCCCTCTTCCAGGTTGCCGTCGCAGGCGTCCACGTAAAGCAGCGCCCGGCGCAGATACTGCACGTAATCGTACGCTTCCCAACTGCTGCGGAAGTCCGGCTCGCTCACGATTTCGACGAGCGGCACGCCGCTGCGGTTGAGGTTGACATAAGACGAAGTGGCCGAATCCGGCATGCCCTCGTGCAGGCTCTTGCCCGCGTCTTCCTCGATGTGCATGCGCTGAATGCGAAACCGCTTCAGGCGCCACTCAATGGGGCGCCCGGCCTCATCGCGCTCGCTCGTTGGAATCTCGACATAGCCCGCGACGGAGAACGGCTGGTCGTACTGCGAAATCTGATAGCCCTTGGGCAGGTCCGGGTAGAAGTAGTTTTTCCGCGAAAAGACCGAGACCTCATTGATGCGCAGGTTGAGGGCGAAGGCCGCAAAAGCCGCCTTTTCCGTCACGGCCTGATTAAGCGTCGGCAGCGCGCCAGGCAGCCCCAGGCAGACTGGGCAGGTATTGGCGTTCGGCTCGGCGCCGAAATCGGTTGGACAGGGGCAAAAAATTTTACTGCGCGTGTTGAGCTGGGCATGAATTTCGAGACCGATGACCGGCTCGTACTTTTCGCGCAGCAGCGTGGCAAGATCAGTCATAGGAGCGGGCGGGCTTATGGACGATTGCGAGTGGTCGCCTTGACGATGGACAGGAGCTGCGACGGCGAAAACGGCTTGCGGAAGTAGGTCACGACGCCCGCCCGCAGCGCATCCATTTCAGTCTGAACGCTGGCATTGCCGGTGAGGATGATGACTGGCAAGTCGGCTAGCCCCGGCATCTGGCGCAGCCGGCGATAAGCCTCGCTGCCGTCCATTTCCGGCATGTCCAGATCGAGCAAGAGGCAGGAGATCTGAGGGTCGCGCTGTAGCATCTCCAGAGCGAGCTTGCCGTTCTCGACCGCCATCACATCGAACTCGCGCCCAAGCGCGCTCTTGATAACGGCGCGAATGCCGACATCATCATCGGCGACCAAAATGCGTTTCATACCGCGGAAACTCCTCGTTTCTCTTTTCTCCAGAGACTTTTCGCCTGCGCGCTAGCGGCGCGGATGGCGGTCCTTGCGATTCAGGCGCTCTTCGAGATCATCCCACATCCGCTGCATTTCCGACTCGACAATCTGGAAGTTTTTATACTTGCGCCGAATCCTCCAGCGGCGGAAAGGGCCGGTCGCCCAGTCGCGGGCCGCCCGAAGCGGCGCGAACCCCGCCTCCCGCGCGAAGAGAAAGCCAATGCCTAGCGCCCACAGCCCCGAAATGGAATCAGGATACCCATATAGAAGAAAAACCGCGTCAATCGCGGCGGAAACATAAAAGATTGTCTGTCCGCGAAGCTGCACAAAGTTGAAAAATGTCGGCGTATTCCACAAGCGGGCGGCAAATGCCCCCACCATGAGCGAGAAGAGCGTGGCCGAGCTGGCCGCGAAGACAAACGAGGGGGACGGCGAAGGGAGCAGGAGACGAGCGCCCAGGGCGGTCAGCAGCGTCCCTAGGTACGCCGCCGCCCCGCCGGCAAAGCACAGCGTCAGAAAGCGCCCCGTGCCAAGCATCCGCTCGATGACATTGCCAAATAGGTAGAGAGCCAACAACCCGATAAGCCATCCGAAAGGCGTCATCGGGGTGACGGTAGCGGTCAGGAGCTGCCACACGGCGCCGCTCAGGACCGCTTCCGGCAGGAAAAATAGCGGAACCGGCGCCAGCGCCCGAACAATCACGACAATCGTCGTGGCGGCCATCAGAAACAGCGTGCCAGGCAGCGGGCTGCCAGTGCCTAATGGCGGATCATTGAATATTTGACGCATGGGCGGGAAGTCCTTGGAGGACGACGAAAGGCTTTTGCAGGCGCTTGGCTGCAGGGCGGCAGACCTAACCGAGGGCTGACTATTGCACGGGGATAGCGACCAAAGCAACGGAACGCTCCATTGTGGCTGGGCGCGCTTCCGCCCGGCGCGACAAATGGCCCGGACCGCCGCCCGCGAAAGCGGCCCGGTGAACAGCGGCCCGGCGAAAGGCGAGCGACGACCTTCTCGGCAAGCCTTTTCATCCCGCCGAGCGGGAACATAGAATGACGCCAGCCTTTCTCTGGAGCGCCCCAGCATGCTGACCGCCATTAACTTCCGCCAGTGGATCGAAGACCACCGTCACCTGCTTCGCCCGCCCGTGGGCAACGCCCAAGTCTGGAAAGACCGCGAGTTCATGGTGACGGTCGTCGGCGGGCCAAACCAGCGCAAGGACTACCATATCGATCCGGGCGAAGAGTTTTTCTATCAGCTTGAAGGCGACATGACCTTGCGCCTGATTGAAAACGGGCAGTTTCGGAATCTGCCCATCCGCGAGGGCGAAATCTTTTTGCTGCCGCCGCTGGTGCCCCACTCCCCGCAGCGCGGCCCGAACACGCTCGGACTGGTCATCGAGCGGGTTCGACGGCCCGATGAGCAAGACCGTTTCGAGTGGTATTGCGACCGCTGCGGCAACCGGCTGCACGCGGTCGCGCTGCACGTGACCGACATCACGACGCAGCTCAAGCCGCTGTTTGACGCCTTCTGGGCCGACGAGCGGGCGCGCGCCTGCGCCGATTGCGGGCACCAGCTTCAACCCTGACCATCCATTCGCGAATCCAACGCCCCTTCGAGCGACGCCCGCTATGAAAGCTAGCTACGACTGGCTTGAAATGTATGTCAAGCCCAACCTCTCGGCCCGCGAGCTGGCCGAGCGATTTACAGCCGCCGGCTTGGCCGTGGATGCGGTCACGCCCTATGAGAGCGATTTCATCCTGGATTTTGACCTGACGACCAATCGTCCCGACGCGCTGTGTCACTTTGGCTTAGCCCGCGAGGCGGCCGCCCTGACGGGCGCGCCGCTGTCCTTTCCTGAAATCCGCCTTGTCGAGCGCGCCGAGCGGAGCGCGATGCCGGCGCGGATTGAGGTTGCCGCGCCGGACCTCTGTCACCGCTACGCGGCGCGCCTCATCCAGGGCGCGCGGGTCGGCCCATCGCCCAATTGGCTGGCGCGGCGACTTGCGGCGGTCGGACAGCGCAGCATCAACAACATCGTGGACGCAACCAACTTCGTCTTGCTGGAGCTTGGGCATCCGCTCCACGCCTTTGACTTCGAGCGGCTGGCCGAGCGGCGCATTGTCGTTCGCCGCGCGCGCCCTGGCGAGACGATTGTCACCCTGGATGGCGTGACCCGCGCGTTATCGCCTGACCTGCTGGCGATCTGCGACGCCGAGCGCCCCGTGGCAGTCGCCGGCGTGATGGGCGGGGCGGAAAGCGAAATTTCCGCCGCGACCACCCAGGTTTTCCTGGAGAGCGCCTGGTTCGCGCCGGCGGCGGTTCGCCGCTCAGCCCGCAGGCTAGGGCTTCATACCGAAGCCTCGCGGCGCTTCGAGCGCGGCGCGGACTTTGAAAACGTTCGCCGGGCGCTTGATCGCTGCGCCCAGATCATCATCGAAGTGGCAGGCGGCGAAGTGGCGGGCGGGCCGCTTGACATCGTGGCGACGCCGCGCGCGCCGGTCGCCATTCGCCTGCGCCATGCGCGCATCGCCGAGCTGACCGGCCTCGCCGTGCCGCCGGCGCGGGTATCCGAGATTCTGACCAGGCTGGGCTTTGAGCTTGTCGCCGAGGACGAGGGCGAAAGCGAGTGGCTGGCGCCAAGCTTTCGGGTGGATGTGGCGATTGAAGAGGATTTGGTCGAAGAGGTCGCCCGCCAGGTTGGCTATGACGCCATTCCCGTCACGCTCCCCGCCTGGGATGGAGCGGGCGAGTATCTGCCGGGCGACGAGCGGCGGCGCGCGCTGCGCCAAGCCCTTCTGACGCAGGGCTTTCACGAAGCCATTTCGTTTAGCTGGTGTTCCGGCGACCTGCTGGCGGCCACTGGCGCGCCAACCGGGATCAGCATCGCCAATCCGCTCGACCAAAGCGAAAGCGAGTTGCGCGCCTCGCTGCTGCCAGGGCTGCTGACCGCCATGGCGCGCAACTTCCGATTTGGCGCGGAGGATGCCCGACTCTTTGAAATCGGCAAGGTTTTTCGCCTTGCAAACGGCAAGGTGGAGGAAAGCGAGCGGCTGGCGCTGGCGCTGGCCGGTCGCGCCCTGCCCGAGGATTGGCGCGGACAGCCTGGCGCGGAGAGCTTCCACACCCTCAAAGGCGTCGTCGAGGCGCTGTGCGACGTGGCGCGGCGCCCGGGCTTCGCCGTCACGGCGCCGGCGGATGAGGCCGCGACCCTGGGCTTCCTGCCGGGACAAGTCGGTGTCATCCAACTCGCCGACCGCCCCATCGGACGCCTTGGGCGGGTTAGCCGGGCCCTTGCCGAGCGATTTGACTTCAAGTCGCCGGTTTACGTTGCGGAACTCGAGCTAGACGCATTGCTGGCCGGCGAGCGGGGCTTCGCCGCTTATCGCCCGCTACCCCGCTACCCGCGGGTCGAGCGCGATATTTCAGCGCTTTTCGACGCCGCGCTGCCATTCGCCGACATCCAAAAAGCCATCCTCGACCTTGGCATCCCGGAGCTGGAGCAGGTTCGGCTGCGGGATGTCTTTACCGGGGCGCGGATTCCAGCCGGCTGCCGCGCCGTCACGCTCAATTTGTGGTATCGTGCCGCTGATCGCACGCTCACCGACGATGAGGTGGCCGACCGCCACCGCCGAGTTGTGGAAACGCTATGCGCCCGCCTGGGAGCGACGCTACGCTGATCCGCCGGCTGCGCGCGACCGACGAAAACTTGAAAATCGCTTATGCATCGCTTGCGAATCGACTGAGCCAGAGGGAAAGCCGTGACAACGCTCAACGGGATGGAGAAGTTCAATCATCTGGAGGACAAGCTTTACCGCATTGTCGAGTATGCCAAGCTGCTGCGCCAGGAGAAGGAATCGCTCGAACGCGAGGTCTCCGCGCTCAAGCGCGAGGCGGCTTCGCGCGCCGAAGAAAACGAGCGCCTGAGCGAGCGCCTGCACCAGATGCTCAATGAACGGGACGCCATCAAAAACAAGGTCGAGGCCATGCTCGACGCCATCGCCCTCGTCGAGCCGGAGCTGACGGAAGCCGCCCGGCGCTGACCGATTTCGCTTTCGCGCCGGCGAGGAAGCAGGTTAGCATTGCGCCAGCCGCCTCGCCGGCCGGGCGGGCCGCGGCGATGGAGCCAGCCAGGGTATCTCGCGCCGGCTCTGTGCAACGCCGGCACAAGCGCAGAGGTCATCTGAATGGCAAACCCACGTGAAGTCGGCACGCAAACGGTCGAGGTTCGCATCTACGGGCAGGTCTATAACATTCGCGGCGATGGTAACAGCGCCTACATCTCGGAGCTGGCCGCCTATGTTGACCGAAAGATGCGGGAAATCATGAGCACCACCCATACGGTGGACAGCCTCCGGGTGGCAATTCTCTCGGCGCTCAACATTGCCGACGAGCTTTTCCAGGCCAACCGACGCATCGAGCAGCTCGACGCCGTGGTCGGCGAGCGCAGTAACGATTACGCCAACCTGATTGACTCAGTGTTGCGCAAGGATAAAAGCCCGGCGACGGAAACCGCGCCGAAGTGACGCCCGGAAGCAGCGCCCAAGCCCACCCTCCCATGCACTTTGCCCCGCAAAAAGCCGGCGACGGCTCGCTTGAGGATAAGCTCATGACGCATGACCAGTTTGACGCCATCAATCGCCTGTTTCAGTTGACCTTTCAGGTTGGCGACCGGCTCGGCTCAGAGTCCAGCGATCCGGCCCAGCTTTTGCTGACCGAGCAAGCGAGCCTGGAAGCCTGCCAGGCGCTGTTTCCCGCGGACTACGCCCTTGAAGCGATGGATGACGAGCAATGGGCGGCCTGCCTCGGCGACGCGCCCGCCTTGGCGCAGATGCTCCGCGAGCTGGACGGATGCGCAATGACGCGCGGCATCTATCGGCAGGACGAGGTTTCCTGGTGGATCTGCGCCTTTTGGAACGCCCGCGAGCGCTTGAGCGCGAACGCGTTGTTTCGCGCGCATTGCGTCCAAACCTGAGCGCGTCCCAGCCTAGCGGCGCAAACGGCGCGCCCTGAGCGCTTCGCGGGCGCTCAGGGCGGTTCAGCTCAAGGATTTCCTCAGCTAATGGATTCCTCGCTGCCGCAACCGAGATAATCCATGACGCTCATGCCGATTCGCTTGGCGAAAAGCTGTCCCATGGAGTGAATCTCGCCTAGCGACTCGTCGAGCAGCACGCGCTCGACGCGCCACATGGGGAAAAAGCTGTGCGTGAGACCAATGTTGCTTTCGCCATTGCTGATGGCGCTGAGCCAGTCGTCAAAAGCGTTGATGTCCAGCCCCCGTAAGTGAATGCCTGACGGATCGAGACTGGTCAGGATACCCCAGAGTTTTTCGCGCGGGCTGTGCAGCCCCAGGACAACGCAAGCGCCCGGTCGAATCATAAGAAGCCTCTCTTCGCGCTCAGTGGCTGACTCAGCGGTCGGCGGTTATTCGGAGTCTAGGACCTTACTCGTCTCGAAAAGAATTTCGCTGCGCAAAATCCGAACGGTCGCATTGCCGGAAGTTGGGCTCGCGTCATCCGCAGGCGCGTCCGTCTCGGCGGCCAGGTCCGGCAGCTCGGCCGGCGGCGGGTCGAGTTCAAAGCGCGCCAGCGCCGTCCCCAAGCGAACGATGTCGCCATCTTCCAGCTTAATCCCCGCCGTATCGCCGGCCGGCGTCTCGATGGACTGCCCGGCGCGCTCAACCGCCGTGCCATTGGCGCTCCCCGTGTCAAAAAGACAAAAGTCGCCGTTGTCGAAGACAATCGAGGCATGCTGCCGCGAAACGCTTTTGTTGGGCGAGTCGGCTTGGTCGCTGCGCGCATAGACGAAGTCGTTGCGACGCAGCACCTCGCCTGACTTGAGGTCGAGCACCGTGCGCAACCGCCCCAGAAACGTTGTGCGCTTCGTAATAATGAAGGGCGAGCGGTACACTTCGCCGTTGAGGGCCGTCAGCCGGGCCAACCGCGGAATCTGCGGCTTGAAGCCCTTTACCTCAACGATCCGACCCGACTGCTCATCCACCGTCACGGCGAAGCCCTCCGCCGGCTCGGCGGGCGAAGCCCACTCAAAGCTTACCGAGCAGTAGGTCGGCGCGCCCGCTCCGCCTACCGTCGGGCGGATTTCAACCACCAGCGGCTCCAGCAATCGGAAGCCTGAGCCGGCAATGTAGTCATACACCATTTTGGTGAAAACGATGGAGTTGAAGAGCACTTCCAACTCCTCGAGCTTGGCCGGGCGCGGGTTGGGCGCGGTAAACACCAAGCGATTGGGCACAAAGGTCTGGTTGCCAACCCAGATGAACCGCTTGAGCGAGAGCTGATCCAAAATTTGGCGCACCAGGAGGTTGGGCTTGACATCGTCTGGGGTCAGAATGGGGTTGGAGCGAATGGCTTCCGTCAGAAAGCGCTCGAGGTCGAGTAAGCTCCGGCGAGTGTCGTTGTTCATCGGGGGTTACCACAGGCAAGAAAAGCGATGCAAACGGGCGCGACGCTCAGGCGAGACAAGCTTAGGCTGAAAAAGCCGCGAGGCACGGTATCTCTATCTCGTAAGCGGACACCGGCTGATCAGGATACTTCCGATACACAGTTTGCGACTCGACATGCAGGCAGCTCAGGCAGTCTTCTTCGGTACACCCGGTATCCATCCCAATCGCCTTGCCGAACACATAAATCTCGCCTGGATTGCGCACGCCCTCGGCCGGCAGCAGCCGGGCCGGCGTATGCCCGAAAAAGCACGGCTTCTCGCCATCGTACAGCGTGAAAAAGTTTAGGTCGCGCGTCCACATCAAAACCTCCGGCTCGCACTCGGCGGGATGCCGCCCAGCGGCAATGCCAGCGTGAACATAAAGCGCGCCGGCATCCTCGTAAAAAAACGGCAGGCTTCGCAAAAATTCAATGTGCGATTCAGGAATTCCGATCGACAGCGAGGCCGTGCTTTCATCTATGTCGAAGCCATATTGCTGGAGCGTTTGAATCCCTCCGTTTTCAGGGATGAGCCACAAAGGGTCGCCGTAATCGAGTAAATCCAGCAGCATTTGCTCATGGTTGCCGCGCAGGCACACGACGTTGGGGTTGCGGCGGCAAAGCTGTAAGACATCCTCCACGACCTGCGGCGAATCCTCGCCGCGGTCTATCAAATCCCCAACCAGGATGACGCGGTCGCGGCGCTCATCGTAATCAACGGCCTGCAGGATTTCTCGCAGTTGCCGCGCGCGGCCATGAATATCCCCAAAGACATACGTATTGCCCATAGCTAATCCTTGCGCAGGTTAGGCTTGAAAGTCAGTGCGCAAGCTCCTTGCCCGGCTTGAAGCGAATGGTTTTCCCAGGGGGGATATCGGCCGCTTCGCCAGTGCGCGGGTTACGACCGATGCCGCGCTTGCGCGGCTTTACGACAAAGACGCCGAATCCGCGCAACTCAATCCGCTCTCCACGCTCAAGGGCCTCCTTGAGACCGTCGAACAGGGCTTCTACGGCAACTTCCGCCTTGGATTTGGCAATTCCAGTCGCCCCGGCAACTCGATTGACAATATCAAGCTTGATCACGGCTCGCTCGCATTCCCAAAGAGTAATGGAAGTTTGCCCCGGCGTTGGCAGGAACGAAATCAACAGGAACAAATCAATCAGCTTGGCGCGGCGCGGCTACGGCAACGTAAGGGGCGCGCGAAAGCCTGTCAAGCCGGAAGCGACCGCTGCGGAGCCTCAGCTTCTCCCGCGGCGGCGGTCAACTGCCCCCAGCTCAGTCGCTCGCGCAAAAAGAGCAATAGTCCCAACAGCGTGAGCGGAACGTACCACACCACGTGCGAGACAAAGGAAAACGCCAGGGCCTTTTCCTTCTCGACGCCGAAGGCGCTCAGGCTATGCGTGCAAAACCACTGGTACGTCCCCACATAGCCCGGGGCTGACGGCAGCATCGCGCCCAAGTTCACATAACACATCACATAGAGAACCTGCGTGACGCTGACTTCCAGGTTGCAGGCCAGCGCCACGAACCAGGTCATGTAAAGGCTCGCCACCCAGATGCCGAAGGAGTCCATCCACACCAGGGCGAGGGTGCGGAGCGAGCCGCCGCAGCTCACGCCGCGCAGAAACCGGTCGGCGATATCCGACATCCGAGCGGCGTACCGGCCCAGGCCAACCGCCCTGACGCCGCGCTCGACCAGGCGAGCGACGGTCGGGCGCAGAATGATCGCTGAAATCAACCCGGCCGCGCATCCGAACCCCAGCCAGGCCACGCTGGTGGCAATGACCTTGCTCTCTGGCGGGAGCTTGAGCGTCAGCAGCGTAAAGGAAATGAGCAGAAGCAGCATCAGCACATCCGCCAGCCGCTCGGTGACAATCGTGCCCAGGGCGAAGCTTTTCGTCATCCGAGTCTTGCGCCCGACCAGATAGGCGCGCGCGACTTCCCCAATCCGCGCCGGAAGGACATTGTTGGCCATGTAGCCCACCGTCATGACCGAAAAACAGTCGCCGAACCGGATGGCGTCATCCGGCGCGCGCCCGACATCGAGCAGGCGCTTCCAGCGCACCGTGCGCCAGGCGAACCCAGCCCACATCAGCGCGAACGCGACGACCAGGTAGGACCACTGCACGGCGCGCAGGGCGAGCCCGGTTTTTCTCCAATCAATGCCATAGAAAGCGAGTCCGGCAAAAACGATGCTGAGCAGGATGCCGAGCCAGATGGTGACCGTTTTGAGCTTGACCTTCATACCCCGAACCCCGACCGTCGCCTTACGGAAACTTGGCGCCAGCGCCCTGCGCCGACTTGACTTTCACCCGGAAGGCCGCGCGGCGGGCGAAAGCGGCCGAGCGAAAGCGGGCGGGCTTCAGGCGCTGCGGAGCGAGACCGTCATCGGTCGTAATAGCCGCGGCGAGTGCGAATGACGATGCCCGGGCGCCGGGCGACCACCCTGACGCGCCGCCACTGGCTCTTATGTTCCGCGTTGGTGGGGTAATACGCTAAACCATAGACCGTGCGCAATTCCGCAATCACTTTTTGATAGACGCCGGTCAAGTCCTCGACGCGCGACGCGACGTAGAGCGTCGCGCCGGAGGCGTCCGCCGCCTGTTGGAGCTGCGTCCGCGCCAGCGCATAGACTTCGGCTGTTTCGCCCCAGTGATTGCGATAGTTTTCCTCTTCGGTATCGAGGTAGATCGGATAAACCAGCGTTCCCGACTCCAGAATCGCCTCAATCATTTGCCGAAACGAGACCCGCGTCGGGGCGGGATACGCCGCGCTGATGCTGTTGTCCACGCCGTCAGTCATCACGATGATCGCGTTGCGCTCATCCTGAAAGGGAGCCAGCACTTCCGTGAGCGTAAACCACATCGCCTCGTAGTAGGCCGTGCCGCCGTCCGTGGCGCGCATTTCCGCAATCCGCTGTTTGAGCAAGGCGCGATCATTGGTGGGGCGACAAAGCACGTGCACGCTGCGCGTGAACGTCACAATCGCGACGCGATCCTGCAGGCTGGTCGCCTCGACGAAGCGCCAGGCGCTTTTACGGATGGAATCAATTTTCTCGCGGGTGCTGCCGCTCAGATCGAGCAACAGCACCAGATTGAAGGGCGCGTTGGTTGGCTTGAAGTGCGCGATTTCCTGTTTGGCTTCCTCGTCGAAAATCGTGAAGTCTTCGGAGGTCAGATTCGTGATGGCGCGGCCGTCCTGGGTCGTGGCGATCACGTTGAGGTTCACCAAACGGGCGTCAATGCGAATGGCGTCGGCGTCGGCAGGCGCGTCAGCGTCCGCATCCGCCGGCGCCTCCAGCGCTCGGCGGCGCAGGGTTGGGTGACTGTCCGGCGACGCGCGAAGCGGGTCGCGGCGAGGCAGGTTGGCCAGCGCCTCGTCAGCTGCCGAAAAGCGCCCCTTATCCGGATCCGACGACGCGTCCGGCGCGAGGGCGCCGTCGCTCGACGACCGGGGCGGGGCTGCGCCGCCATACCCGGGCGGCGGGATGATGCGCGCGCCAATGCCGCCCGACAGGGTCAGGTCATCGCTCCGGCGCTGTTGTCGGCGACCAATGCCGCCGCTGCCGCCGCGCGTGGCGCTCAGGTCGTCCTGGGACTGCGCGCCGCCCCCGAAAATCGGCGTCAGGGGGCGGTCAGCCGGGCGATCATCGGGCGGCGGGAAGCGGGTCGGCCGGGACGGCATCGCATCGGCGGTCGTCGCCAGCGGCGGCATTGGCGTCGGGTCGGCGATAGCGATGCTTGACCGAAGCGACTTGAGATCGATGTGACCGGCGGCGGACCGCACAATCATGGACCGTCCGCCGCTTCCAAGCCGCCCTTTGATGGCGCGGCGGCTCTTTTCGTCATACCTTGCCAGGGTCAGATGACTGGTCGCCGTGCCATGGACGGAATGCAGGTCAACATCGGCATCGAGCCAGCGCGGCATTTCAACCGTAATGTCGCCCGTGTCAGTCTCGACCTGGGCGCTGGCGACCGGGCCAATGAGCTCGATTCCGCCCGCCTGAGACATGAGGCGGACGTGGGACTCGGCCGGAATGAAGAGCTTCAGATTGATGCCGCCCATGGTCGGCATGCAGCGCACCGTCACCTGCGACGGCGTCGCCGCGATCTTGATATCCTTCTCATCCACCAAGCGCCCATCCGTGCGCATCGCCCGGACGTGGATCAGGTCTTCGCCCCAGACCTCGACCACGGTCATCCCTAACGTGTTTTCAACGTGAATCGAGCGTCCCAGACCGGACTCGAAGCTTTGCTCGAAAACCTTGAGCTGCCCCTGCATCGGGCGCTGACCCATCGCTGGCAGAGACCAGGCGCCTAGACACGCGAGCAAGGCGATGAAACGCCACAAGCGCCACTGTTCGCCGGCTGTCATAAGGCCTCCTCTCAACGCGCTCAAGAGAGCCTGGCCAAGCTCGCCGCCGAGCCGGTCTGAGTCTTGACAGCGCCAGCCCAGTTAGCGCAGCCAACCTGGGGGAACGCCCAGGCGGCGGGCTTCCTCTTGTAAAACCGCGTATTGCACATAGAGTCCAGTCAGCCGCGCCTGCGCCTCGCGAATGCGGTCGCGCACGCTAATCAGCTCCTGCTTCTCGACGGTGATGACTTCCTGAGGCAGCAGCACGCGGTTTCCAAACCCATCCCATCCTAAAAGATAAGTCGTGCCCCGGGCGTCGATTTTCCGCTGCAGAGTCTGGGCCTGACCGTTGAGCGAGCGGATGATTTCCTGCTGGGTGTAGATGTCTATCAAGATCGCGCGGGCGCGGGCGCGCCAGTGGGATTCCTCGCCGGATTGTCCTGGCGCGGCGGAGGACGCCGCGGACGGAAGCTCTGCCGGATCTGGAACGGGAACTGGGCGCGCCGGCGGCGGCGCGCCCGGCAGGCTCCTGCCAAAATCGGCATTGGTCAGCGTTCGGGCTGGCTTTCGCGCGGCAGTGGCTGGCGCGCTGACGGACGCAACGGCAGACGGCGGCGCGGCGAGCGGCGCGACCGTATCGCCGGCGCCAATCACCTTTGGCAGTCCCGCCTTGGCGCGAAACGCTCCGTCGCCCTGCCCATTGACTCGCTCCGTCGCGGCAATGTCGATGTTGGACAGCGAAATGGAGACGCGCCTGCCGTCGGAGGTCGTGAAGACGGCGACATCGCTCACGATGCGGTAGTCAGCCCGCACTTCCAGACGCTTGCCGTCCCGCAGCACTAGCACGTAGTCCGCGGCAAGAGCGACGCTTGACCACAAAAGCGCGCTCGCGGCAATGACGGTTGCAGCAATCCAGCGTGGCATAACCCCTCCAGCACGGTCGTTGCTCCGAACATAGTTGAGACGCACGCGTAACCAAACCAGCGACCCATGAAAGCGGCGTAACGATAGCATGCCGTTTTGCCATTCGGCGATACGACGTGTTTGAATATCTCCGCTGTTTCCACTCCGCGAGTTGCCGCCAAGCCAGTGACCCATTCCGAACTTGCCCTGATTCTCGACTTTGGCTCGCAATATACGCAACTCATCGCCCGTCGCGCGCGCGAGTTGGGCGTCTATTGCGAAATCATCCCGTGTCACGCCTCGGCGGACGAGATTCGCTCGCGCTCGCCGCGCGCCTTGGCGCTATCGGGCGGACCGGCGTCGGTTTACGCCGCCGACGCTCCGCGGTGCGATCCCAGGATTTTTGACCTTGGCGCGCCAATCCTTGGCATCTGTTACGGCCTGCAAGCCATCGCGGTTCATTTTGGCGGACAGGTCGCGCCATCCGCGCGGCGCGAATTCGGGTCGGCGCGCGTTCGGCGCTCCGGCCCAAGCCGTCTTCTCGAAGGGTTGCCGGAGCATTTCGATGTTTGGATGAGCCACGGCGACCACGTTGTTGCGCCGCCGCCGGGCTTTGCCGTAACAGCCCAGACCGATGACGCGCTGGGGGCCCTGGAAGACCCTGCGCGCGGGCTGTACGGCGTGCAGTTTCACCCGGAAGTTGCCCATACGCCGCTTGGCGGTGACATCCTTCGCAACTTTTTTGTCGGCATCGCCGGCATGCGCGCCGACTGGACCATGCACGGCTTTGTCGAGCGGGCGGTGGCCGACATTCGGGCGTGCATCGGCGATGGCCGCGCCGTCTGCGGACTTTCGGGCGGCGTGGATTCGTCGGTGGCGGCTGCGCTCGTCGCCGAGGCGATTGGGGACCGCCTGACATGCCTGTTTGTGGATAACGGTCTCCTCCGGCTGGGCGAGTTCGACGAAGTGCTGGCGACGTTTCGCGACACCATGCATTTGAACGTCAAGGGCATCGCTGCCGGCGAGCGCTTTCTGACGGCGCTGGCCGGGGTCGAGGACCCCGAAGCCAAGCGCAAAATCATCGGGCGCCTTTTCGTCGAAGTCTTTCAAGAAGAAGCTGCTCAGCTCGGTCAGGCGGACTTTCTGGTGCAGGGGACGCTTTACCCGGATGTGATTGAATCAGTGTCGGTCAGGGGACCGTCTGCCGTTATCAAGAGTCATCATAACGTCGGCGGCC
>CALCKX010000071.1 GCA_937966115.1 uncultured Chloracidobacterium sp. | reverse complement strand
TCGTGTAAGGTCCGGGGGGCTTGTCGCTGCGCCCTGCGCCGCGATTGGCCGGGGTAATCAAACGGTAGCGGTTGCGCAGCAACGGCACGACCGTTTCCGTCCAGAACCACTCGTCATAGCCCAGGCCGGCGATGAGCAAGACCGGCGGCAGGTCGCCGCCGGTGTCTTCGACGTAGAGGTTGATGCCATTGGTCGTGACGTATGGCATGCGTTACGCCCTTTCTTCGGTGATGTGGCGGCGGAGCGCCAGTTTGTCAACCTTGTGCGCGCCGGTGCGGGGCAGCGCCGCGAGGCGCGCGAAACGTTTCGGCACCTTGTAGCCTGCCAGCCGCGCTCGGCAGAACGCCGTCAGCTCGTCGTCGCCGGTTTCTGCCGCCAGAACGAGAAACGCCGCGCCGACTTCGCCCCACTTGGGATCGGGGATGCCGATCACCGCCGCCTCGATCACAGACGGATGCTCGTGCAGGACGCTTTCGACTTCGGCCGGATAGACGTTTTCGCCGCCTGAAATGAACATGTCCTTGAGACGGCCGACAATGCGGAAACAGCCGTCGGCGTCACGCGTCGCCAGGTCGCCGGTGTGCAGCCAGCCGTCGGCGTCCACCGCCGCGGCGGTCGCGGGCGGGTTGTTCCAGTAGCCGGAAAACAGGTGCGGCCCGCGCAGACACAGCTCGCCGACTTCATCGGGGTTGGTCTCGGCGCCGTCTGAGCGAATAACCCGCGCTTCGACCGACCAGAGCGGATAGCCCACCGCGCCAGGCTTGCGCCGGACCTGCTCCGCGGGAAGCCAGAAGTTGTTCGGACCGGCTTCGGTCAGCCCATAGCCGGTTTTGAACGCGACGCCCCGCGCCCAAAAAGCCTCAAAGACACTCATCGGGCAGGGCGCGCCGCCGCTGATGACGAAGCGCAGACGGCTGAAGTCGGCGGTCGCCCAGCGCGGATGGCGCTGAAGCTCGATGAACATCGTCGGGACGCCGAACAGGATGGTGACGCCGTGACGCTCGATGGCGTCAAAGGTCTGGTCAGGCGCGAAGCCGCCCGTGACGATGCTGGCGCCGCCGATGGCGACCAGCGGCGCGGTCAACACGTTGAGTCCGCCGGCGTGAAAGAGCGGCGCGTCAAGGAGCGTCACGTCATCGGGCCGCAGTCCCCAGGACAGCACGGTGTTGACGGCGTTGGCGAACACAGCGCGGTGGGAGAGCATCGCTCCCTTGGGCGTCCCCGTCGAGCCGCCGGTGTAGCAGATCACCCAGGGCGCTTCGGCGGCGATGGGCGGCGGCGGCAGGGCTTCGTCGGAGAAGGCGGCGCGCTCGGAAAATGCCAGCCCGGCGGCGGGCGCGTCAAAGGCGACGCATTGCAGAGGGCGCGACTGGTCGGCGACGAGTTCAGCCGCCAATGCCGCATGCGGGGCGTCGTAGAGCAGGGCGGTCGGCGCGGCGTCGGCGATAATCGCCGATAGCTCGCGTCGGCTCAGTCGCCAGTTGAGATTTTGAAGAACGCCGCCGATGGCGCCGAGCGCAAACCATACGTCAAGGTACTCAATCCGATTGCGCGCCAGGACAGCCACGCGATCACCCGGCGTGACGCCTAGCCGGTCGCGCAGGAAGCGCGCCGTCTGGTTGACGCGCTGAAACCAAGCCCCATAGGTCATCGGCGAGTCCGCCTGCGCGGCATCTATGAGCGCCGTCGCATCCGGCGACAGGCGGGCGCGTGTCGCCAGCCAGTTTATCGGGGAAGGCGGCGTTGCGGGCGTCATGAGGGCTTGGACGAGGATTTGGAGCGACGTTTCGGGGCGGTCTTGCGCGGCGTCCGACGCGGCGCGGCGCGCTCCGGCGCGGCGCCGCCCGCGGCATCGGTCGCGTCAAGGGGCTGCGGCGGCTTGGCGAACTCCGTCATGGCCGCGCCAAGGTCGAGCCACTCGCGGAAGCGTCGATCAAACTCCTGGCGCGTCTTGAGATAGGCTTCCAGGCTCGCCGTGAGGTAGTTTTGGAAAAAGTCCTGCAGGGTTTCGCCCTGTAAGCGGATGAGCTGAAAGAGAAACGACACCGGCAGGAGGTTCCGCCGAAGCTTTTCCTCTTCAAGGATGATGTTGACCAGCACCATTTTGGTGATGTCCTCGCCGGTGCGGGAGTCCACGACGCGGATATCGCGCCCCTGCCGGATGATGTCAATGACATCCTGATTGGTCAGGTAGCCGCCGGATTCCGTGTCGTAAAGCCGCCGGTTGCCATACCGCTTGATGGTGAGCGCGTTATGCATGGGCGTGCTTCGCGTCATGATCATGTTTACGCAATCAGCTTGAAGCTCGTCAATAGCCTTTTCTTAAAATGCTGAAGAGCAAAGCTTTGTTTTGAATTTTGCAGATGCAAAAGCGCGTCATTTTAGCCGAAAGCTCTTTCATTGATGAGAATTGCTGTAATCTAAAGCTTTTCATACCAATAATTTGAAGTCTTTTTTGTGCAAGCGCGAAAAAAAGCATTGACACGCCGCGTTATAGGGGGTAGCGTCGAGGCCAGCCAACCGGCCTTGACCTTTTTCGACGAGGAGTACCCTAAAGCTATGGCGCAGCCAAAGCCAACCGACAAAGCCAACGGAGCTGCCGAGCGGCAGCCGACCCTGATAGATCCCATGACCAAGGCGATGCAGTCCGCGACGGATGCCATGCTGGATGCCGCCGCGGCGACGCGCAGCGTCGCTTTCACGAGCCTGCGCGCGAGCCTGGCCGTCCAGGAAGAGGTCCTCAAATCGACGATGACCATGATCGCCGGAGCCGACCGAACGACGGCCGCCGCCGGCGACGCCGCCCGCGAAGTCGTGGTCGCCGGCAACGACGCCATGCGCGCCACGCTCGAGCAATGGAACGCGCTGGTCAGCGAAAGTCTGCGTAAGCAAATGGAGCTGATGGCGTTTCCAGTTAGCCAGCTCGTCAAGTAGAATCCCGAGTGACATTCCCGGCGGCGCTGATCTGGCTGGCTCTGACGCCGATGAGCGCCGCCGCATTTTCCAACCTCCATACTTTCGAGGCTTACGGCTATGGCCAAAGCCGCTGCCGACCCAAAGCCGCGCCGGCCCGCCAAGCCGTTGCCGCAAGCGCTGTATGACACGCTCGCCCGAGCTTCGGCGACCCAGTGGGACGCGCTGCTGCGGAGTCCCTGGTTTTTACGCCCGGTAGCGCTCTACATCAATGGCGCGCTAACGCTCCTGGAGCGCCTGCGGGCGCTGACCGGGCTTGGGCTGCGGATGGTTAACCTCCCGACGCGCGAGGAAATTGCCGCGCTCGACCACAAGCTGACGGCGCTTCATGACCGGCTGGACGAGCTGACGGCGCAACTTGTCCGGGAAGACGCGCCGCCGCCGAAGCGCGCCGCGCGCACGATAGCCACGCCCAAGACTGTCGAGCGAAAAGCCGCGACTGTCGAGCGCAAGGCGCCCGGCCGGAAGAGCGTCGCCCCGTCCGGTCGCAAGCGGGCGGCGCGCAAGTCGGCTGCGGGCGCCGCCGCGAGTTCCGCCGACGCTGAATCCGCGTCATGAAGAATCGTCATGAAGAGTCAATGAAGACCGAAGCGCCGCGCCCAAGCGCGTTTGTCGAGCATTGGCAATGGAAGCTGGACGACTGGCTGCTGCGGGTCGCCGGGCAGCCGGCGCTGGCGCGCGCGGCTGGCTGGACGCTCGATCGCTGGCTCGACTGGGCGGCGCTGACCGGCGCGGCGGCGGCTTGGCATCCCCTGGCCCTGACCCAGGAAGCGCGGCAGGCGACGCTGCTGGCGGCGGCGCGCGCCGTCGCGCCGCCAACCGCGACAACGCCCTGCGCGGTGGCGCCGCTGACGGCCCATACGTGGCTGCGCCGTTACCCGCCGTCGGCGGGCGGGCGCGTCGCCGCTTCGCGGCGCGCGCCGGCGCTCATTGTCAACTCGCTCATCAACCGCCACTACATTTTCGACCTCCATGCCGGACGCAGCTTCATCGCCTATCTGACGGCGAACGGTCATGAGGTTTTCGCCCTGGACTGGGGCGTTCCCGAGGCGGCGGCGCGGCGGTGGCGGCTGAAGGATGCGGTGGGCGTCGTCGGGCGCGCCGTGGAAACGGTCTGCGGCGCGACGGGCGCAAGCGCCGCGCATCTGCTTGGGTATTCGATGGGCGGCGCCCTGGCGACAACCTACGCCGCGCTCGAGCCGGCGCGGACGGCCAGCCTCATCCTGCTGGGAACGCCGGCGGACTTCGCGCGCGATCTTCCGCTGCGCGCCTGGCTGACGGCGCCGACGTTCCATCCGCAACGGATGGCCAAAGTGTTTGGGAATCTGCCCGGCTGGCTGGTGAGCGCGTCGTTTCGCGGCGTCAAGCCGGCAGCCTATGCGACCAAGCCGTGGCTGATCTGGCTGGACGCCGCGGAGCGCGACACGCATTTGGCGGTCGAGGTCTGGCTGGCGGACGCCGTGGCGCTCCCTGGACAGTTTTACGCCGACTTCGTGACCGCTTACTACCGAGAAAACGCTCTGTGGGAAGGGAAGCTCCAGATTGGCGGGCGGCGGGCGGCGATTGACGACATTCGCTGTCCGACGCTCAACGTGATTGGCGCATTGGACCAGGTCGTCCACCCGACCAGCGCCGCCGCTTTGGCGGAGCGGCTTCCCGCGGAGCGATATGCCGAATGCCGGGCGCCGCTTGGACACTTGGCGCTAGCCGTTGGGCGAGGCGCGACGGCGACTGTTTGGCCAACCGTCCAGTCCTGGCTTGCCGGCTAGCGCGTCGCCGGAAGCGACGGCGGCGTCGCCCTCCCGAAGCGCTGCCCCTCTGGCGGGGGCAGGTTGCCGATGACGCGCGCTACGGCGCCGGGGACGTTGGCGCGGGAATCTGCTTCTGAAGGGCGAGACGCTTGATGCCGCCCTTGGCGCGGCCGATGAATGGCACATGAAAGCGGTAGGTCGTCACGGCGCAGAAGCCCTCATTGCCTTCCTTGCAGTATGTGACGGACGCCACCACGTCAAACGCGCCCATGCCGTCTGCCGTGACTGCATAGGGGATCGTCACCGGGAAGCGCAGCTTTTCCCCTGTGATGGCCATCGCTTTGGCCGGCACCGTGAAGCCTTCCGTGCCGGCTTCGATGCTCACGAAGTAACGCTGCTCCGCGCCTGGCGCGTACTTGAAGCCTGGCGGCAGCTTGACATCCACGATGATTTCGCCCGCCCCCGGCGCGAGTCGCTGGGCTGGCACGCCGACTTGCTCCTCGTTGGGCAGGGCGTCGGCTTTGCGCTTGACCGGCGTCGGCGCGGCGAGCTTGTCGAGCGGGAAGAGGCTTACCCGCGTCGGCTCGAATTCCACCACGCGCGTGACGTGGTTGTTTGTATCCGCTACGAAAAGCTTCCCGTCAGCGAAGGACACGCCGCCCGGCTCGTGAAACAGCGCCGGGATGTCGTTTTGCAGTCCCGGCTTGCCGCTGCCAATAAGGTTCGAGACGAATCGCGAGCGCAGGTCAATGGCGCGAATCTTATGGTTGTAACTATCCGCGACATATAGCCGCCGCTCGGCCACCGCCACGCCAAGCGGATGCTGGAAGCGGGCGTTCTCGCCCTTGCCATTGACATCGCCAAAATCGAACAAGTCGCCGCCGGCCAGCGTCGTCACATTTCCGTCGGCAAGGTCAATTGCCCGAATGGCGCTGATTTCGCTATCGGCGACGTACAGCCGCTTGCCGTCGGTCGCCAGTCCCGAAGGCTGGGCGAACAGCGCGACCTCGGGCGCGCCATCCCGGCGGCCTTCGCCGCCCGCGCCGGCGTACCAGCCGATGGTGCCGGTGTCCAGGTTGTATTGCCAGATCTGGTGCGCCCCCGCCATGGCGATGAACAGGGTTCGCTCGTGGATAGCAAGGTCCCACGGCGAGCTAAGCCCAATGCTCGTTCCCAACCCCATCTGGGCGCCGCGCTCATTTTTGCCCGTGCCGGCGACGGTTTCAACTTCCTTGGTCTTGAGGTTGACGCGCCGAATGAGGTGATTGCCGGTATCGGCGACATAGAGAAAGTCCCCGTCGAGCGCCAGTCCCTGCGGATGGCGAAACTCGGCGAAGCTGTACGGCCCGTTCCGCGCCCCGGGCGCGCCGGAGCCAATGGTGTCCAAAACCATTCCGTCAAAGCCGGCGACGACGACGCGATGATGGCCGGTGTCGGCGATAAACACGCGCCGACTCGCCGCGTCGGCGTGCACCTTGCCTGGGAAGCGCAGCGGGCGGTCAGGCTCTTTGAAAGGCTCTAGCGCGGTTTCAAGCGTCCCCGGCTTGAGCGTCCCCTTGCGCTTCGCCTCGGCGATGATGGCCGCGATGTCGCGGTCGAGGGCTGCATAGTGGCCTTCGCCGGAATACTGGCTCGCCACGTAGCCGTCGGGCGTAATCAGCGTCAGCGTCGGCCAGGCGCGGACGGCGTAGGCGTTCCAGATGGCGAAATTGGCGTCATTGACAACCGGGTGCTGAATGTCATAGCGCGCTATCGCCTGCCGGATGCTGTTGGTGTCCTTCTCATTCGTGAACTTGGCCGAGTGAACGCCGATGACGATCAGCTCATTGGGATACTTGGCTTCGAGCGCCTTGAGGTCGGGGATGACGTGCATGCAGTTGATGCAGCAATAGGTCCAGAAGTCGAGCAGGACGACTTTCCCGCGCAGCGCCGCGAGCGATAGCGGGCCTGGCGCGTTGAGCCACCCGACGCCGCCTTCCAGCTCAGGGGCGCGAATCGGTCCCGTTTGCAGCGTGGAGCGTGTCGCCATAGTCCAGGAACTCGCCGTTCGGGACGCCGTTGACGACGCTAGCGCCAGGCAAGCGAGAAGCGTGATAGAACAAGAAAGCCAGAGACGTTTCATGCCGCGCATGGTGCGGCGCCGCGGCGGGTCTGGCAAGATTGAATGACATTTCAAGGAGCCGCAATGCAGGAAGACATAATCGAGATTGAAGGCATGAGTTGCGAACAGTGCGTCCGCGCCGTTGAAGCCGCCTTGCGCTCGCTCGCCGGCGTCGAGATGCGCCGGGTGGAAGTCGGGCGGGCCGTCGTCGCCTACGCGCCTGAAACCGCGAGCCGGGCGCGGATTGTCGCGGCTATCGAGGAAGCCGGCTTTCAGGTCGCTTGACTGGAAGACGGCGGGCGATGTCGAGGGAATCGACGGGCGTCGGCTGAAGCGCCGCTTCGGGCGGCGCGGCTTCCGGTCGCTTTCCGGCGCGGCGCGCAAGGTAGCCGCGGCCGCGCAAGGTAGCCGCAGAGGTGAAGCGAGACGCATTGATGACATCGAAATCAGTTGCGCCGCCCCCCGCCGTCACGGAAGTGATTGGCGTCGGCGGCATGACATGCGCGGCCTGCGCCAGTCGCCTCGAGCGCGTGCTGCGCCGGGCGGAAGGCGTCACGGCGGCGGCGGTCAATCTTGCGGCGGAGCAGGCGGTTGTGACCTTTCGCCCGGCCGCCGTCGCCTTGCCGGCGCTACATGCCGCGATTGAAAGAGCCGGCTACACGGTTGTTCCAACCGTCGCCGACGCGCCTGAACGGTCGCTCGCCGAGCCGACGCGAAGCGAGCGGCGAGCGCTGGGTCGGGCGGCGCTGCTGGCCTGGCTGCTGGCGCTGCCGCTCTTCGCGCTGGAGATGCTGCCAATGCTCATTCCGGCGCTCCATCACGCGCTCCTGGCCTTGGTCAGCGAAGCGGCGCTTCAGCGGGCGTCGTTGACGCTGGCGACGCTCGCCCAGTTCGGCCCTGGCTGGCGCTTTTATCGGAAAGGCTGGGCGGCGGCGCGCGCCGGATCGCCGGATATGAATACGCTGATCCTGCTGGGAACGACTGCCGCCTACGGCTATTCGGCGGCGGCGACGCTGTTCCCGACGGCGTTCCCCGCCGGGACGCGACATCTTTACTACGAAGCGGCGGCGATGGTCATCGCGCTGACGCTGCTTGGCAAATACTTGGAAGCGCGCGTCAAAGGGCAAGCTGGCGCGGCCATCCGGCGCCTGCTCGACTTGCAGCCGAAAACCGCGCGGGTCATTCGCAACCAACAAGTCATTGACTTGCCGGTGTCCGCGATCCGTCCGGGCGACCTCGTCGCGGTTCGCCCCGGCGAGCGCATCCCGGCGGATGGCGTCGTGACGGAGGGCGCTTCCTTCGTGGACGAATCCATGCTGACCGGCGAGCCGCTGCCGGCGGCAAAATCCGTCGGATGCGAGGTCATCGGCGGAACGGTCAACGGTCGGGGCAGCTTGGCTTTCCGGGTCGAGCGCGTCGGGGAGGACGCCGCGCTGCAGCGCATCGCGCGCTTGGTGCAGACGGCGCAGGGCGCGAAGCCGCCCATCCAGGACTTGGCCGACCGCGTCGTGGGCTGGCTCGTCCCGACCGCGTTGCTGGCGGCGATGACGACCTTTGGCCTTTGGTGGCGGCTGGCGTCGCTCGACCTGGCGGTGGTCAACGCCGTCGCCGTCCTGGTCATCGCCTGTCCCTGCGCGATGGGGCTGGCGACGCCGACCTCGATTCTGGTCAGCGCCGGCAAGGCCGCGCAGCTTGGCATCCTGTTTCGCAAGGGGCGCGCCGTGCAGGCGCTGGCCAGTCTGCGGACGGTGGTTTTTGACAAAACCGGCACCCTGACCGTCGGCCGCCCGACGCTCACGGATGCGCGGATTGTGGCGTTGCCGCCGGGGCTTTCCGAAACCGAGGTGCTTGGCTGGATTGCGGCTGTCGAGCGGCATTCAGAGCATCCGGTCGCGCAGGCCATCGTGACCGCCGCCGCCGCCGCCGGCTGGCCGCAGCCCAGCGTAGCCGACTTCGCCGCGCTGCCCGGCCTGGGGGTGACGGCGACGGTTGCCGGGCGACAGATGGCGGTTGGCTCGCGCCAACTGATGGAAACGCTGGGCATAGACGCCGACGGGTCAAGGCCGGTCGTGGACGGCCTGGCGGGCGCCGGGAAAACGCCAATGTACGCCGCGCTTGACGGGCGACTGGTCGCGCTGTTGGCCGTAGCCGACGAAGCCAAGCCGACGGCCGCCGCCGCGGTCGCCCGCTTGCGCGCCGCCGGACTGGATGTCGCCATGGTCACTGGCGACAACCGGCAAGCTGCGCAGGCAATGGCAGCCCGGCTCGGCATCGCCGAGGTCATCGCGGAGGCCCGCCCGGAAGCCAAGGCCGAGGCCGTGCAAGCGTTTCGGAAGCGCGGCGGCGTGGCCTTCATCGGGGATGGCATCAATGACGCGCCCGCGCTGGCGAGCGCCGATGTCGGAATCGCGATTGGCGCCGGAACCGACATCGCCATTGAAGCCGCTGATGTGGTCTTGATGTCCGGCGACCCGAACGCCGCGCCGAGCCTCATCGCGCTGGCCCGCGCGACGATGCGCAACATTCGTCAGAACTTGTTCTGGGCGTTCGCTTACAATGCGGCGCTAATACCAGTCGCCGCCGGCGCGCTCTACCCGGCGTATGGCGTCTTGCTTTCGCCAATCCTCGCCGCGACCGCCATGGGCTTGTCAAGCTTGTTTGTCGTGACAAACGCGCTGCGCTTGCAGCGCTGGCAGCCGCCCGCCTAGGCCCGGCGCGCGCGCCGGGCCTAGGCGCTGTCGCCGCTTCTTTTTGGTTGCCACTCTAGTTCCCAAAGCCGAGCCAGCGCCCGCCCTGATAGACGAGCAGGCTGCCGACATAGGCCAGGACCGTCATATAGGCGAGCATCGCTGCTGGCCAGCGCCAGCCATTCGTCTCGCGCCGGACCACGGCCAGCGTGGACATACACTGCATCGCCAGCACGAAAAACACCATGACCGAGACGGCGACGAGCGGCGAGAAAACGGGTTGCCCATTGGGGTAGCGGTCAGCTTGAAGCGCCGCCTGAAGGGCGCGGCCACCGGACGCTTCCTCGTCATCGCCGACGCCATAAATAATCGCCAGCGTGCCCACGAAGACCTCGCGCGCCGCGAAGGCCGAAATGACGCCGACGCCAATTTTCCAGTTGAAGCCCAGCGGGGCGATGAGCGGCTCGATCAGCTTGCCGGCCTGCCCGATGAAGCTCTTTTCGCGGCGTTCAGCTTTCTCGAGCCGCTCGAGCGTCCGAAGCTGGGCGGCGGCGGCATCTTCCGTCGCCTGCCCGCGCTGGACCGTTTCCGCGATGGCCGACCGCTCGGCCGCATAGTCGCGGCTCAGCGCGACCTGCCGCGGGTACGTCGCCAGAAACCACAGCACGATCGAAATCGCCAGAATGATCGTCCCGGCGCGGTAGAGAAACTGCCCGCCTGCGGAAAGCATCGTCAGCAACACCGCGCGCGGGGAGGGCACGCGGTAGGGCGGAAGTTCCATGATGAGCGGCGGCGATGCGCCCCGAATCAGCGTCTTCTTGAAAAGCCATCCGACGGCAATCGCCGCGACGATGCCTAGGGCGTACATGGCGAACAGCATCGCGCCAGCCGTCGAAAGAAACCCCCACAAGCGCTGGTTGGGCGGAAAGAACGCGCCAATCATCAAGGCGTAAACCGGCAGTCGCGCGCTACAGCTCATCAGCGGCGCGATGAGAATCGTCACCAGCCGGTCCTTGGCGTTTTCTATCGTCCGCGTCGCCGTAATGCCCGGAATGGCGCAGGCGAACGAGCTCAAGAGCGGAATAAAGGATTTGCCGCTCAACCCCACCCGACGCATCAGGCGATCCATGATGAACGCCGCCCGCGCCATGTAGCCGGTGTCTTCCAGCAGGGCGATGAAAAAGGTCAGAATGAGAATCTGCGGCAAAAACGCAATGACCGCGCCGGCCCCGGCCAGAACGCCATCCGCCATGAGGTCGCTCAACGCGCCGGACGGCAGCGCCCGGCGCGTCGCCGCGGACAGTTGGTCGATTATCCAGCCGATGGCGTCCATCGGCGCTTGCGCCCAGGCGAAGATGCTCTGGAAAATGAAAAGCATCAGTCCGGCGAACAGCAGCGGCCCCCACAGCCGGTGCGTCACGACGGCGTCGATGCGGTCGCTCGTCGTCCGCTGAAACTGCTCCGGCTGGCGGATGACCGATTGGCAGATCGTCTGGATCCAGCCGTAGCGCCCTTCCGCTTCCGCCGCCCACCATTCGATGCCCAGGGCTTCCAGCCGCTCGCGGGCGGTCTTAATCGCGATTTGGATGTCCGGCGGCTGCGGCGGGTCATCTTCCGCCGCGTCGTTGAGCAATAGCCGAATGGCCTCGCCCTCCGCCGCCGCGCCATCGGCCCAGCGGCTGGCGCGCAGCCGCTGGGCCAGCGCGGCGACTTCCGTCTCGATGACCTGTGGCAATCGCCACCGGCGGATTGGCGCGGGCGGCAGCGGCGCGGCGAGCTGGCGGCGCAGCGCCGCCAGCCCCGCGCCTTTGCTGGCGACGATGGGCAGGACCGGAACGCCAAGCGCCTGCGAAAGCCGCTCCAGGTCGAGCGTCAGCCCTTTGGCGTCGGCTACGTCCATCATGTTGAGCGCCAGCCAAACCGGTCGCCCCAGCTCCAGGACCTGGGTCACGAGGTACAGATTGCGCTCCAGGTTGCTGGCGTCGGCGATGGCCAGAATAGCTTCCGGCGGATCGGTTCCCGCTTGTCGCCCCAGCACGACATCGCGCGTGATCCGCTCGTCGAGCGAGCGGGCGGAAAGGCTGTACACGCCGGGCAGGTCGATGACAACCGCCTCGGTCGCTCCGACGGCGAAGCGCCCTTCCTTCTTTTCGACGGTTACGCCGGGATAGTTGCCGACTTTCTGGCGCAGCCCGGTCAGCGCGTTGAACAGCGTCGTTTTGCCACAGTTGGGATTGCCGACGAGCGCCAAGCGGCGCAGGGATTGGTCTTCGCCCACAGCCCAAACTCACAGCGCGGAAATTTCAACCGCCGCGGCTTCATCCTTGCGCAGCGACAGCCGGTAACCCCGCAGCTCGACTTCCAGCGGGTCGCCGAGCGGCGCGACGCGAATCGCCTTGACCGTGACGCCCGTTGTCAAGCCCATCTCCTGAAGGCGCTGAACGATGGCGCGGTCGCCGCGCACGCGCTCAACGCGTCCCGTCGCGCCAATTTCAAGCGCGTCAAGCGTCATGACAAGCGCTCCACCAGAACGCCCCGCGCCGTTTGGCGGTTGAGCGTCATTCGGACGCCAAGGACGGAACACACCAGCGGATCGCCGTCCGCAATGACGCGCACTTCAGCCGTCTCGCGCAGCCCGCGCTCGCGCAGGGTTTCCGCGCCGACCACGTCAAGCAACCGACAAACCCGCGCCCGGTGGCCGGCGGCGACATCCGCCAGCGTCAGCGGATGGTCGGCGGCTACCGGCGACGCGGAGGGAAGAAAGGCGGCGAGCCAGCGTTTCATAGGGCGATGAGCCTCGACCGGCAAGGTTTCATGGCCAAAAAGACCAGAGACAAACCCTATGTGAATTGAAAACTGTTTTCAAGTTATTCCGCCTGCCGTTCACCGCTTGAGGTCGAGTCCTAGCGTGGTGACGCGCTGCGCCTGCAGCCAGCGATGGACCAGGAGCAGCCCGACGACGGCTGCAAAGGCGGTTGGCAGGGTCGTATCGGCTTTGACGAACAAGTAGAAATGAATCACGCTGGCGACGGCGGCGACGTAGGTCAAGCGATGGAGTCGCTTCCAGCGTTGCGCGCCCAGGCGCTTGATCATCCGGTTAGTTGATGTGACGGCAAGCGGAATCATGACGAGGAAGCCCGTCATGCCAAACAGGATGAACGGGCGGCGCAGCGTGTCCGCGCCGACCGCCGCAAGGTCGAAGGCCCGGTCGAACCAGACGTAGCACAGCAGATGCAGCGCGGCATAGAAGAAAGCGAATAGCCCGAGCGTCCGGCGCAGCTTGACAAGCCAGGCCGGGCCGCCCCAGGTGACGACGGGCGTGACCAGCAGCGTGAGCGTCAGGAACGCGAGCGCCAGCATGCCGGTCAGTCGCAGAATGAACTCCAGCGGGTTGGCGCCCAGCCTGCCCAGCGCGCCATCCCAGCCACAGAGGACGAGTGGCCAGAGCCCATTGATGAGCGCCAGTCGCCGCGCCAAGCTGGAAGCGGCGCCGCTTGCGGATTGCGCCGGTCGGGTCATGCGCGGCAATGTCCCTTCATTGTGGCTGCCCGGACTGTGGCTGCCTGGCGCGGTCGCCGAGCGGCGCGGTTTCCTCGATGACCCTGATTAAATCCGCTATGGTAAAAGGCTTGCATAGATAGTCGCCCACGCCGGCTTCGAATGCCGCCTGCCGCTCCTCGGGCAACGCCGCCGCCGTCAGGGCCACGAAGCGCGGGCGCTTGTTCGGCGGCAGCGCCTGATGAACATCGCGAATGGCCTCGAGGCCGTCCTTGCCCGGCATATGCAAGTCCATGAACACCAGATCATAGAGCTTGTCGCAAGCCGCCGCGCCCAAAATGGCCTCGACCGCTTCAATGCCATCCGATGTCAGGCCAGGCTGATAACCGAGCTTTTCCAGTGTGCGAGCCGCGACCTTGCGATTAACGGCATTGTCTTCGGCGATGAGGATCTGCAACGGGTGCCGCTGCCCCAGCCCGGCGTTGAACTGGGGCTTGGGCGCGGCGGTCGGCGCGGATGGCATCGCGAGCAGCTCCTCCAGACCCCGTTGGAGGCTGGTCGGCTTGATGGGCTTGGTCAGGAGCTTCGCTGGCGCTAGCGCGCGCACGCTGGACCTGATCCCGTCCTCTATCGCCGAGCCGAGGAAAAGAATTGGCGTTCGCGCGTAACTTGGCTGTTGGCGAGCCGCTTGCGCCAGGGCCGTGCCATCCATATCCGGTAACTGGATGTCAAAAACCAAGACATCCACTTTGGCTTCGGAGCGCAGACAGCGCAAGGCCTCTTCGGCCGTGGCGGCCAGGATCGGCGTCACCTGCCAGGCGCGAAGCTGGGTTTCCAGGATGCGCCGATTCGTCGCGTTGTCATCCACGACCAGCGCCACTTTGCCTTCCAGCTCCGGTAGCAGGCCGCGCACATACCGCCGCAGTTGACTCGGCGCCGCTTTGCAGCGGAGCGTGAAGTAAAAGGCGCTCCCCTTCCCAACTTCGCTGTCGAGCCAAATGTCGCCGCCGAGCATTTCCACCAGGCGCTTGGAAATTGCCAACCCAAGGCCGGTGCCGCCGTGCATGCGCGACGTCGTCTCCGTCGCCTGCTCAAAATCACGGAACACGCGCTCGCGGGCTTCCGGCGGGATGCCAATGCCGGTGTCCCGGACGGTAATCTGCACCTCATGCCAAGATGGCTGCGGGCGAGGTCGCTCCGGGGCGGCGGCGGGCGACTCGTCCAGCGGCGCGGCGCTGACCGTCACCACGATTTCCCCCTGTTCGGTGAACTTCACGGCATTGCTCAGCAGATTGAGCAGAATTTGCCGCAGCCGCGTCGGATCGCTGACAATTGTCGGCGGAACGTTGTCCTCAATCAGGTATGCCACGTCCAGGCGCTTGCGTCCGGCCGCATCGGCGATGAGGTCGAGCGCTTTCTCGATGCACTCCCGCAGATCAAAGGGCACTTGCTCAACTTGGAGCGCGCCGGCTTCGATCTTCGAGAAGTCCAGAATGTCGTTGATAATCGCCAGCAGGCTCTCCGCGCTGAAGCGAATGGTCTCCAGATACTCGCTTTGCTCCTTGGTCAGCGGCGTGTTCGCCAGCAACGCGGACATGCCAATGACGCCGTTCATCGGCGTGCGAATCTCATGGCTCATATTCGCCAGAAACGCCGACTTGGCGCGCGCGGCTGCCTGCGCTTCATCGCGGGCGCGCTCAAGCCGCAGGTTCAGCCCGGCGAGGCGGTCGCGCGCCAGCGAGATTTCCCGAATCACGGCCGCCGTCTTGGACAGCGCCCGGCGCGTGATCAACGCCCCCTCGAGGCTGAAGATGCCCAGCACAATCCCCAGCCACGCCCATCCGAAGGCTTGCATTTGTATGCGGCGCTGATTGGCTTCCGTCTCAAGCGCGTCGACGACGTTCTCCATGGCTGCCAAAAAATTGGCCTGCTCCTCGAGCGCCGCTTGGATTGGCGCCGTCAGGTCCGGAGAGGCGTCGCCGGCGGCGCTCGACAGGGTTAAAGCGCTCTCGAACGTCGTCACGAGCGCGTTGAAGCTTGGCCGCGTTTCCGCTAGCGCCGCTTGAACGCGCGGCGCGCAGCACGCTGTCACGCCAGTTTCCGGCCCCGCATCCTGGAGCGCGCCATGAGCGATTTTCCACTGCTCGAGCGTCCTGCGCAGCTCGTCCAGGTAGCGCTGTCGCTCGGCTGGCGTCGCGCTCAGTTGGCAGGCTAGCAGGCACTTGGTCAGGCGCTGGCTTCGCATGCGCTGGCGTCCGGCGATATTGATGGCGCGAGCTTCATCCTGCTGGCTGAGGATAAGCTGCTGCACGGCGACCTGCCCGCCAATGGTCATCGCCGCCAGGGTGACCAGCGCCGCGAAATACAGCCAGCGCAGTCGCTGAACCAGCCCGAGGTCGCGCTTGAGCGCGCGCTCGTCTGGCTTCCAAGATGGATTCGTCTTCAGGGAGTTCATCAAATGAGCTGCTGGCGATAGCGAAAGTCAATTGTCGAGTCGTTATTCCTTTGTCTGGGCTGAAAGACCCCGCCTGAGAAACTTTTGACTTGTAAAAACCTTGACTAGAAAAAGCTTTCATCGGTTTATCCAAAACTGTGGGGAGGCGCTGGCGCTAGCCGCGGCCGGCTTTCTCGCTCGCGCCCTGGTCCGCTCGCTATGGCGCGAGCTGACGCATGAGTGTCTCAAACGCCTGGAGCGCTTCCTTGAAGGCCGCTTGGTACTGCTCAGCGTAAATTGGCAGCGCCAGCATAACAATAAAAATCCCAAGCGCCATCTTGACCGGCATGCTGAGGAAAAACACGTTGAACTGCGGCGCGACGCGATTGATGAGACCAAAGAAGACATCCGTCAGCAGTAGCGCGGCCATTGCCGGCGCGGCCAAGCGAACGCCCAGGGCGAGGACTTCGCCCGTCAGCAGGGTGACGCTGGCAAGCCCGGGCGACAGTCCCGCGCCAAGCTTGGGGAAGTCGGCGACAGGAATGATCTCAAAGCTGCGGAAGAGCCCTTCGATGACGAAGCGGTGCGCGCCCAGGGCCAGAAAAATGACGATGGCGACCTGGAGCTTGAACTGCCCAAGCTCGGAAACCTGCTCCTGGAGCATTGGATTTAGCATTTCGCCCATCGTCGCCCCGCGCTGCGCGTCAATGATACGCCCGGCGACCTGAATGGCTTCAAACACCAACGAAGCGACAAACCCCAGCGTGAAGCCGACGGCGACTTCCTTGAGCGCGAGAATGGCGAAGCCAAACGCGCCGCCGCGGACCGCCAGCTCCGGCGCGCTGGCGCTGAGTCCCGGGGCGATGAGCAAGACAAAGGCCACAGCCTCCGCCACCTTGACCTGATTGGGAACGCTCTGTCCGCCGAAAAACGGCACGACCGTCACGAACGCCAGCATGCGGGCGAAGACCAGACCGCCCAGCGCGAGCAGCGACATGACCGAGATCTGCACGTCGAGCAGCCGGAGCAGGGCGTCAATGAAGCCGATCGGATCAGTCATGCGTCAGGCAGCGGGCGATTACCAGCCCCATGAGCCGGGAACGCCCTTGAACGGTCCGACAATGTCTCGCGTGATCCACCCGCCGTAAAAGCCGCCTGGTTGCGGGACGACCAGTTCGTCATCCACGTAGCAGGCATCCATCGCCCCGGCGTAGAAAGCGATATGCCGGGCAATTGGCGCGAAAGCGAGCGTCGGCTCGGGGTAGCCCCAGGCGGCATCCGGCGCCACGCGCTGGCCTGCCCGAACCGCGTAGTAGCGCGCCGCGCCTTTCCACTCGCAGTAAGACGCGCGCGGACTGGCGATGAGCGTTTCGGGAAGGATGTCGTCCGGCGGGAAGTAATAGACAGGCGGGTGACTGGTTTCGAGCGCCCGCCACCCGCGGGTCGTGTCGGCGATGGTGACGCCGCCGAAAACGACCCGCAGGCGCTTTGCGACGCGTTCCAAGCGCGGCGGGCGCGGATAATCCCAAACGGATTCCTGTCCCGGCTGAGGCGCAATAGGCTTGGGCGACATAGGCATGATACCGAAAGGAGCGCTTGCGAAAATGACGCCGACGCGAAACAGTTACGCCCCCGCCGGCGCGACTCGCGGGCGCGGCTTGTAAGCGGGCGCAGCTTGTAAACGATGGAGACCCGACCAATGTCAACGATGTTGCCGCTTTCGTCCCTGCTGCTGACCGACTTGTATCAGCTCACGATGGCCCAAGCTTACTGGAAGTCCGGGCGCGGCGAAAGGGAAGCGGTCTTTCAGATGTTTTTTCGCCGTCATCCCTTTGACGGCGGTTTCACTATAGCCTGCGGGCTGCACTCGCTCATTGACATCCTGACCCAGGCGACGTTTGACGATAGCGACCTCGCCTACTTGGCAACCCTCGCCGGACACGACGGGCGACCGCTTTTCGAGACCGCGTTTCTGGATACCCTGCGCGACTTCCGGCTGGCCTGCGACCTTGACGCCATCCCTGAAGGAACGGTCGTTTTCCCGTTTGAGCCCCTGGTGCGCGTGACCGGCCCGCTGGCGCAGGCGCAACTACTGGAAACCATTATTCTCAACGTTATCAACTTCCAGACGCTCATCGCCACCAAGGCGGCTCGCATCTGTCTGGCTGCGCAAGGGGAGCCGGTCATTGAGTTTGGCTTGCGCCGAGCGCAGGGGCCCGATGGCGGCCTGTCGGCCAGCCGCGCCGCTTATGTCGGCGGCTGCGTGGGAACCTCCAACGTGTTGGCCGGGAAAGCTTACGGCATCCCCGTGCGCGGCACGCACGCGCATAGCTGGGTGATGTCCTTTGACAACGAGCGCGAGGCGTTTCAAGCCTATGCCGCGGCGATGCCCAACAACTGCGTCTTCCTGGTGGATACCTATGACACCCTGGAAGGCGTCCGGCAGGCCATCGAGGTCGGCCGCTGGCTGCGCGAGCAGGGGCATGAGCTGTCTGGCATCCGGCTCGATTCGGGCGACCTGGCCTATTTGAGCATCGAGGCGCGCAAGCTGCTCGACGCGGCCGGCTTCCCTGACGCCGTCATCGTCGCCAGCAATGACCTTGACGAGACCATCATCAATAGCCTCAAGCAACAGGGGGCCTGCATCGGCATGTGGGGCGTCGGCACGAAACTCGTCACCGGCTACGACCAGCCGACCCTGGGCGGCGTTTACAAGCTGACCGCGCTGCGCGACCGCGCCGCGGAGGACTGGCGCTACTGCATCAAGCTGTCGGAGCAGGCCATTAAGATCTCAACGCCGGGGATTCTTCAGGTCCGCCGCTTCAGCGTGGATGGCGAGTTAATCGGGGACGCGATTTACGATGTCCACTCCAATCTCGATGAAGGCTGCGTCATCGTTGACCCGCTCGATCCGACCCGGCGGAAGCGCATCCCGCGGGAAGCCGCCCGCGAGGACTTGCTGGTGCCAATCTTCCGGCGCGGCGCGCTCGTTTACGAGCCGCCGCCGCTCGCCGCGGCGCGCCATCGGGCGCAATCGGCAGTGGCGCGGCTGTCGCCGGGGCTGAAGCGGTTCGTCAATCCGCACATTTACCCGGTCGGGCTGGAGGAGTCGCTGTATGACTTGAAGACGCGACTCATTCTGCAAGCGCGCGGCGGCGGGCGCTAGGCGACGCGCCCGTAGTCGTCTTGAAGGCGGACGATGTCATCCTCGCCAAGGTAATCGCCGAGCTGGATTTCAATCAGCACCAGCAATTCCGCGCCCGGATTCGCAATCCGATGCGCCGCGCCAGCCGGCACATGCACCGCCTCGCCAACCCGCGCCAGTCGTTCGTTGCCGTCGAGCGTCACTTGGGCGCAGCCTTGCACGACGACCCAGCGCTCGTCGCGCCGGGCATGTTTCTGATAGCTCAGGCGCTTGCCCGGAAGGACCTCGATGCGCTTGACCTTGTAGCCAGCGCCTTCGTCAATGACGATGTACTCTCCCCAGGGGCGAGCGTCGCGCTCGAGCGCTCGCCAGCGTTCGGTTGTGTTCGCGGAAGTCGCCATAGCCTTGATCTCAGCGGGCGAATCCTGCCTGATCCGCGGCTGCGATTGCAATGCGCCGCGCTGGCGGCTAGCGGCCGACCCCGCGGCCGCCTGGGAAAGCCTTTTGTAATAGGCTTGTGGTAAGCTAGCGCCAGCCTAAGCTGGCGCTAGCCTGGAAAAATATAGCTGAGAAGCGACGAGTCAGGCCAGCGGCAGGCGAATCCAATCCGATAGGCGACAACGTTGAGAAGCTTGGAGCGCTTCAAGCATGGGCCTGTTCGACAAAGTTCGCTCGATGCGGGAGCAAGTCGCTGCCCTGATTGGGGATATCCGCCAGCGGCAGGACATCGAGGAGTTGGAGCGGAGGCTGGCGGCGACCCCGGAAGACGTCGTCCTCATGCAGCAGTTGAGCGACGCCTACCAGAACGCGGGTCAGGGACGGCGCGCGGTGGGCCTGCTCTGCCGGATCGGCGAAATCTATCAGGCGCGGAAAGATAGCGAGACCGCGCTGGCATACTTTCGGCGGGCGGAGCGGATGGCTGCGAGCGACGAGCGCCTCCGGCTGTTACGCGTCATGGTCGATTTGCTGGTCGGCTTGGGGCGCTACGCCGACGCTTTTGAGCGCGCTCGCCAAGTGGTCGAGATGCTTTTGTCCCATGACGAGCTGGCGGCGGCGCGCGGCTACGTCGAAGCCTTGCCTTCTCTAGGCGAGAGCCATGCCAGGTACCGCAAGGAGCTGGTTGACCTGGTCAACCTCAGTCGCCCCGAGTGGGCGCAGGGCGCGCGCGGCACCTGGCTTGACGAGCCGGGCGGGCGCCCGCCGCGCTTGGAGCGGCGCGAGCAATTTCCAGATCAAACCATCCTCGTGGTGGATGACGAGCCGGGGGCGCGCGAGTTGCTGACGCTGTGCCTGCGCCGCCTGGGCTGTCGCGTCGTGACGGCGGAGGACGGCGAGCAAGCGCAGGAAGTCGCTTTGCAGTGGCGTCCGTCGCTCATCATTTGCGACCTGCTCATGCCGCGCATGGACGGTCGGCAATTCTTTGACTGGACGCGCCGTCATCCGCTGCTCAGGGAGGTCCCCTTTGTCTGCTTATCCTCCCGCGGACAGCAGGAGGAGCGACTCGCCGCTTTCGAGCGCGGCGTCGAGGACTACTGGGTCAAGCCGTTTAGCGCCGCCGAGCTGACATTCCGCGTCAAAAACCTGCTCCGGCGCCTGCAGCCCAATGCCGACTTTCGCGGCAATCTCCACGAGGTTTCCTTTGCGGAGATCCTGCAAATCATCGAGGCAGGGCGCAAAAGCGGCATCCTCAAGGTGGTTTCCGACGGACGCGAGGCGACCTTCTACATTCGGGAAGGGCAGGTTCTGGATGCCGAGTTGGAGGCTTGCCAGGGCGAGCGGACGGCCTATGTCGTCATTCGCTGGCTACGGGGCGAGTTTGCGTTTCGGAGCGCGCCCGTGGAGCGCCCGGCGCGCATCGCGCTCTCCACCCAGCAGCTTTTGATGGAAGCCGTGCGACGCTATGACGAATCGCAGTCGCTGCTCGAATCCGAGCCGAGCCTCGACCGACCCTACATTGTCAGCGAGGCCTTTGCGCGCCTATCCGTGCCGGATGACTTCAAGACGGAAATCAGCTTTCTCAAGTCGCTCTTCGACGGGCGGCGCTCGTTTGGCGACTGCCTGCGCGCTCTGGAAGATGACCTGGAAGCGATGGTCATGATCGCCGAGCTGCGGCGCGAGGGGCTGCTCGTCCCGGCGCCGCCGGAACCGCTGCCTGACTCGCCGCCGCCCTTCTAGTCGCCAAGCTTGGTCGCCAAGCGCGCGACTGAAAACAGCCTGCGCATCGCCCCGCAATCCATGCTATCGTCGCGCGCAAGTCAGCTTTATCCTGCCAATTCTTCCCTTGGAGATCTGGAAGCCTGTGCGCAAGCAAGTTCACCGTTGGTTTAGCCCTCATCTCGGCGCGGAAATGCCAATTGCCGTTTATGGCCACTATGGCAAGCCGTTGCTGATGTTTCCGACCGCCGCCGCTGATTTTGAAGAGTATGAGCGGTTTCTGGTGATTGACGTGCTGCGGCCATACCTCGACGCCGGCATCGTCAAAGTGTATTCCATCAATAGCATCAACCGTGAGAGCTGGATGAACGACCGCATTCACCCGGCGCAGCGAGCGGCGCGTCAGATGGCTTACAGCAACTACATATCGCATGAAGTATGCCCCTTCATCCGCAGCGACTGCGGCGGCTCGCCAGTCAAGATCGCCGCGACGGGCGCGAGCTTTGGAGCCTACCACGCCGCCAACTCGGTATTTCGCAATCCCGGCAGCTTTGACACGCTGATCGCCATGTCGGGGTCGTATGACATTCGCCCCTGGTGCGACGGCTTTCATAACGACGATGTGTACTTCAATAATCCCATCGAGTACTTGCAGCACCTCAATGACGATTACTTTCTGCCATTGCTGCGCTACCAGTCCGACATCCACATTGTTTCAGGGCAGGGGGCGTATGAAGCGCCAGAGCGATCGCGCGACCTGTCGCGGGTGCTTTACAGTCGCGGCATCCCGCATTCGCTCGATCTGTGGGGTCATGACGTGAATCATGATTGGCCGTGGTGGCGGCGCATGCTCGACCTTTACGTTCCGCGTCTTTTCCATGCCTACGGTCCGCGATAAGCGGTCCGCGATAAGCGCCACGGGCTTGAGTCGTCCCCGCGCCGGGCGGCGGCTTTCCTGCGCGGCATTCCGCTTTTCAATCCAATGAGGGCTTGCGTGCTATGTCGAAACTGTGTGCTATGTCGAAGCTATGGGTCTCAGGACAAGCTAAATGGACGCGAAGGGCTTTGGCGGCCCTCGTCGGTCTTCTGCTGGGCCAAGCTGTCTCGTCACCAGCGCCGGCGCAAGTCGTGACCGGCACTTCGACCAAAATCACGACGGTGAAGCAAGCCCTGACAGGGGATACGGTCATCTTGCAAGACGGCACGATTGTGCGCTTGATCGGCATCCTGGCGCCCTCTTCCGGGCCAGCCGCCGAGCAGTCCCGCGCGCGCGCGCAGCAACTGATTTTGGGCAAGACCGTCGAGGTATGGCTCGAAAACCAGAACCAGGACCTTGGCCACCGCGACAAGTATGGGCGGCAACTCTCCTACATCTACTTGCTGCCGTCGCGAAAGCTGCTCAATGCCGAGCTCCTCCGCGACGGCGACGCTTTCTTCTTCAATCAGCACTTCGTCGACGTTCGGACGAAAAACACTCTGCTGGCCGCCGAATATCAAGCCCGTCAGGCAAAGCGCGGCATTTGGGCGCAGGCGACCGAGTCGCCCGAAGCCATCGCCAAGCGCGAGGGGCGCGTTTATGAGGAGCCGGCTTTCACGCTCCCTGAAGAAGACGCGGGTGCCGCCGCAAGCCAAGCCAGCCCAGTCAAGGAGCGGATGGGCGCCCCGGAAGCGGCAATGGATGCGTCGGAGCGCGAGACCGTCGCGGCGGCCCCGCCGCTGGACGCCAAGGCGACCTATGGTAACGTCCGCGTCGAGAGCTGCGCCCTGCTTGATGTGCCGGGACTTGGCCAGGTGACGCTGATTGGCGTTCAGAACAGCACCGGCAAGGCCGGCGAGGCGTCCCGCGTGGAGACCGCTAAGCTGTTGCAGGGGAAGCGCCTGCGGTTTGAATACGATCCAGTGAACGCCTCGCGCGGGCATCAGGATCGGGATGGCCGCTTGCTGGTTTACGCTTTTCTTCCCGATGGCGCGCTGCTGAACCTGCAAATCGTCGCCCGCGGCATTGCCGACGTGGACATCAGCTATGATTACAAGCACAAGATGTCCATGCTGACCGCTCGCGACAGCGCCCGCTTGAGCGAGTCCGGCCCGCGCTGGCGTAATGACATCCCGCGCACGCCCTCGCTGGACCGCATCCGAGCCTCAATTACAAAAGCCATGAGCGAGCAGTTCGGCCGCGCCGGCGCCCGCGTCGAGCTGGTTGGGGATGATCGAAGCGTCCTGCGCATCTCTCATGACTTGATTGATCAGTCTGGAGCGGAGCAGCTTTATCGCGCGCTGGCGATCAGCGAGGGCGGCAACTTGCCGCTGCTGCGCAGCATTGGCGTCCAGGAGATTCAGTTCACGGATGCCAAGGCGACGAAGATCTTCCGCTTTCCGTTGTAACCCTTTCCGGCGGGCAAAACTGGTCGCTGCCCAAGGCTTGCCCGCCCATCGCTTTTCCAGGGGTTGCCATGTCGGATGCGTCGCGTCGAAACTTGAAAGACCCTTATCGCCTGGTGGGAACTGTCATTCAGGGGAAGTATCGGCTGGACGAGGTCTTGGGCATCGGCGGCATGGGCATTGTCTATCTGGCTCGCCACACAGGCATCAATCGCAACCTGGCGCTCAAGGTTCTCAAGCCGGATGTTGCCGCTGACGCCGCGATTGCCGAGGCTTTTCATCGGGAGGCCAAGATTTCCGGCGGGCTGTCGCACCCCAACATCATTTCCGTTACGGATGCCGACACGCTGCCCGATGGCACGCCATTCATCGCCATGGAATTGCTGGAGTGCCCGACGCTCGAAGACGAGCTTCAGCGCAATAAGCGTTTTCCGCTGGAGCGTGTCGAGCGCCTGTTGAGCCAGATTTGCGACGCGCTGCATTACGCTCACAGCGCCGGCCTCGTGCACCGCGACCTCAAGCCGGCTAACATTGGCCTCGTTGGCGCGGGTCAGTTGAGCGAGCAAGTCAAAATTCTGGACTTTGGGATTGCCAAGTCGCTGGAAGAAGGCGCGGGGAAAGTGAGCCAGGCGATAGGCACGCCGCTGTACGCCTCGCCCGAGCAGTTCGTGCATGGGGGCGACATTGACGCGCGCGCCGATCTCTACAGCCTGGCCGTGATCTTATACCGCATGCTGACGGGCGCGTTGCCCTTCCAGGGTAAAACGGTTGGCGAAATCATCTCGCTTCATCTCACCGCGCCGCCGCCGCCGCTTCGCGCCCATGCGCCGGAGCTGGCCGAGCCGCTGGAGGCGTTTATCCTTGGCGCGCTGGCCAAGCAGCCAGGCGGGCGACCTGCGACGGCCCTCGACTTCCTGGCCGGCTTCCGAGCCGCTTGCCGGGGCGTCATCGCCGGAGAAAGCAGCCTGCCGCTTCTGGGCAGCGCGACGGACCTCATTGCCGGCGCACTGGCGCCGCCCGCCAGCCCGACGCTTGGCAGCGCGCCGCCGCTGGCCTGGACCGACCAGAAAGGCGATGTGACGACGGTGAGCGGCGCGCCCAAGCCATCCGCGAGCCTTCCGCCCACCCTGCCATCCGCGGGCAGCCCTCGTTTGGGGGGCGACTTGCCGAAGGGAGAGTCGTCGCCGGCTGAAGCGACGAGCCGCGGATTTGTCCCGCCTCCGGCGTCGCCGCAGCTTGGCATTCCGGTCTGGGCCGTAGCGCTGGCGTTGTTGCTGGCGGCGGGGTTGGTCCTGGCGGCTGGCGCGGTGTATTTCGCTACCAGGCCGACGGCCGCCGTTTCGGACGCGGCGGCGAAGCCCTCCCCGGCATCTTCAGAGTCGCGCAGCGATGCAAGCGAGACCGGCGGCGATGCCGGCGCGGCGCAGCGCGCCTACCGCGAGCGACTAGACCAGGTGTCGCGTCAGGCGCATCAGGCGATGGAGCGCGTTGTGCAGGATAGCCAAGATGACCCGCTTTTACAGGAGCTGCGGGACATCGCTCGGTTCAACCCGGCGACCATCGAGGCCCGCCGCCGCGAAGTGGAAAACGCCGAGAGCCAACTGGCGCAAGCCGCGCACAGTTGGTCAACGGTAAGCCCCCCGGATGCCTATGCCGCCAGCCATCGGGAGCTTGTCGAGCGTTACCAGCAGCTTCGGGACGCGCTCCACAACTACGGCGTGTCGGCGCGGAATCTAGCGAACGCCTTTGCGCGAACGGATTTCGACATGTCGCAGCCGCGCGAGCGATTCGCCGAGTCGGAGCGCGAAGACCTCAAGCGCGATCGTCTATTGCTTGAGAACGCTTGGCGCGACGCCCGCCGGGCGGAAGCCGCGCTCCGCGACCGAGCCGGGCCGTGATCCTCGCCAACGACTTCTGGCTTGGAAAAGCCTTGTTTCAAGCGCGCTGTCCAAGTATCGTCCCAGCATTCGCTTTGATTCTTCGAGCGCGCAATTCTGAGTAGCGTCTGAAGGGAGTTTTCCGCTCTATGGAAGACAATGTGGTTGATATGCCTCCGACTCACGAGCCGACTGACGCCGAGCCTTTTGCCGGCTTCCCGCGGGCGCAACTGCTGGCGTTTGTGCGCGGCGTCGCCAACATCGTGGCCGCGGATGGCAAGATAACTGAGGAAGAGCGCGCGATGCTCTACGGGCTAATTCGCCAGACAGGGCTCTCAATCCTCGATGAAGATGTCAAATCCGCCATCGAGGCGGAGCTGGCCGGGCCCTCCCCAATCGAGAAAGTGATTCAGCCCGTGACCGATCCGCTCCTCCGGCGCGCGCTGTATCAGACCTGCGTCGAGGTGGCGCTCGCCGACGGCCATCTGTCCGACGAGGAGCGGCTGAAGCTCGTCGAGGTTGCCGGCTTGTTTGGTCTCAACTCCGACGCTGCGCGAGACTTCATCCAGTGGACGCTTGATAGCATCGCTATCGAGCAGCGCGGCGCCTCCATCATCGCCAAGCTCTAGCTGGCGCGACCTGGGCTTGCGGATCGCCGGCTTCGCTGAGTCCCCAGGACGGTTGAGCCATAAAGCCATAGACGAAAGAGGCGTCTGGAGTCGCGACTCCAAACGCCTCTTGGCTGTTGCGGTTGGCTGGCTTTGGCTAGACCGTGAACGACGTGCCGCACCCGCACGAGCCAGTCGCCGACGGATTCTTGAACGTAAAGCCCGAGCCCATCACGCTGGACACGTAGTCAATCTCGACGCCTTCGAGATATTGACCGCTGAATGGGTCGATGAAGAGACGGATGCCGCCGTTTTCATCGCGCGCGATGATTTCATCGTCCTCGCGCGGCGCGTCTTCCACGTCAAGCCCGTACTGGAAGCCTGAGCAGCCGCCCGGCATGACGCGGACGCGCAAGCCGCCTTCCGTGCCGATGCTTTCAGCCGCCATAAACTTCTTCACTTCTTCTACCGCTTTGGGTGTCAAAACAACCATGACCGAGCGCCTCGCCTTTAGAGCTGAGAAATTTCTAATCTATTGGGTCTTTACTGAATTGGCGCAAGCTGTGTCAATGGGCGCTCCCGATGGCTGTCCGCGCGGCCGCGAGCGCCCCCAGGCGCGCAGCGCCGAGCCTGGCGACAGGCGCGGAACGGCGGCCGGCGCCGGCTGAGCTTGCCCGCTACAATGCCCGCCGAAAAAAGAAGCTTGCGGGCGCGGGTCACGCTTTCGCTCGACGGGCGAAGGCGCCAGTCGTCGTATCTACGACAATCCGCTCCCCAGCCTCAATGTAAAGCGGGACTTTGACAGTCGCCCCCGTCGAAATCCTGGCCGGCTTCGTCACCTTGCCGGCCGCCGTGTCGCCGCGCGCGCCCGGCTCGGTCTCGACGACTTCGAACTCCATAAACTGCGGCAGCTCGACGCTCGCCAGGTTGCCTTCGTAAAACAGCCCCTTGAGTTGGGCGTTTTCCGTCAGGTAGGGCTTCACGCTCTCCAGCGCCGACGCGGGGAGGGCGTGTTGCTCGTAGCTTTCCTGGTCCAGAAAGTAATGCTCGCCGCCCGACGCGTACAAGAACTGCACTTCGCGCTGATCAACATCCGGCTCATCGAATTTGTCGCCGGACTTGAAGGTTTTTTCCACGACGGCGTTGGTCAGGACGTGCCGCGCGCGCGTCCGCACAAGCGTCGCCGCGCCGCGCGCCGAAGGCGTCTGCACCGTCCAGTCGAGCACCGCGTACGGCTCGCCGTCCACCAGAATGTAAGCGCCGCGCTTGAAATCGGAAGTCGAGAGCATGGCGGTTGCGCTCCTATGGGTGATGAAGCCGGGTTATGAAGCTTCGTAGTCAAGCGAGCGCGCCCAGGCTTCATGCTTGGCTAGTTCGGCCAACTGGCTTTCCAGCTTGGCGCGGATAATGTCCACGGCGCGGTTGCCCATCGCCAGGCGCAGCGGCGGATCAGGCAGGTTGACCAACTCGATCATGGCGCGCGCCGCTTTGACCGGATCGCCAGCCTGCTTGCCATCCGCTTGCTCGAAGTACCGCCGCATGACGCCGGCCGTCGCTTCGTAGTCGGAGATGACCGGCGCGATCGCCAGGGACCGTCCGGCAAAGTCCGTCCGAAACGGTCCTGGCTCGATGATGACGACTTTGATGCCAAGCGGGGCGACTTCCTTGGCGAGCGCTTCGGACGCTGCTTCCAGCGCGAACTTGCTCGCGCAGTAGAGACCTAGCCCCGGATTGGCGATGACGCCGGCAATCGAGGACAAATTCAGAATCCACCCGCGGCGGCGCGCTCGCAGGTGCGGCAGAAACGCCCGCGTCACGGCTAGCGCGCCAAAGAAATTGACTTCCATCTGGCGACGGATTTGCTCGTCCGTCACCTCCTCGATGGCGCCAGCCGTGCCGTAACCGGCGTTGTTGACGATGACCTCTACGTGGCCGAGCCGCTCGATGACCTGCGTCGCCAGCGGCGCGATTGCCTGGGCCTCGGTGACATCGAGGCGGAAAGCATGCGCGCGCCCAGGCGCGAGGGCTTCAAATGCCGCCAAGTCTTCTGGGCGGCGGGCTGTGCCCGCGACGATGCGGCCTTGCTCAAGCAGCATTTTGGCCAGCTCCAGACCAAAGCCCGTTGAAACGCCGGTGATGAACCAGGCTTGCGGCGAATCGCTCATGCGCTTACTCCTTGCCTCCTTGCCGCCCCGCGCCGACGCGGGAAGCTGCCGGGCGAGTATATGCAGCTCTCTAGCGCTTTTGGCAACCGAACTGCACGAGCGCCGCGAGGCTCAGGATGCCGTGGAGCGTCCAGGCCAGCGTCCGCAGCCAGTTGGTTTGCACCAGCCGCTCCAGCGTCGCGCCGTCGAAGCCCTGCGCCAGCCGGTCGTGGCAGGGAATCGAGACAAGCGCCGTGACGCCAAAAGCGGTCAGGACGCAGGCCAGGCCTCCCCACAGCGCCCAGCGCGAGACGCCGGCCGGCGGCTGAAAAGCCAGCCAGGCGGCGGCGACCCCCTCTGCCAGCATCGGCAGCGCCACGACTGGAAAAATTGCCGCGACATGCCGGTGGTGATAGTCGGCGAAGCTCTCCGGGCCGACATAGCGCAGCAGCGGATAGTGAACGCGCTGCACCAGCCAAATGACGCCCGTCATGTAGAGCGCGGCCGCCGCGTTGAGACTCAGCGCCCACCAGGTCGGATTACCAAGCATGTGTCGCGCCTCCGCGCCATACGGATGCCTGGAAGCGCGACAGGGCGCATTCGCCAGCGCGTTGTGTTAGCTTGGTCACGCATTCGTTTCCTTTCCGAGTTCTGATTCCTTTTCCAAACGGAGGCACTATGGCAGTCAAAGTCGGCATCAACGGGTTCGGCCGCATCGGTCGCAACATTCTTCGGACGGCGCTTGGCTACGACGACATCGAGTTTGTCGCTGTCAACGACCTCACGGATTCCAAGACTCTGGCGCATTTGCTCAAGTACGATTCCATTCTCGGCAACTTGACAAATCACGCCGTCGCTGCGCCGGATGACGAGACCATCGCCGTGGATGGGCATCCGATTCGCGTGTTCAAGGTCCGTAGCCCGGCTGAAATCGACTGGGCTTCGACCGGCGCGCAAATCATTGTCGAATCCACGGGACTTTTCACCAACAAAGACAAGGCCGTCGGGCACCTGCGCGACACGGTCAAAAAAGTCATCATCTCCGCGCCGGCTAAAAACGAGGACCTGACCATTGTGCTCGGCGTCAACGAATCCGCCTACGACCCGGCGCGGCATCACGTGGTTTCAAACGCTTCCTGCACGACTAACTGCCTCGCGCCCGTGGCAAAGGTCATCCATGAGGTCTTTGGCATCGAGAAAGCCATCATGACGACCGTGCACAGCTACACGAACGACCAGCGGATTCTCGATCTGCCGCACGACGACTTGCGACGGGCGCGAGCGGCGGCGCTTTCGATGATTCCCACCAAAACCGGCGCGGCGCAGGCGGTCGAGCTGGTCATGCCGGAACTCAAGGGCAAGTTTGACGGCATCGCCGTGCGCGTGCCGACCCCAAACGTCTCGCTTGTGGATGTCACCTTTGAAGTGGCGAAAGCCACCGACAAAGCCGGCGTCAACGCCGCGCTGCGCGAAGCGGCAGAAGGCGCGCTCAAGGGGATTCTGGGCTATTCCGAAGAGCCGTTGGTCTCGATTGATTATCGCGGCGATGATCGGTCGTCCATTGTGGACGGCTCGTTCACGCGCGTCATCGGCGGGCATTTGGTGAAGACGCTGGCCTGGTACGACAACGAATGGGGCTATAGCTGTCGCGTGCGCGATCTCATCCGGCTCCTGGTCGAGAAAGGCATTTAGCGCGAGAAACGGCGTGGCCATCGCCAGCCGGCGGGCCTGGATTCGCTTCCCTTGCGGAACATCCGGCTTTGCCTTCATTGCGTCAAGCGGGTTAGTCCGCCGCCCGGCTGGCTCAAGCGGGCGGGCGGCGGACGCTTCCGGGCGGGCGCGCCAGACCGCTCGCTTGCCCGGCGAACGGAGCGAGACCTGTTTTCTCAGGGCTGAAAGGGAAGCCCGCCGGTCAAAAGGGCGGTTACTCGTCTTCGGGCAGGAGAGCGTGTCCGTCGAGCATCTCCGCGTAGTCGTAGGCCGCCTGCTTAACCACCCGCGGCTTGCTCCCATCGATGGGGCCGATAAAGCCTTCGCGCTCCATCATGTCGAGAATCGCCGCCGCTCGCCCGTAGCCAATCCGCAACCGCCGCTGAAGCACCGAAGTGGACGCTTTCCCCATCTGCACGACGATCCGAACCGCTTCGTCGTAAAGGGCGTCGCGCTCCCCAACCCCGGCCTCGGCCGCTTCCGCTTCCTCTTCCGACATCTGGACGCTCTCATCGTACTGCGGCGCGCCCTGCTGCCTGATGAAGTCCGTGATGCGATTGATTTCGGCTTCGCTGACGTAGGCCCCGTGAATGCGAATGAGCCGCGACGAGCCGGGCGAAAAAAGCATATCGCCCTGCCCCAGCAACTGCTCCGCGCCGTTTGTGTCGAGAATCGTGCGCGAGTCCACCTTTGAGGACACCCGGAAGGAAATCCGCGCCGGAAAGTTGGCCTTAATGAGACCGGTGATGACATCCACCGACGGCCGCTGCGTGGCGATGACCAGGTGAATCCCGACCGCTCGCGCCATTTGCGCCAGCCGGGCGATGGCGGTTTCCACTTCGCTTGACGCCACCATCATGAGGTCGGCCAGCTCGTCAATCACGATGAGAATATAGGGCAGGCGCGGCAGCGCTCCGTCCCGAAACCGCGCCGGATCGGGCGGCTCGCTCACGGCGCGGTTGAAGCCCTCGATGTTGCGCACGCCGACGCTGGCCAGCAGCTTGTAGCGGTTTTCCATTTCGCTCACTGCCCAGTTGAGCGCATTGGCGGCGCGCTTCGGGTCGGTGATGATGGGTGTCAGCAGATGCGGAATCCCGGCGTAAAGCTCCAGCTCGACGCGCTTCGGGTCCACCAGGATCATCCGCGCGTCGTTGGCCGTGGACCTGAACAAAATCGAGCAAATCAGCGAGTTGATCATGACGGATTTGCCCGAGCCGGTCGAGCCGGCAATCAGCAGGTGCGGCATTTTGGCCAAGTCGGCCGCGTAAGGCTCGCCATTGATGGTTTTGCCGAGCGCGATCGGGAGCCGACCCGGATTGGCGCGGAAGGCTTCCGACTCGATGATTTCGCGCAGGTAAATCGTGTCGCGGCGCGCGTTGGGCACCTCGATGCCGACGGTGGCCTTGCCGGCGGCGCGGTCAATCCGCACCGACTCGGCCTGGAGCCCAAGGCAGAGGTCATCCACCAGCCCGACCACCCGACTGTACTTGATCCCCGGATCCGGCTTGAACCCAAACGTTGTGACGACCGGCCCCGGCTCAATCTCCTGAATCTCGCCAATGACGTTGAATTCGCGGCATTTCTCCGCCAGCAAGCGGGCGCGGGCGCGCAGCTCTTCATCGGACTGATTGGTTTGGGGCGGGGCGGGCGTCAGCATGTTCACCGAGGGCAGGGCATAGACGGCTTCGGCGGGGACTGGGCCTGACGCCAGAGCCGGCGCGGCGGTCGCCCCGTCGCTAGCGACGGGCGGCCTCGCTTCGGCGAAGCGGCTGGCTTCGCCGAAGCGGCTGGCTTCGGCGGATTGGCTGGCGCGCAGCGGCGCGCCTCCAGCTTGAGCGGCGCCTCCAGCCTGAGCGGCGCCTCCAGCCTGAGCGGCCGGCAGTCCCGCGGGCGGCGTAGGCTGCCGCCGCACGATGGAAGCGCCCTGGACCGTTTTGATGACTTCCTGCTGGGCGCTGCGGGCCGGGCTCTCGGCGGCCAGCCGCCGGCGAATCGCCAAGGCTTCGGAGGCGACTTTGGGCGCGCCATCGCTCTTTTCCCGGACGGTCGCGTTGCTCCCGCTGTTACGCCGCTCGATAGCCTCGCGGGCCAGGCGACGCACGTCCGCGCCGGGACTGCGCGGCGGCTCGACGCGGGGCGCCGGCGGGCTTGGCGGCGGCGCCTCCGCTTGGGGAGGCGCAAGCGCGGCTTCGCCCGCAGCCCCGGACTCGTTGGCCGCCGGCGCATCGCTTGGCGTTTCCGTTCGGGCGAGCGCGGGCGCCTTGTCGGGCGGCTCAGGTCGCGGGGCCGGGGCGCGGCGCGCGCCGGAAACGATGCCGGGCGCTTCATCGCCATAGAGCGCTTCGGCAATACGCTGCTCGTGACGACTCTTGTCGCTCGCGCTGTCGTCGGCCAGATGGCCGTTGACTGGCATCCAGCGGCGCTGAGCGGAAGCCGGCGCGCCGCCGTTGGGCGGCGTCGCGTCTGGCTGGGCGCTGGCGTCCGAATGCGGCTGCGCTTGGCCGAAGGAAAGCTCCCGCCGCCACTTGAGCAGCCAGCGCCGCGGCGAGAAGGTCGTGGCTAGCATCAGCGACAGCAGGGCGAGGCCGCACAGCGCGAGTCCCGCGCCGAGCGGGTTGAGGCTGCTTTCGAGCCAGCTTGCAAGCGCGAAGCCAATGAAGCCGCCGAGGCGAATGCGCCCCTGAAACAGGGGCAGCTCCTGGAACAGCGACAGCCCGCCCGCCAGCGCGAGCAGCAGGCCGGCGCTGCCGGCGGCTTGCTCGGCCGATACTAGCAGCGCCCGTCCGCGAAAAACATTGACGGCATGGAACCCAATCAGCGCCGGCAGGGCGTAGGCGACCAATCCCAGCCCCTGAAGCAGGCCGTCCGCCACGTTCGCCCCGACCACGCCAATCGCGTTGCGCGGCGGGCGGGCCATCGCGCTGACGCTCCAGGAAACATCGTCGGGGTGAAAGGACGCCAGCGCGATGGCGAGCGTCATCGCGCACAGCCCAAGAACCAGCCCGATAGCTTCGCCGAGTCGCGAGGAAACGAGGCTAGCCGAATTGGAACCCGCTGCGGCGGAGGAAAAGCTCTTGGTCATCGTGGAATCGCTCATGGTCGCGCGCTAGCGAAAATGACTGTTCCAAGCCGGGGGGTTAGGCGTCATCGCCGGCCGTCACGCCGTCTGGCTGACGACTCTTGGCGACAAGATAGGCTTGAATGAAATCGTCTAGCTCGCCGTCTAGAACGTTCTCCACGTCGCTGCGCTCCAGCTTGGTGCGAGCGTCCTTGACGAGTCGGTATGGGTGTAGCACGTAATTGCGAATTTGGGAACCAAAGGAGATGTCGCGCTTGGAGGCTTCCAGCTTGGCGCTTTCCGCCCGCCGCCGCTCAAGCTCCATTTCATAGAGCCGCGACTTGAGCACCTTCATCGCCACCTCGCGGTTTTGGTGCTGCGACCGCTGATTTTGGCACGATACGATGATGCCGGTCGGCAGGTGCGTGATGCGAATGGCCGAGTCGGTGACGTTGACGTGCTGTCCGCCCGCGCCTGATGAGCGATAAGTATCCACGCGCAAGTCCTTCTCGTTGATTTCAATCGCGATGTCGTCTTCGATTTCAGGCGTCACGAAAATCGAGGCGAAGCTGGTTTCGCGCGTGCCGGCCGAAGAAAACGGCGAAATTCGCACCAGCCGATGCACGCCGCTTTCGCACGAAAGCAAGCCGTAGGCATAGTCGCCCTCAACCGTGAATTCCGCGGAAGCGATGCCAGCTTCCTTGCCCGGCTGCAGGTCGAGGACGCTGGCTTTGAACCCCCGCCGCTCGCACCAGCGCAGATACATCCGCAGGAGCATCTCGGCCCAATCCTGCGCATCCGTGCCGCCGGCGCCCGCCTGCACGCGGACGATAGCGTTGTTGGCGTCGTTTGGCCCCGACAACAACATCTGAACCTCATCCGCTTCCGCCTTGGCGCGCAGGGCGCTCAGGCGCTGCTCCAGCTCGGCGAGCGAGGCGGCGTCCGCCGCGGCGAACTCGAGCAGCACCTCCAAGTCAGCCAGCTCGCGGTCGTAAAACGCCGCCAGCTCGATGGCGTCGGACAGTCGCCGCCGCTCCCGAAGCGCCTTCTGGGCTTGCTCCTGGTCATCCCAGAAGCGCGGGTCAGCGACGCGGGCTTCAAGCCTTTCCAGGCGCGGACGCTTGCCGTCGGGGTCAAAGAAACCTCCGCAGGCGCGTAATCCGCTCGAGAAGGGCATTGTAAGCTTGGCGAAGCTCAATCAAATCCGGCATGGCGAGTGACCTTTCCGCATCGTTATTCGGCGACTTGAAACTAAACTAAACGGCCCTGTCTGAAAACCGCGCAAGGCTTGGAAAATCGGAAAAAATACGCGGAAAACGTCATTTCGAGCGTCCAGGGCGGCGGCGGGGATGACCGGCGCTCGGCGCGGCGACGCCCGCGCTCTCGCCTATTCACGCGGTTAGCCTTTCCGCTACTGTAGCGTGAGTCAACGTTTGGTTCCAGTCGAGGAACGCTGGCGAGGACGCCTTTTTTGCAATGAGTCAGCCGGACGACGAGGCGCTTGGCAAAGCTTACGATCACCGCCTGGCCAAGCGACTATTGACCTATCTCAAGCCCTATCGCGGGCGGGTGGCGCTCGCCCTCCCGCTCATCGCCTTCACGGCCGGCTTCGAGCTGCTGGCGCTCAACCTGACCATGGCGGCGGTGGACCTGTTTCTGCTGCCGCCGGACCCCGCCCGGCTAGGAATCTTTCCGCGCCTGCTGTCCGCCGGATTTGAAGGTCTTGGCTGGCGGCTATCGCCGCTGGACGGCGTGAGCCTGATCGGCGGCCTTTATCTGGGGCTGATGCTGGTTGTCTTCGGGCTGACCTACTGGCAAACCCTCCTGCTCAACGGGACGGGGCAGTTCGTGATGCGCGACCTGCGGCGCGAGCTGTTCGCCAAGTCCCAGCGGCTGCCGCTCAGCTACTACGACCGGACGCCCATCGGCCGCATGACGACGCGCCTGACCTCCGACGTGGACGCGCTCAACGAGCTGTTCACGTCGGGCTTCGTGACGCTGTTGAGCGATGTCGTCGTGCTCGTCGGCATTCTCGGCTTTCTTTTTTTGGTCAACTGGCGGTTGGCGCTCGCGAGTCTCGTGGTCGTGCCATTGCTGACGGCGGTGACCGCCTGGTTTCGGGTCAATGCCACCCGAACTTATCGCGAGGTCCGAACCCGGCTCGCCCGCATCAACGCCTTTTTGCAAGAGCATCTGTCGGGGATGGCGACGGTGCAGTTGTTTAACCGCGAGGAGCGCGAGCGCCGCGCTTTTGACGTCATCAACGACGCGCACCGCCGCATCAACATTGAGACCATCTTCTATTACGCCGTATTCTATCCGGCAATTGGCTTTGTCAGCAATATCGGCGTGGCGCTGGTCATCTGGCATGGCGGCGGGCAGGCGCTGACCGGCGCGCTCTCGCTCGGCGCGCTGATCTTCTTTATCCAGGCGATGCAGCGCTTTTACGAGCCAATTCAGGACATCAGCGAGAAATATAACATCCTGCAAGCGGCGATGGCGGCGGCGGAGCGGGTCTTCAAAATGCTGGATGAGCCGTTGGTGATCACATCGCCGCCCGCGCCGAAAGCGCCGCCCGTTCGGCGCGGCGAAATCGAGTTTCGGCGGGTGTGGTTCGCCTACAGGGACGAAAACTGGGTGTTGCGGGATGTTTCGTTCCGCGTCGCGCCGGGGCAAACCGTGGCGCTGGTCGGCGCGACGGGGGCCGGGAAAACCTCCATCAGCAACTTGCTCATGCGCTTTTACGATGCGCAGCGCGGGCAAATTTTGATTGACGGCGTGGACGTTCGGGAATTCGACCTCCGCGAGCTGCGGCGCTACTTCGGCGTCGTCCTGCAGGATCCGACGCTCTTTGCCGGAACGATCGCCGACAACCTCCGGCTCGGGGCGACCGACATCAGCGACGAGCGCCTGGCGGCGGCCGCCCGCGAGGCGCAGGCTGATGACTTCATCCGGCGCTTGCCCGGCGGCTATCAGGCCGAGGTGAAGGAGCGGGGCGCGACCTTGTCCGTTGGGCAGAAACAGCTCATCGCCTTGGCGCGGGCGCTGGCGTTCAATCCGCGGATTCTCATTCTGGATGAGGCCACCGCCAGCATTGACAGCGAAACCGAAGCCATTATCCAGTCGGCCATAGAGCGGGCGCTGGTTGGGCGAACGTGCGTGGTGATTGCGCATCGGCTGTCCACCGTCCGCCGGGCGGATTGCATCATTGTCCTGCATCGGGGCGAGGTCCGCGAGATGGGAACGCACCAGGAGCTGGTGGCCCGCCCGGACGGCATCTATCGCCGGCTTTACGAGTTGCAGTATCGCGCCGCGCCGCCGCGCGCTGAAAGCCGCGCCGCAAGCCCGGCGCGCCGGGCGGCGGCGCCATAGCGCGCCCGCCGGCGATGGCCCGCTCCGCAGCTTGCTCCTCGCCGGCTACATCTTCTCGGGCGGCGCGCTGGACTGGAGGCGAATCCCGACCAGCGTCACGTCGTCGCGTTGCGGCTCGCCCCCCTGGTGTCGGTCCAGGCTTTGCTCCAGCCGTTGGCGTTGCACCGGCAGCGGCTGCTGGGACAGCGCTTGCAGCGTCCGCTTCAGGGCGGACGAGCCGTAGCGTCGGCCGAGCGGGTCGTTTTGGTCGGCGAAGCCATCCGAGCTTAGGTAAAGCAGGGCGTCTGGCGGCAAGTGGAGCTGGCGCTCGGTGAAGCCCCGCTGCTTGGCGCGGCTGCCGATCCCGCCCCGGTCGCCCCGGACTTCGGTCAACGCGCCGCCTTCGATGACGTAGAGCGGACGCCCGGCGCCCGCGAACGTCACCGCGCCATCCGCGTCAAGCCGGCACAGGGCGATGTCCATGCCGTCCCGCTGCCCGTCGTGGCGGGCGTCGTAGCGCAGGGCGGCGCGGATGCCGGCGTCGAGCGCGTCGAGAATCGCCGCCGGCGACTCAATCCCGCGCTCGATGACGATCTGGTTGAGCAGCTCATTGCCAATCATGGCCATGAGCGCGCCGGGAACGCCGTGGCCGGTGCAATCGGCCACGGCCAGCCAGCGGGTTTCGCGGCCTTTCCCGGGCCAGTAGCGCAGCCAGTAAAAGTCGCCGGAAACGATGCCGCGCGGCCGCCAGAGGATGAAATGCTCGGCAAAGGCCTTAGCAAGCTCTTCGGCGGTCGGCAGGATGGCGCGCTGAATCCGCTCGGCATAGCGCAGCCCATCCAGGATTTCGATGGCGGTTTGCTCCAGCTGGCGGTTTTTCTCAGCCAATTCCTCCGTCCGCTGCCGCACTTTCTCTTCCAGACTGGCGTAAAGGCGCGTGTTTTCGAGGGAAACCGCCGCCTGCGCGGCAAGGATAGTCAGCGCCTCGCGCCGTTGCGGGGTGAAGACATTGGCCACGGCTTGGTTTTCCAGGTACACGATGGCGCGCACCTGCCCCCGATGTCGGGCCGGAAGGCAGATGACCGACCGCAGCCCCGCCGCTTGAACGTAGGCGTCTCGCCCGAAGTCGGGCGATTCGGTGGCGTCCGCCAGCAAAACGCTCTCGCCCGTTCGCAGCGCGAACTTGATGACGCTCAGCGGCAGGGAGGCGACTTGGTCAAGCGGGCGCGGCGGTTGCGTCGCGGCGCCCGGGTCGCGCAGATCGCGTTCCGCCTCGACATACCACGCCCCATCCTCGCGCGGCAGGGCGAGCGCCCCGCGCGTCGCGCCGGCGTTTTCCAGCGCAATCCGCAGCAGGGTGTCCAGAAGCCGCTCCTGCACGATTTCGCCGGCCAGCGCGCGCGCCGCCTTCATCACGCTGGCAAAGTCAAAGCCCCCGCTGCCGGTCGTCGCCTTCTCGGTCGCGCCGATGATCTTCAGCGTCGAGTGCGCGCCCGTCGAGCGCAGCGAGTCGCTCTCGCTCGGCGGCGCGCCGAATTGCTCGGCGAGGCGCCGCGCCTTCTCGGTTGCGCCCCACCGCTCGTAAGCCCGCCGCGCGTCGGCGGCATAGGCGCGCGCGATCTTGCTCCGCCCCTGGTCAAGGAAGTATCGGGCGGCGCGCTCGTTGGCCAGCGCTTCCTCGTGGATGAAGCCGTTCTCGCGCGCTAAGGCAATCGCCCGGTCATAGGCTTCCAGCGCCGCGCCGACATCGCCGCGGAGGGACTGGATTTCGGCATCGAGCAAGTGCAGCTTCTGCGCGTAGTTCGCCGAAGACAACTCGGCCCAGCGCGCCATTTGCGGGCGGATGCCGTCTATCCAAGCCCACATGGCTTCGGCGGCTTGCGCGTCCAGGTCTCCAGCCCGCAACCGCGCCAGACGGGCCAGCGCGCCGAACAAATACGCGTTCGGTTGCAGGCAGGACGACTGCAAGCCGGACATGTTGCTTTCGCAGAGGATGGATTGCTCATAGGCGCGCTGATAGTCGCCAAACAGATAGGCCAGCTTCATGCGCAAATAGGCGAGCGTGCCGAGCGTTCCCTGGTCGCCGGTCGCCGCCAGGGCGGCATCATCCGCTTCGCTGTCGCCCCAGGCGATCCAGAGCGGATTGTCAGTCTCGACGCGCAGATTGCGGACGTAAGCGAGGCACAGCTCGACGGTTCGGTAGTTCCGCTCTTGGCATAGCGCTCGGATGGCGTCGCTGTGGGCCTTGGCGTCGCGCTCGAGCGCATCGAGCGGCTGACCGATGAAGATGCCAATCCAAGTGATAGCGAGGAGCGCGGTCGAGGCGAACTCGAGATCGCCGGCTTCAAGGCCCTCCCGGTACGCCGCGCGGAGCGGCTCGATGGCGGTGCGCGCTGGCTCGCGCCAGATGTGAAGGAAAAAGTAGTACGAGATCAGCGTCCTGGCGCGTCCTTCGCTGGAAGGCAGGCGATCCAGCAGGCGGCGCGCCAAGTTGCCGAAAGCGTAGCCTTGGCCTGGGTCCTGGAAGCCGCCGCTGACGACCACGCCCAGCGCCGCGAAGGAGGCTGCCGCCAAGCCGCTGACGCCATGCTTGAGAGTCAACTCGATGCGCCAGAAAACGATTAGCGTGAAGAGGGCGCTGTTGCTCAGGAAAGCTGGAACGGACATCCGATAAAGCAAGCGCGACGCCGCGAGCGCCTGCGGGTCGCTCATCTCGGGCAGCGCCAGGATGGCGTCGGCGTCAAGCGCGGTCAGGCGCGACTTGATGCGGTTCCAGGCCGCGCCGATATCGGTTGGGGAAGGATGCTCCGGCAGATCAATGCCAAGCCGCTGCAAGACGGCGCGGGCGTGCGCCAGCGCGTCGTGGAAGCGGTACTGCGCTGAGTAGGCCAAGATCGCCATCTCGTGGGCTGGCAGGGCATCCGGCAACGCTCGCGCCCGGCTGAAAACAGCTTGCGCGATTTCCTGGGCGATGCTCGGATTGGCGCTGAAAAAAGCCGCCTCGGCCGCTTCGAGGTGGAGGCGAAGCGTGAGATCGTAACTGGCTGACCAGGCGTCGGCGGGCAGCAGCTCGATGCCAATGCGCAGATATTCCAGCGCCGGGCCGAACGCCGCCGCGGTTTTAGCCGCGCGTCCGGCGTACAGGTTGAGGTGGGCCAGCTCTTTGCGCTCGGCTTCGCTCGCTTGGCGGCGACCGCGGTTGAGGTGGTTGGCGATATCGAACAAGCGGCTGGCGAAGCTGGTCGTCGAGGGTTCCGGGGCGCGCGACTTCGATTCCGAAAGCAGGCTGCGCCCGATGCGCCAGTGAAGCGCCTGCCGCGCGTCTTCCGGCGCCAGCTCGTAAGCCGCTTGCTGAACCCGGTCATGGACGAAATGGAAGCGGCCGGGCGCCGCCTCGCTCAGGATCAGGTTGGCTTCCGCGGCGGCTTCCAGCGCCGCCTGGGCGCTTGGCAAGTCAGTTTCGGCCGCCGCCGCGACCTGCGCGGCGGCGAAAGCGTGGCCAAAGCAGGCCGCCACGTGCAAGAGCCGCTGCGCATCCAGCGAGCAGCGATGCAGCTTCTCAAGCAGAAACGTCACCACGTTATCTGTCAGGTCGGCGGCGGCGATGCCTTCCAGGTCAGCGCTCCAGCCGCGGCCCGGTTGAAAGGTCAGCCGACCGTCGGCGGCGAGCCGTTCCAGTAGCTCGCGGGCGAAAAACGGATTGCCGCCGGTTTTGCGGTAAACGATGCTCGCTACCGCCGGCGCTTCGGGCGCGTTGTCCATGGCTGCCGCCGTGAGCTGCGTAACGCCCTCGAGATCGAGCGGCGACAGCGTCACGTAAGTCATCGCCATGCCGGCGCTGCGGGTGGCGTCGAGCGCGAGCGAGAGCGGATGACCGGCCGCCGTTTCCTGATCGCGGTACGCCAGGATGACCAGCATCTGGAAGCTTTGTCGACTGCGCGCCAAGGCCGACAAGAGGTCGAGTGAGGCGGCGTCGGCCCACTGCGCATCGTCCAAGAATAGCGCCAGCGGCCGCTGCCGCGCGGTAAAGACGCCGAGAAACGCCTCAACCGCCCGCTCAAAGCGATGCCGCGCCTCCAAAGCGGGGATTTCAGACGCCAGGGCGACATCGCCGACCAGGAGCGCCAGTTCCGGGATGAGCGGGAGCAGCAGGGCGGCGGACGCGCTAAGCGCTTCGGAGAGCGCGGCTCGCCAGGCGTCAAGCTCGGCGTCGCTTTGCGCGAGGATTTGCCGGACGAGTTGCCGGAACGCCGCGCTGATGGCCGAATACGGAGTATTGCCCCGCAGTTGGTCGTGCTTTCCGCTGACCAGGAAGCCGCGCCGCGCCGTCACGGGCGCGTGCAGCTCGGCGATCAGCGCGGTTTTCCCGATCCCTGACGCCCCGGCGACCAAAACCATCTCGCGCCCAGACTGACAAGCGCGCTCAAAGGCCTCGCGCAGAAGCGCGACTTCGCGCTCGCGGCCATACAGCCGCTGGGGCACGACGAAGAGCGCGGCATCGCGCCGCCCCAATGGAAACGGCGCGATCCCCGTCGGCGCGCCGCCGCCGCTCAGTTGACGCAGGCACTCCGCGAGGTCGGCGCGCGCGCCGGCGGCCGTCTGATAGCGGTCATCCGGCGACTTGGCGAGCAGCTTGGCTGTAATGTCTGACAGCGCCCGCGGCACGCGCCGATCGCGCTGATGGGCCGCCGGCGGCGGAAGCGCCAAATGGGCGTGGATCATTCCCAGCGCGTCGCTCGCCTGAAACGGCAACTCCCCGGTCAGCAGCTCGTAAAGTAAAACGCCGAATGAGTAGAGATCGGCCCGGGCGTCAATGGCGCCGCTCAGGCGTCCGGTTTGCTCCGGAGCGATGTAAGCCAGCGTGCCTTCAAACGTCTCGTCCGCCCCGCGCTGAGCCGCGATGCGCCGACCCCGCGCCGCGATGCTGAAATCTATGAGCTTGACTTGTCCGGTGGCGCGGTTGAGGACGACATTCGACGGGTTGACATCCTTGTGCAGCAGGCCGGCGGCATGGACGGCCTCCAGCCCGTCCAGAATGGCGATGGCGATATCCAGACGCTCGGCAAGCGGCAGGTCGGCGTAGGAGGCCGCCGCGTAACGCAGCGCCTGCCCTCCGAAATCCTCCAAAATGAGCGCCGGGCGGTGCCCCGCGCGGGCAAGGTCATAGGCGCGCACAATGCGCTGGCGCGCGTCGGCCCGATCCGCCAGCGCCGTCAGCAGCGACCACTCATGGTGAAAGCGCAGCGTCAGCGTCGGCGGCGGGATGACTTCCGTGGTCGTTTTGATGATGACCGCCTCGCCCGTCTCCGTCCGCTGCGCCCGAAGCGTCAGCGTCCGCTCGCTGCGATAGACTTCAGTCGAAATCACGTAGCCCGGCGGCGCGCAGTCGTAAGCCAGCATGCCTTTGCTCGACAATCCAGGGAAGTTCGTCAACTATACTTCAAGTCCAGCCAGAAAAGAGACAAGTTTAGGGCGGGCTGTCGCGCGGGCGCTTTGCGCGCAAGACCAAGGGCGGGTTCAGCGCCAAAGGCGGTTCAAAGGGCGAGCGAGCGGATTCCATGCGCCAGGGCGCTTGAGCTATAGTGCCGGCTCTTGGCAAGGCGGATTCCTAGCGGGTTTCTAGCCGAGATTTCTAGACGAGCTAGCTGAGACTTCTAGACGAGAAAGAGGCTGCGCCGCATGGCAACCCATGAAGACGCTCAACTGATTCTAAAGCTGTACGAGCTGCGCCGCGATCCGGTGATGCGCGAGGCGCGGGACTTTGTCGCCTTCAAGTTTTTTCCCGAGTCGGCGCAGGACATCAAGGACCTGCTCTTTGACAAGCGCAATCCGACGCATGGCGCGTACTGGCGGCAGGTGACGACTTACTGGGACATGACGGCCGCGCTCGTCAACCACGGGACGCTCGACGAGGCGCTGTTTTTCGATACCAATACGGAGTGCTTCGCCGTGTTTGCCAAGATCGAGCCTTTCTTGCCGGAACTGCGCGAGATGTTCGGCGCCTGGTACATGGTCAACCTGGAAAAGCTCATCCGCCGCTATCCAGGCCATGGCGAGCGCTTGGAAGGCTTGCGGACGCGGCTCAAGCTTTATGGCGAGGCGTACAAGAGCAAGAAAACCCGCGGCTTTCACCCGGAAGAGGAACGGTGAGCGGCCGCGCGCGGGCGGAAGTTAGGCTATGGACATCGCCAAAATCCTAGAGTTGCCGTTCAAGGGCAATTTCATTCCCTATCCAAGTCGGTCGCTGGTCGAGGCCGGTCAGCTCGCGCCCGACTTCACGCTGCCGGACACGCAGGGGCGGTCGTTCACGCTATCGGCGGTTGAGCCGCGGTGGTGCTTGCTTTACCTGACGCGCATCGTTGATCGCGGCTTTATCTGACCGTTCTGCTACCCGCGACTGGTCGAGTTGCGCGAACGATACGCCGAGTTTCAGTCCAAGGGGGCGGAGGTCGTCGTGGTGACGAGCACGGATGTCGCTACGTCAAGGCTCATCGCGGAGGATTTGGCTCTTCCGTATCCGCTGCTGAGCGACCCTGGCTGGGCGGTTTTCAAGGGGTACGGCGCGGGCGCGGCCCTGGGCGTGCCGCTGCCGGCGCAGTTTTTGATTGACGGTGGCGGACGAGTCGTCGAACGTTACCTCTGCGACCTTGTGCCGAATCATCCGCCGCTCGACGCAACGCTGGGGCGGATACCGGCCCGCTGAACCCGTCTTGTTCGCTTTTCGTTAGCCTATCCGGCGCCGCCAAGGCGGCGCCGGGCGCGGAGGCGAGTCTGCGCAATGAAAGCTTGTCCGCAGTGTGAAACGCTATGGGACGATGGCAAGCGGTTCTGTCCCTACCACGGACTGCCGCTCCTGCCCGCGCCGGAAGCGGTCGGTCCGCCGCTGGCCGCCGCGGACGCCGAGCCAACCGTCAGAATGAGCGAGCAGGAGCGGGCGCAGCTGTTTACGCCGCAGTTTCCGGCATCCGCGCTGGCTGAGACGAGCGCCGCTGCGGGCGAAACGCCGCCGCCCGCGCCGCTTGTCGCGGAGGCGCTCTCCATCGAGGACCCGCCGACCGCCAAGTCTTTCAGGAACGACGCGCCGGCCGCCGAGCTGGACCTGCTTATTCCGCCGACGATTGTGGTGCCGCCCTCGGCGCTTCCGCCGCTCGCCGCTCCCTCGCTCGCGCCGCCGGCGGTTGTCCCGCCTGCGGAAGGCGGCGCCCCGAGTCAGGCTCAAGCGGACGCGCAGTCGCCGGCCGCAACCGTCGCTTCTGTTTTGGCCGATGGCGGCTCTCCATTGACAACAGCCATCCCGGAGTCGGACACATCCCGTCTCGACCCCTCAGCCACCATCGTGCAGTTGGGACAGGCGGCTCCAGCCGACCCGCCGCCATTGCCGCCGGCAGCGTCGCCGGATGATGACCTGGGCTTCATTCTCGACTTGGGCGAGAAAAGCAGCGCGCGCTTGCCCCCGCCGCCCGAGGCGGCGACCGCGCCGCCGCCGACCTGCAGCCCAACCCCCTCGGCCGCGCCAGCGCTCGTCTCGCCGCCGTCGCCCACCATGAAGCGGCTCACCGCCGTGCAGTATTTCAAGCTATTCAACGAGCGCAAAAAAGCCATCCAGCAATTCATTCAGCGCCTCGATCCGAAAAAGGCTCGCGTCGCCGAGGGGCATAGCAACCAGGAAGACCACCTCATGCACCGCTATGACATCGCCTTTCGCTGTTTGGGCGCGCCGCGAACGTTTCCGCTCGCAATCATCTTGCAGCGCAAGCCGGTTTATGAACTCATCACCTCGGTTGACCTATACGAAATTGCCGAAGCCCCGCTGCTGCGCGAGGAACGCGTGAAAAGCCTTGGCGGACAGTCTAAGTCAACGCCCAACGGGGTCATTTACCATCTTTCCTACGATGAGCATCTGCCCGCTGAGCAGTTTGGCGATTGGCTGACGGCAACGTTTCAGGCAATTGCGAGACTGCTTCCCGGAGCGAGCTTGTGAGTCTGCCGATGGATGCCGCCATTGAAACGGATTGGTGTCAGGTGCCTCCCGCAGCGGCCGGGGCGCGGCTCGATGCGTTTTTGGCCGAGCGGTTGAGCGTGAGCCGGGCGCGTATTCAGCGCGCGATTGCCGCTGGCGAGGTGCGGGTCAATGGGCGGGTCCTGCGTCCGAGTTACCGAGTCGAGCCAGGAGACGAAATCGACGCTGAAATCCCCGCGCCGGTCACGACCGACCTCCAGCCTGAAGACCTGCCGCTCGCGATTTTGTTTGAGGATGAAGCCATTATCGCGCTCGACAAGCCGGCTGGACAGGTCGTGCATCCAGCAGCCGGCATCGTCAGCGGAACGCTGGCCAATGCGCTGGCGTTTCACTTTGGCGGGCGGCGTCCGGGCGGCGCGGCGTTACGTCCGGGCATTGTCCATCGCCTCGACCGTGACACTTCCGGCGTGATGGTCGTGGCCAAGACTGACGCGGCGCTTGAGCATCTCGCCGGGCAGTTTCGGGCGCGAGCCGTGGAAAAGCGCTATGTGGCGCTGGTGCACGGCGATGTCAGCGGCTCCGGCGTCATTGACGCCCCAATCGGCCGCGACCGAAAAAATCGTCTCAAGATGACGGTCGATCCCGCCGGACGCCCGGCCCGGTCGAGTTATGCCGCGCTTCGGCGGCTGGGCGCGGCGACGTTGCTCGATGTCCGAATTGAAACTGGACGGACCCATCAGATTCGCGTCCACTGCGCGCACATCCAGCATCCAGTGGCCGGCGACCCGCTGTACGGGCTGGGAAGAGATCGGCAACTCCGCGATCCAGCGCAGCGCCGGGCAGTCGAGCGATTGGGGCGACAGTTTCTCCACGCCGCGCAACTGGCCTTCGCGCATCCGATAGATGGGCGCCCGATGCGCTTCAGCTCTCCGCTTCCAGCCGATTTGGAGGCTTGCTTACAGGCTTTCGCTGGCCCGGACCTATGAAGGGCGCGACAAGCGAAATGCGCGGGGGAATCCCCCGCGCATCGGAAAAGTCAGCTTGGAAGCTTACGGTTGAAGATCGGTAATGCTCAGCGGGCGTTGCGCTTGCCCTTCTTGTCGGCGGCGCACTGGCCATCCGCGCAGCAGTCGCTGCCCGGCGCGCAGCATGCCGCGCCCATGTCGCAAGACTGAGCGGAGCAGCAGTCAGGCTTGGCGCAGCAGGCAGCCGAGCTTTCCTTCTTTTTGGTCGCACAGCAAGTCGCCGGGGCCTTTTTCGCGGCCTTCGGCGTTTTGGCTTCGACGAAAGCGCCGCCAAAGGTCGTGGCGGCGAGGAACAGCGCAGGAACAATGACTTTCAGCATGATGTGTCTCCGTATTTTCAAGTAACCAAGTCGTGAAGGTTACGGCGCCCCAGCCTGGGCCGCCGTCGTCAAACCGGCAACCTATTCACGCTATGGTATTAAATCCTGAAGACACAGTGCTTTAGGTAAGTTTCCCGGCGCGACGGAAGATAGGTCGCCCGCACCCGGGGGGGCGGGTTCGCTCGGATGCTGGCTACTCGCGGCGTCAGCGGGAGCGGCGCGGGCGCGAGCGGCGCGTTGAACGCGAAGATGGGCGATATGGCGAAGCGACTTGACTCGGCGGGATGGTGACAGCCGCAGCCGGTTGTCTCTCCTTCGATGAACCAAGCCGTCCGCCGGTCGCGCTCGACATTGAAAGTCGCGTCAGCCGCCTGTGAATCGCTCGCCTTCGGCCGGACGGTCGGCTCAAGCGGGGAAGCTTTGGGCTTCTTTGCCGCGCAACAGGCAGGCGCCCGCTTTGGCTTGTTTGGCTTGGCTTCTGGCGTCGCCGAGGTCTCCGGCAGCGGCGACGTGACCGCGGCGCAAGCCTCCGCGGGTTGCGCCGCGCGAGCGGCCGACGCGCAGCCGCCAAGCAGGCAGGTCAGCGCGCAGGTCAGCGGCGACACCCAGAGGCTTGCCGCGATTAGCCCTGAAATCAGCATTGACCAGCGAGAAGCGCGCATCATGGAGAAAACATTACCCCGAAGCCGAAAGCGAAGACAACTAGTTTTCGCCCTGGAAAACCTGCAAAATGACGCGCTCTGGCTCTGGCGCTTGCATCCGGCAAAGGACGGGCGCATTGATAACGCCGGCGATGAGCGCTTCGAAGAAGCCGGCTAGCATAGGGCTGGCGCCAGGCTGCCCCCCTTGGATGTGAATGGCCAGCGTCGGCTCGCTTTCAACGAAAGCGCACTGCCCAAAGCCGTGCGCGCCGAGATAGTCGCGGCATAGCGCGAGAAAAGCCTCGAGAGGCGCTTGCGCCAACGTCGCCGGGCGGCCAGTTCGCTCGGCGAGCAGTCGCGCGAACCGCTCCGCCACGCGCTTGCCCCACGCTTGCCCAATGCCGCGCAAGCAATCCGGCGCGTCGGTTTCCATTTCGCGCAGCGCAGCCAGCAGGTCGCTGAGGTCGGGCGCGGCCATGCTGGGCGCGCCCGTCGCGTCCGCGCATCGGCCGCGCTTGCTATCCAGCCGAAAGAACGTCTCGTCCGTTACGGTCATCCTCGACCTGCTCCTTCAGCCCGCTCTTTCAGCCGCTCGCTCATCCGAACCCAAAGCCGCCTCCGCGCCCGAAGGAGCCAGAGCGCCCGGCGCGCGTTCCAGTGATACGCCCGCCGGAGCCAACCCGGACGGTGCTCCGCCCAAAGCCGCTTGGCTTGCTCCGCCCGACGCCGCGCGCGCCGCCCATCCGCGAAGCCGAGAACATGGTTGGCCGCGAGGCGGGCGTGTAACTCGGCACGCGCCCGGCCATTGGGTTGGTCGCCGGCGTGACCGTCCGGTAGTAGGGCGTGCGGCTGACGTAAACCGGCGACGGCGCATAGAACGGGTAGGCGTAGAAAAACCATACGCTGCCCATCGGATGCCCGCCATAGTAGTAACGCGGGCGACTCCCAGTCGCCGTCGTCTGGTTCGGATCCGGCGCGAACTCGTTCGCCGGGAGAATGGCGATCTGAATGCCAGCGTTTTTATACTCCACGAAGTCTTCGTTGAGGTCGTCCATCTCGACCTTGCGCGAACTGTCCGGCAGCACGTAAATGATGTTCTTGATGCCGGCGGCGCGGAGCTTGTCCGCTGGCGGAAGCTTGGCCAGGTAGCGGTTGTCGAACTGATTGTCGGCGTCCTTGTACTCATTGAGACGATAGGCGTCGAGCAGAAACGCCGGCGGCGCGTCTTCCGGCAGCGTCGCTTGCTTGGCGGCAATCTCGTCGGCGTAGTAAAGCATTGACGCTAGGGTTTCATGCGACGGCGTGACGCCGAGCGGGTGCGGATAGTTGTCAAACGTCGTGACGAGGCGGCAGCGCGACGCCAGCCCGGCCGCGTAGGCAAGGCTGTCGCGCCCGATGAGGTCCACGATGATGGCGGTTTCCTTCGGGTTGGAAGCGTTGGCGAGCACATCCTCGGCCAGCCCCTGCCCGCGCCCATAGCTCGCTTCCATGCTCGGCGCGAAAATCGGGCTGAGTTGCTCTCGGAGCGAGGCGGACTGCAGCGACTGAATGAGCGTCGGCACGAAGTAGGGCTGCCATTGACCTCGCGGCTCAAAGGCTCGCAGCATGGCGTCCTGGTCGAGGTACTTCTTCCATTCCTGACTGTTGCGCGAGTCAATCTGCGTTTTGGGAACGCTGAACGTCAGCGGGCGGTCTTCCGAGCCAACGTTCCATCCGCTTTTTCTCTGGATTTCAAGCGAGTCGGCGTCTATTTCCTTCTCATCAAACAAAGCGACCAGCCCGGCGATGCCGCCAATGGCGACGACGCCGGCGGTGGCGCCGCCAATGATCCACCCGCGCCGCGAAACCTTTTGCCACCAAGGCTTCGTGCCGCTCGCGTAGCCGCCGCCCGGCGCCGCGTAAGGGTTAGGGGCATAGACCGGAGGCGCGTAGTTGATGCGCCCGGCGCCGCCCGGCCCAGCGAAGCGCTCGCTGCGGTTGCCCGGCAAGTCCGTCGGCAGGCCGAATGGCTGCGCCGGAGCGGGCGGCGTCTGAACTGGCGGCTTGGGCGATGAAGGCGAAGCGTTTTGTTCCGGCATGAGCGCGCTCAATATTAAGCTGTATCGGGCCAAGATGCGAAGGGGTGACAGGCGCAATGTTACTTAGCACACTTTTAGCGCATCCGTGAACTATGTTTGGCTGCTCGCGGCGCGCCTGGAGGTTGTATTTTGCCGTCAAGTGACGTAGAAGCGCGACACCAAAGCGCGGCGCAGGCCGCGCTCAAAGCGAGCTGTGTTCAAAGCGAGTCGGGCGACAAGTCGCGAGGGGGGGGCATGCCAATCACGGTCATGGTCAATGGCGTTAGGCAGTCCTGTGACGCGCCGCCGGAGATGCCTTTGTTATGGGTGTTGCGCGACACGCTGGGGCTGACCGGCACAAAATACGGCTGCGGCATTGGCCTCTGCGGCGCCTGCACGGTTCATGTGGACGGCGCCGCGACGCGCGCCTGCCTCGCGCCGTTGTCGAGCGTTGGAGGGAAGCAAGTCACGACCATCGAAGGCTTGTCGCCAGACGGAACGCATCCCGTGCAGCGCGCCTGGCAGGCGGAGGATGTGGCGCAGTGCGGCTACTGTCAGCCCGGTCAAATCATGGCCGCTGCCGCGCTGTTGGCGAAACAACCCAATCCATCCGATGAAGACATTGCCGCCGCGCTGGCCGGAAACCTCTGCCGGTGCGGAACCTATCAGCGGATCGTCGCCGCCGTCCGGCGCGCCGCCAGGCTCCAGAAAGGAGAAGCGCCGGCGCAA
>CALCKX010000070.1 GCA_937966115.1 uncultured Chloracidobacterium sp. | reverse complement strand
CCAGCAACTGTATTTGCAAGCGTGGTTTGAAAAGCACCGGCGGCCGTAAAGTCTGTGGCCGGCGCTTGTCTGCGGCTAGGGATTGGCTTAGCTTCCTAGGCTGGGCCAAGCTGTCGCCTTGTGCGGCGGCATGTTGGCGCTGGAGGCGAGGGCAGGAGGCTGGAGGATGACCGACAGCGTGACAATCATCGGCGGCGGACTGGCCGGTTGTGAGGCGGCGTGGCAGTGCGCCGAACAAGGTGTGCCGGCGCGACTGTATGAAATGCGACCTGCGCGCCAAACGCCGGCGCACACAACCGACCGACTGGCGGAAATCGTGTGTAGCAACTCGTTCAAGTCGGATGAAGTCAACACCGCGCCGCATTTGCTCAAGGAAGAGCTGCGCCGCGCCAAGTCGTTGCTGATCGCTGTCGCTGAAATGACGCGGGTGCCGGCTGGGGCGGCGCTGGCTATTGACCGGGAGCGCTTTGCGGCCGAGGTCACGGCGCGCATCGCCGCGCACCCGCGCATCACGGTGATTCGCGAGGAAGTCACCCGCATCCCCCGCGAGGGCGTGACGGTGATTGCAACCGGACCGCTCACGTCCGACGCGCTGGCGGCGGATATTCAAAGGCTGGCCGGCGCGGAGCAGCTGTATTTCTACGACGCCATTGCGCCGGTCGTGGATGCCGAAACCATCAACTACGAGGTGGCGTTTCGCGCGGCTCGGTATGGCAAGGGCGGCGACGACTATCTGAACTGCCCGCTCGACAAAGCGCAGTATGAAGCCTTTGTGGACGCCTTGCTGGCGGCGGAGCGCGTCGCGCCAAAGGAGTTTGAATCCGATAAGGAAAGTTATTTCGAGGCTTGCTTGCCAATTGAGGTCGCGGCGCGCCGCGGGCGCGAGACGCTGCGGTTTGGCCCGATGAAGCCGGTCGGGCTGCGCGACCCGCGCACGGGGCAAGAGCCATACGCGGCGGTTCAGTTGCGTCAGGAAAACCTCCTGGCCGACAGCTATAGCCTGGTTGGCTTTCAGAACTCCATCAAGTGGGGCGCGCAGAAAGCGCTGTTGCGGATGATTCCGGGGCTGGAGCGGGCGGAGTTTCTGAAGCTCGGGCAAGTGCACCGCAATACCTACGTCAACGGGCCAAAGCTGCTGACGCCGACGCTGCAAGTCAAGCAGGAGCCGCGCTTGTTTTTCGCCGGGCAAATTGCCGGCGTCGAGGGGTATGTCGAGTCCCTGGCGACGGGCTTGGCCGTCGGGCGGTGGGCGGCGGCGCTGGCTCAGGGGCGCCCGCTCCTCCCGGTGCCGCGCGCCTCGGCGATAGGCAGCTTGATCAACTACGTGGCGCGTTGTGAAAACAACGATTACCAGCCGGTCAACATCACCTTTGCCTTGCTGCCGCCATTGGCGGAGGCGGAAGCGCGCCAGCTCCGGCGCAAGCCGGAGCGGCGCGCGCGCCAGATCGCTTTGGCGCTGGCGGCGTTTGAAGACTGGTTGCACATGACCGAGGCGGCGTCGGTGACGGCGACCGCCGGCGAGGCGGCGTGACGGGGCGTTTCATCAAGCGATATGCGCGGCTGGCGGTCGGCTTGTTGGTCGGCCTGCTGTGGGCGGGGAACGCCGCGGCGCCGGCGCAGATGCTCCCGCTTCCGCCCGAGACAGGGCGCGGTCGCGGCGCGGATCAGGCGGCCGATGTCGTGGTGCGGTCGGATTACGTGACAGTGCTCACAGCCGTCAACAGCGCCACCGGCGCGCCGATTGAAAATCTGGGCGACAGCGAATTTGAAATTTACGAGGACGGGCAGCTCCAAGCCATCGCCCGGATTGGGCGGCAGGCGGATCAGCCGCTGCGCTTGGCGATGCTGCTCGATATTAGCGCCAGCGTGCGAAATCGCCTGAAATTCCAGCAGGAGGCGGCGCTCGACTTCTTCCGGCGGATATTGCGGCCGGAGGATCGGGCCGCTTTCTACGCTTTCAATCACGATGTGTATCTCCGGCAGGACCTGACGGCGAGCCTGCCGGCGCTGGAAGCCGCTGGGCGCGGGCTGGACGCGCGCGGCGCGACGGCGCTTTACGACGCCATCTTCATTGCCGCGCGCCGGCTGGAGCGCGAGCCGGGGCGGCGCGTGATCGTGGTGGTTTCGGATGGGCAGAATACGGTCAGCCGAGTGACGCGCGAGCGCGCCATCGAGGAAGTCAATCGGACGGACGCCATCCTGTTTGGCATCTGCCCAGTGATTCGGACCGAATATGACGACTTTCTGCCGCCGCCGGACAATGACTTCGAGACGCTCTGTCGCCAGACTGGCGGGCGCGTCTTCATGGTAACGAGCCTGTCGGAGCTGGCGGCGGGCTTTGCGCAGCTTGAAACCGAGCTGCGGGCGCAGTATGCGCTGAGCTACTACTCATCCAATGAGGCGCGCGACGGCAAGTTTCGTCGGATCGAAGTGCGCGTGAAGCGTCCGGGCGTGATTGTTCGGGCGCGGCGCGGCTACTATGCGCCGACGCAGTAGCTTGGACGCTGAAGCCAGTCGCCGGCGCGAGCGTTGCGCGCGACGTTGATTTTCAGTGCCGCGAAATTGACTTGGCGTGGCGAGTTTGCCTAGGATGGAAGGGCTTTTTCCCGCTCGGAAATGCGCGCCAAGATGACGCGCCGACGCGGCGCGCTGCGCGCGCCGAAGCGTTGCGCGATCAAGCTGGGGCGGCGCTTCCGAGCGGACGATGCTGGGCGAGATGGGAGGCGGGGCGATGAAACGCGATAATCCGTATTTGCAAGAGGCAACTGATCGTTTGAGCCATATTTTGCGGGAAGTCGTTTGGGAGTCGCCCCGCGTTCGGTCGGAGCTGAGCAACCTGCGCGCCGAAGGTCACGATGTCACCATGATCGTTGAGGTTTCGCTCGCGTTTCGCGCGCGGCAGGAAGGCGGGCGGGCGCTGGCGGCGGCCGCGAATCAGTCCGAGCGATGACCATTCGTCCCTGGCGCAAGCTCCCGCCCGAGCCGCTGGCCCAGGCCAAGGTCTTCACGCTGCATCGGGAGCGCGCCTATCCGCCAGACGCTGACCCAGACAAGACGGCGGCGCGGGATTTTTACGTCATCCATGCTCCCGACTGGGTTAACGTCATTCCTCTCACGCCGGCCGACGAGGTCGTGCTGGTGGAGCAATACCGTCACGGCATTCACCATGTGACGCTCGAAATCCCCGGCGGCATGGCGGACGCCGAGGATGAAACGCCGGCCGCCGCCGCCGCCCGCGAGCTTGAGGAGGAAACCGGCTACGTGGCGGCTTCGATTGAGCCGCTGGGGTACTGTCACCCCAATCCGGCGATTCAGAACAATCGCTGCTTCAGCTTTGTCGCGCGCGGGGTTCAAAAGCTCAAGCCGACGCGCTTTGACGGCAACGAGGACCTAGCGACGCGGCTGGTTCCGCTAACGAGCATTCCTGAGCTAATCGCGCAGGGGCGGATTACTCATGCGCTGGTTATTGTGGCTTTTCATCGGTTGCGCTTGATGGACAACGCTCGACGCTAAGCAAACAACGACGCTAAGCAAATAACGACGCTAAGCAAATAACCCGCTCATGCCTGGCAAGCTGTCTGTCGTCATTCCCGTTTATAACGAGCGGCGCACGCTGCGCGTTTTGCTGGAGCGCGTGCAGGCGGTCGAGTTGCCCCTTGAAAAAGAGATCATCTGCGTGGATGACTGCTCGAAAGACGGCACGGTCGACATTCTGCGCGAGCTGGCCGAGACGCAACCCAATCTGCGCGCATTCTTTCAGCCCGTGAATCGCGGCAAAGGCGCGGCGCTGCGCGAGGGCTTCAAGCATGCCACCGGCGATTACGTCATCGTGCAGGACGCCGACCTGGAATATGACCCGCAGGATTACAAGCAAATCCTGCCGCCGCTCATCGAGGGCAAGGCCGACGTCGTTTTCGGGTCGCGCTTCATGGGCGGACAGCCGCACCGGGTGCTTTATTTCTGGCACTCGATGGGTAATCGCTTTCTGACCCTGCTGTCCAACATGGCGTCCGACTTGAATCTGACCGACATGGAGACTTGCTACAAGGCGTTTCGGCGCGAGGTGATCCAGGCGATTCCGCTGGAGCAGGATCGGTTTGGGTTTGAGCCGGAAATCACCATCAAGATCGCTCGACGGCGACTGCGCGTGTATGAAGTCGGCATCAGCTACTACGGGCGAACCTATGAAGAGGGCAAAAAGATTGGGTGGAAGGACGGGATCAAGGCCTTGTGGTGCATTGCGAAGTATGGGTTGACCGTTCCGCGAGCGCCGCTTCCGCCGGCGCTGGAGACGTTCCCCCAATCGCCCTCGCGCGCGGATGAAACCGCCATCCGATAAGCCGGCGCCGTCGCGGTCCGCCCTCAACGCAGCTCGACTTTGGGCGGCATTCGGCTACGCCTGGGCTGGGATTGGGCATGCCTGGCGACATCAGCCGAACTTCCGCATCGAATGCGCGATTGGCGCGCTCGCGCTGACGTTGGCCTGGTGGCTGGAGGCTGGCTTGGCGCCGGTGTTGATGATGTCGGCACTGGTGCTCGCGCTGGAGATGGTCAACAGCGCCCTTGAGGCGGCAGTGGATTTGGCGTCGCCGGAGTGGCACCCGTTGGCGAAAGTCGCCAAGGATGCGGCGGCCGGCGCGACCTTGGTGGCGGCGATTTTCTCAGCGCTGGTCGGGCTGGCGGTGATGGGTCCGCCGCTGCTAGCGAAGCTGCGGGCGGCATGGCGCTTATTATCGCTTGTCTGATAACGCTTTTTCAGCGCGCGTCCGCTTCCCGGCGCGGCGTTGGCCAGTTGTGGCGTTGGCCAGTTGAGGTTGCCGCGGCCGGCGACTTCTCCCAGGGGCGCTGTCGCCGAAGTCGCTCCATCGCCGCGGGCAGCGCGCCAGCCCTATGCACATTCTCATTGTCAAGCTAAGCAGTATCGGCGATGTGGTTCACGCGATGCCAGCAGTGGCGGCGTTGCGGCGCGCTTTCCCGGCGGCGCGACTCACGTGGGCGGTAGAACGCCTGGCCGCCCCATTGCTGCTTGGCGCGCCGGGGCTGGATGAGGTCGTGGTGCTCGACACGCGCCGGTGGCGGCGGCAATGGCGCGCGCGGGATACCCATCGCCAGATTGCGGACTGTCTGGCGAAGCTGCGTCAGTCGCCAGTGGATGTGGCGCTCGACTTTCAAGGGCTGATGAAATCAGCCGCCGTCGCCTGGTACTCGCGGGCGCGGCGCCGGATTGGCTTTGCCACCGCGGCGCTGCGCGAAAAGCCGGGGCGATTTGCCTACACTGAGCAGGTGGCGGTTGACCGGCGCGAGCATGTCATCCAGACGAACCTGCGGCTAGCGTCCGCGCTGGGCGCGCCGCTGCCCGAAACATACGAGTTCTTGCTGCCGTCGCTGGAAGCCGAGCAGGCGCGCGTGGCGGCGCAGGTGGCGGCGCATGGGGTGGATGGGGCGTTCGCCTTGCTCAATCCGGGCGGCGGATGGGTGACGAAGCGGTGGCCGCCAGCGGATTTTGGGCGGCTGGCCGACTGGCTTTGGGCGGAGCAGGGCTTGGCGAGCGTCGTTTCTTACGGACCTGGCGAGGAGCCGCTGGCGAGCGCGATTCGCGCCGCGGCGCGAATCGCGCCGGTGGTCTGCTTTTCGACGACGCTGCGCGAGTATCTGGCGCTGGCCCGGCAAGCGACGGTGTTTATCGGCGGCGACACTGGACCGCTGCATCTGGCGGCCGCCGTCGGGACGCCCATCGTTGGTCTTTATGGCCCGACGGCCGCCGAGCGGAATGGACCGTTTTCGCGTCATGACAAGGTCGTCGCTCTGGACTTGCCCTGTCGCGCGGATTGTCATCGCCGAACCTGTCAGCAGCATATTTGCATGAACATGTCGGTTGCCGCCGTCGCGCAGGCGGTTGAAGCCCGCTTGCGGGACATCCGGTGAGGGAGATTTTTTCCTGAGACGCGGACTGGCTGTGTTACGATTCGCGCAAACGCTGCGTTTGCTTGCCTTCGTAAACATGCCTAAGTAAAGAGGTGACATGGCGGATACGGACAACATTTTTCTCAAGATCGCCCGTGGCGAAGCCCCGGCGGATATGGTGTATGAAGATGAGTTATGCGTGGCTTTCCGCGATATTCACCCGCAAGCCCCGACGCACATTCTCGTCATCCCGCGGACGCCGATGGAGTCGCTCAATGACGCTTCGCAGAGCGATGAAACTGTTTTAGGACACCTTTTGAGGGTCGCCGCGAAAATCGCCAACAAGGTCGGCATCGCGGAAACCGGCTACCGAACGGTGATCAATACCGGCCCTGACGCCGGGCAGTCCGTGTTTCAGCTACACGTGCACCTCTTGGGCGGGCGTCCGCTGGCGTGGCCGCCGGGTTGAAAGCCGCGCTGAGACAAGTGGCGATGATGTTTCTGATTTGTTGGCGCGCGTCATGAAAATCTGTCCTCAGTGCGGTCGGATGTGGACGGACACGATGCGCTTTTGCCCGATGGATGGGGCGGAGCTTCCGCTGGCGCGCGCCGCGCCTGAAACGCCCGCCATCTGCAAGGTCGCCCCCGAGGAGCCAAAGCCAGCCTCCGAGCGACCCGCCGCCGCTAGCGCCGACCCGCTCATCGGTCAAGTCCTAGAAGGGAAGTATCAAATCCAGTCCAAGATTGGTCAGGGCGCGACAGGCGCTATTTATCGCGCTGAGCGCATCAACATCGGCGATTGCGTGGCCGTCAAGGTTCTCAAGCCGGAGCTCGCCGAGGATTACGCCGCGGCGGAGCGCTTTCGCCGGGAAGCCCTGGCGCTGGGCCGCATTCGGCATCCGAACGTGATCGCCATCTACGACTACTTTGAGCAGCAGCGCCGGGACAACCGTCCGGCGTCTATTTTTTTGGTGATGGAGCTGCTGTCTGGCAAGACCCTGCGGGATGTGCTGCGTCAGGAGCATGTGCTCGATATTCGCCGGACCATCCGCCTCATGATCCAGGTCTGCTCCGCCCTTCAGGTCGCCCACGAGCGCAACGTCATTCACCGCGATCTGAAGCCGGAAAACATCATGCTCGAGCAGTATGACCGCCAGAATGAAATGCCCAAGGTCATTGACTTTGGGTTGGCGCGGCTGCGCCTGACGGGCAAGCTCATCAAAACGCTGACCGAGCAGGGGCGGGTCGCGGGAACGCCATACTACATGTCGCCGGAACAGTGGATGGACCGCCAACTGGATGCGCGGACGGATATTTACGCGCTGGGCATCATTTGTTACGAGATGCTGACCGGGCGCGTGCCATTCAATGCGGATACAGTCATGCAGCTCGCCAACAAGCACGTGAAGCTGCCGCCGCAGCCGCCCATCGAGCTGCGCCGCGAATTGCCAATGGGCGTCTCGCAGGCGATTCTCAAGGCTTTGGCCAAGCAGCCGCAAGAGCGCCCTGCCACGACGCTGGCGTTTGCCGACATGCTCCAGCGCGGCCTTTCCGGCTAGGCGGGACCAGCCCGATGGCGGTCTTGTCGCGGAGCGGCTATTCTCAAAAATAGGATTTGGTTTCTGAAAGCGCCATGTTAGTCTTTAACTGAATTTTTGCCGAAAGCCATTAGCATCGGATAAATCTAGTGCGGTCGGTGTCCAATCCGGGTATCGTCCACGACATTTTTCAAGGAGCGACGCATGACACATAGATCACTCTCTCTGTGCTTGTTAGCCGCAACGGCCGTGGCGTTTGGCCCGGCTTGCGCGACAAAGAAGTACGTGCGCACCACCGTTGATGAGCGAGTGGCCCCGTTAGAAGGGCGAACGGAAGAGCTTGAGCAATCCGTGGCGCGTAACACATCGGCTATTCGAGACCTTGACACGCGCTTGTCGGCGCGGATTGATACCGTGAGCGAGCGTGCCGAAGAAGCCAATACGCGCGCCCAGGCCGCCGAGCGTAAAGCCGAGGAAGCCCAGCTTGGCGTCGAGCGCGCCAATACCCGTCTGACTGAGACGGCGCGCGCCGTGGATGACTTCATTGAGGTTCGCACGGTTTCCGTCTTCTTTCAAACCAACCGCTATGACCTCAGCCCGGAAGCCAAAGCTGAGCTGGATGCGCTGGCGGAAGCCGCTAAGTCGCGCAAGGGAATTCGCATTGAGCTATCAGGGTTTGCCGACCGGCGCGGCAGCGAAGCGCGCAATCTCACGCTGACCGAGAATCGGGCGAAGTCGGTCAAGCTCTATCTCTACAATGTGCACAAGATTGAAGCCTGGCGCATCGAGTATATCGGCGCGGGCAAGATCAATGATGACGCGCGAACGCCGGACGAGTTGCAGCGCAATCGCCGCGTGGATGTGCGCTTGCTGGCCAACCGCGTGGTGACGGAAGCTGAGGGGACAGGGCCATAGTCCAAGGGGATTGATGGAGTCTCCCGATGGGGAGCTTTCGGGGGCGGCGCGGCAAAGCTCGCGTCGCCCCTTTCGCTTGGCGCGCTTTGGACAGTCCGCCTTTCGCGGGGTCGCCTGGTCTGGGCGGCTTGGCTTGACCGCTCGGGTCGCCGGGGAGGGCAATCCTCCCAGGGCGCGTCGAGCCGGGCGGAACGCCTCCGGGGAACCGCGCCTCGCCCGCTACGCCCGGGGCGGAAAAGCCTGGGGCGAAGAGCGCTGGCCGCGATAACTTGGCTCTGATAATGAAAAATATGTCAAGCGCGAGCCGCTGCGACAAATTTTTTTACGCTGACTAGCAACGTTTCAAGAGCGTTACCGATAACAAAGGTTGAAGTGAAAATTTGAAATAAAGTTTCGTTCGGAGGTTTTCCCCGTCACCATGCGAGTTGTTGCCAAAGCCATTCAATCCGTCGCCGCGTCACTGGCCGCATCCGTCCCGGCCAAGCTCGAAATGCGCTCCGCGGTCGCTCAACAATCCCCCGCCGGCCAAGCTAGCTCTAGCCGGCTGAGTGATTTGCAAGCCGTCGGCCAGTCCGTCAGGGCGCGCCTGACGCAAGCCGCCAGCCCCTCGCCGGCGCCGATGCAGACGGCCGGCTTTTCGCGTGAAGCGACCGTGACGCGCGTCAACGGGCAGGTGGTGATTGATACCGGCGATGGCGACGACCAAATTCAGGTCACGCAGGACGCTCGCACGGGCGATGTGACCGTATCGGTCAACGGCGAATCGCGCTCGTTTACCGGCCGCGACCGCAACAATCTCGTCATCCGGGCTGGAGCCGGCAACGATGTCATTCGGGTTGATCCTGGCGTGACCGTCAACCTGCGACTCTACGGCGACGATGGCGACGACACGATCATCGGCGGCAGCGGCCACGACCGCATCTTTGGCGGAGCCGGCAATGACCGCATCTCCGGCGGGGCAGGTAACGACTACATTGACGGCGGCGACGGCAACGACTCCATCCAGGGCGGCGACGGCAACGACACGATCTATGGCGGTCGAGGCAACGATACAATTTTCGGCAACGCCGGCGACGATTATCTGGAAGGCGGCGCGGGCAACGACACGATTTACGGCGGCGCGGGCAACGATGTCCTCTCAGGCGGTTTGGGCGATGACCGGCTTTTCGGCGGCGCGGGCGATGACGCCATCTATGCCGGCCAGGGCAAGGATGACATCAGCGGCGGCGCGGGCAGGAATAAGCTCTACGCGCAGAATGACGACACCGTGCGGACGGCCCCGCGCGGCGCCAGCAACCAGGTGATTACCGTTGAGCTGACCGGCAACCCAGGCGGAACAGGCGTCATTGTGCGCGGCTCGGATGAGTTCCGGCAGCGTGTGATGGACGACCTTGAGATGCTACGCTCATCTCCGGCAGGTCGCCAAATGCTGGCGAGCTTTGATGCTGCGCGGGAACGCGACCGCGTGACGGTGACGATTGAGGAAATCGCCGATGACAACGGCTATGCCTCGCGCTCGCGGGCCTCGAATCCCTTCCTTGACCCGGCGACCGGTCGGCGCGGGACGCCTACGAATGCGACGATTGGCTACAATCCGACCTTTGCGCCCACGTTTGAGTTTGCCGACGGCAGCGCCGCCTACACGCCGCCGGTCGTAGTGCTCTATCACGAGATGGCGCATGCGTATGACTACACGCACGGCACGCTGCGCCCTGGCACGTATCGCGGCGCGGATGCGGCCGACAGCGGGCGCGTGCCGAATCTGGAGCGGGTGGCGGTCGGCGTGCCGCTCGATCACGACAACGATCCCCGCACGCCCGAACAGCGCGACGATGCCAACCATCCCTACGCGCTGACGGAAAACGGCATTCGCGAGGAAATGAACCTCCAGTTGCGGCGCGGCTACATGCTGGCCCGGCTCTCTGGATTTTAGACCGCAACAAGCAATCGAATCACGCAGCCAGCAGTCTCCCGCCGGCGATTCCGGTCGGGAGACTGCGCGTTTAGGGCGGCAATGGCGCGGCTGCCAGCATTTGGACGAGGGCTTGGGCGCGAGTCGCCGGCGGGGAAGACGCGTCGGCCGCGGAGTCCCCAGTCAACGCATCGCGCCCGGGCCAGGGCCGGTTGGAGGGCGTCGCCGCCCGCAGCGCCAGAAGACGCCATGCTGCGCCTGCGAAAAGCAAGCGAAAAAGTCGCCATATTAAAAGCGCCTGCCTGCGTCGCCACGGCGATTGCCTGCCGCGGTCTCTGGGGCGAGGTCGTCCCGCGCCCGGGTCGGATTTGAACGCTTGGGTGTCCAAGCCAAGCGGCGGGTTTTCAGCGCCGCGCCAGGCGCGCAAGCGAGATGACGCCTCGCCGCGCCGGTTTCCTCGACCATTGGTTGGGTGTTATGGTAATGGGAATGACGACTCAAAATCAAAATTCCTCGCAAGGCGCGCGGACCCAAGTCATGATGAGCGGCGTGGAAGCTGTCCGCGCCCAACCCGAATCCTCTCAGGCTTCGCAGTCCGCTGACCGGACAAGTTGGATTGAGCGTTACCGCGCTGTCCGCGCCGTTTCCGAAGCGGTTTGCCGTCCGCTGGAAACCGAGGATTATGTCGTCCAGCCGACGCTGGACGTCAGCCCGCCAAAGTGGCACTTGGCGCATACGAGCTGGTTTTTCGAGACGTTTATCCTCAAGCCCAGCGCCGCCGACTATCGCCCGTTTCATCCGCGCTACGACTATCTTTTCAACTCGTACTACGAAGCGGTTGGGGAGCGTCACCCGCGCTCCCAGCGCGGGCTTGTCACCCGTCCGACCGCCCGCGAGATTTACGCCTACCGCGCCCATACGGATCGCGCCATCGAGCGATTCATCGCTTCCTGCGACGCCCAGACCTGGGCGACGGCCCAGCCTATTCTGGAATTGGGGCTACACCACGAGCAGCAACATCAGGAGCTTCTGCTGACCGACATCAAGGCGATTCTGGCCGCCAGCCCGCTCGATCCGGCGTACCTGCCGCTGCCCGATCCGACGCCTGGCTCGCCAATGCCGCTGACGCGCCCGACCGACGGCTGGCGCGCCATTGAGGGCGGCAAGCGGCTCATTGGTCACGATGGCGCTGGATTCGCCTTTGACAACGAAGGGCCGCACCATGCCGTTTGGCTGCGTCCATTTCGGATTGCCGAGCGGCTGGTCACGAACGGCGACTTTCTAGCCTTCATGGCGGATGGCGGTTATGCGCGCCCGGAGCTATGGCTTTCCGACGGGTGGGCGACCGTGACCGCGCGCGGCTGGCGCTCGCCCCTCTACTGGCGGCAAGCCGAGGGCGGAGACTGGCAGACCCTGACGCTACGCGGGCTTCAGCCCGTCAGCCCGGATGAGCCTGTGTGCCACATCAGCTTTTACGAAGCGGATGCCTATGCGCGCTGGGCCGGGAAGCGACTTCCGACCGAAGCCGAGTGGGAAGCGGCAGCCCGCGCTCTGCCTGTCGCCGGCAATTTCTATGAGTCCGGCGCGCTACATCCGCGGCCGCAGCCGGCAAGCGCGCCTTTTTACGGCGATGTCTGGGTTTGGACGGCGAGTCCCTACACCGCTTATCCCGGGTTCCGCCCCGCGGCTGGCGCGCTGGGCGAATACAATGGCAAATTCATGTGCAACCAGATGGTTTTACGCGGCGGCTCGTGCGTCACGTCGGTTACGCACATACGTTCAACCTACCGAAACTTTTTTCCGCCGGATGCGCGGTGGCAGTTCGCCGGCGCCCGGCTTGCGGAGGATCTGCTATGAGCTACCCGCGCCCCAGCCAGGCGTCCCAGCCTTCCTACGGCTACATCGTGTCGTTCCACGACTTGCACCCGACGCCGGCGGCTTTTCGGGAAGAGGTGATTGCCGGGCTGCGGCGCTCGCGCAAAGCCATTCCAGCCAAGTTTTTCTACGACCGGCGCGGCTCGGCGTTGTTTGACGAGATTTGTCAACTGGAAGAGTATTACCTGACGCGAACCGAGCTCGCCCTGCTCAAGCGGCATGCGGCCGAAATCGCAGCGCTGGTTGGCGACGAGGCGCTCCTGATCGAGTATGGCAGCGGCAGCGGTCGCAAGACCCGCCTCCTGCTGGATCGCCTGCCGAAGCTGGCGGCGTATGTGCCAGTGGATATTTCAAAGGAGCATTTGTTGGCGGCGGCGACTGAGCTGGCTCAGGCGTATCCCTATCTCCGCGTGACGCCGGTGTGCGCGGATTACACCCAGGAAATGGCGTTTCCTGATTTTGAAGAATTCCCCTATCGGCGACGGGTCGTGTTTTTCCCTGGCTCAACCATTGGAAACTTTACGCCGGGCGAGGCCGAGAGCTTTCTCCGTCAAGCTGCGGAAGTCGCGCAACGGTCTGGCGCGCTCCTGATCGGCGTGGATTTGAAGAAGGATCCGGCGGTCATCAATGCGGCTTACAATGACGGGCGCGGCGTTACGGCGGACTTCAACCTTAATTTGCTCAGGCGCATCAACGCGGAGCTGGGCGCCGATTTCGATCTCCGCCTGTTTGAACACCGCGCCTTCTATGACCCGACCCACGGGCGCGTCGAGATGCATCTAGTCAGCGCGCAAGCCCAAACCGTTCGGATTGGCGATGAGACATTCAGTTTCGCCGCGGGCGAAACCATCCATACGGAAGATTCGTACAAGTATGACCTGGATGCGTTTCAAGCCATGGCAGGGCGCGCTGGCTGGAAAGCTCAAGTCGCGTGGGAGGACGAGCGGCGTTATTTCGCGGTCTGCTGGCTTACCCTGACGTAAGCGGCGGCTCGCGCCGGATTGACGCGCTGTCCGATATTGCCTAGAACAATCGCTCATGAGGCTTGACATCCGGCGACGGCGATTTTTGGCTTGGGCAGGCGCGCTCGGCAGCGCGGCGTCCGCGCTGTGGCCTGGCGACGGCGGCGCCTGGGCAGGCGGTCAGGATGAAGGCAAGCTTCCCAAAGGATTCCGCGAGCCGACGCTCGCCCTCAACGAGCTGCGCGTCGAGCGCGTGGATTATCCCGACGCCGACTTCCACGCCGCCGTCACGATTGAAAACCCAAATCGCGAACTCAAGCTCGCCGACCTGAGCTATCGCCTCACGATCAATGATGTCGAGTGCGGTCGCGGGCGCCGCCCGGAAAAGCTGACCCTGCCGAAAAAAGGCGCGCTGGAGGTCAGGTTTCCCATAACCGCCGATCTCGCGACCGTGCCCCGCTTGGGGCTGAACACCCTGTTGGAATCAAGCCTGGAGGATGGCGCGCGCCTCCGGTATGTCATTGACGTGGAGTTTGACGTGAGCGTGCTGCTTCTTTTCAAGCGCCGCATTCGGGCCAAGCTGAAAGGCGAGATGCCGTTGCGCGAGCTGGTCGTCAAGGCGGTTTCCGTTGGTCGCGGCCGGCGCGGCGCGGGAGTCTTGCCGGTCGCGGCGAACTGAAAAGGCGGGCTGAAAAGGCGCGAAGTCGCGGAAGCGCGCCAAGGATCGGCAAGGATGAGACTGGTTATTCAGCGGGTGGCGCGGGCTTCGGTTGCGGTGGCCGGGGAGATAGTCGGACGCTGCGGGCGCGGCTTGTGCATCCTGGTTGGCGTCACGTCGGGCGACGCCAACCAGGATGCCGACTGGCTGGCTGAGAAAACAGCCAATTTGCGAATCTTCGAGGATGAAGCTGGGAAAATGAATCGGTCGCTGCTGGAAGTCGGCGGCGACGCGCTGGTGGTGTCGCAGTTCACGCTGTATGGGGATGCGCGCAAGGGAAGGCGCCCGTCATTTGCGGACGCCGCGCCCCCGGCGCAGGCGGCGCCGCTCGTGATGCGCTATGCCAATGCGCTGCGGCTGTTGGGCGTGCCGGTCGAGACAGGCGTGTTTGGGGCGATGATGCAGGTCGAAATCCACAACGATGGCCCGGTGACGCTTATCCTGGAGCGCCCCTAGCCCTTTGCCAGCGGCTTGGCGGCCGGCGCGGCGGCTTAGCGGCCGGCGCGCAGGTCAAGCAGATAGGTGTCTGAAACATAGCCGTCCGGGTTCATCACCTGCACGCTTACGTGCGACTCGCGCAGGACCTCCGCCGGCAGGCGGAAATAAGCCCGTTGGTTGAGCCGTCCGCGCAGCGACTTCTTCACGCTGGACTGCGTCTCGATGCCATTGACGATCAGCGTCGGCGTATCGCCCAGGCCCTGCCCGCGCGCGAAAAGCCCAATGGTCGGCGCGTTTGATTTCGCCGAGCTGTGCACGCGCGCCAGGCTTGTCACCTGAATGCTGTTGCAGACGACTGTTTGGGGGTCGGTAATTTGCCGCCCTTGCTCGTCCGTCAGCCAGACCTTGTAGCGCCCAAGCTGCGGCGGAAGCTCAAACATGCCCAGCCGACTCGACCACGCCTGAAATGGCAGGCTCAAAAATGCGCCATCCTCAGTCAGCAGCGATACCCGAGCCGCCTGCTCAAGCCGGTCGCCCAAAATAGCGATGCGCCGGTTTTTCAACGTAACGAAGTTGTTCACAAAGCCGCGCAAGCGCGGCTCGGCGGTTGTTGCCCGCGCCGAAACATCCACGAGCGTCGCGAAAGGCGACCAGGCGCGGTCATCGCCCAGCGCGCCGATCACCAGCGCGCGTCCGGGCGATACCGCTTGCAACGCGATGGCGCTGTTGGAAAACGCGCCTTCCAGGCAGCCCGCGTCAAGGCTGAGCACGGCAAAGTCAAACACCGGAAGGCGTCCGGCCAGCGAGCGGGCGAAGCCCGTCCAGGTGACGCGCTCGCCGACATACAGCGGCAGGCGCGCTGGCGGCGGCTCGGCGATGACCCCCGGTTGCACGGCTTCGCCCTCTTCCGTCGAGGCGATGACCTTCACGGCCATCAACTGGGAGGCGACCGGACCATCGGGAACGCGGCTCGCGCACACTGCCAAGATGCCAGCCGTGCCCGCTCGCCGCGCCGTCACGCGCCAGGCGACTTCATTGGCAGCGCGACTGGGCAGGATGTCCACCTCCAGCGCCGCCGATAGCCGGCTCCGGTCGGCCAGAATTTTTCCGGTCGAGTAGTAAATCGCGTCCCGGGTTGGAAACGACTCGAACAACAGCGCCCCGGCCAAGCGGGCCGAAGCGCCGTCGCCCGCGAAGCGAAACGTCACCGTGTGCGTGTCGCCGACGCGCATCAGCGGCGGCAGCCCTTCAATTGCGACTGGCGCATCGCCGGCGGGCAGGGCGTACATCGGGCGCAAATCGGCCATGGCGCGCATTGAAGTCGTCGTTGTCAGCAGGTAATGCCGTTCAAGCGCCGCCCGCGGCTCGACGGCGACATCCGCTTGCGCGGTAAGCAGCCCGCCCAGCAAGGCGAGCAAGGCGACTGAAAGCCCGGGTAGGCGAGCCATTGCGCGCATGGCAAAATCACCTCGTCGAGACAGGATTCGCGTTGTGAGACCCGTTATGTAACACAACCAGTCGTCAACGCGAAGAGGCTTTCCTTTGTCTCCAGCTCGCTTTCCAGCTCGCGCCTTGGATGCCTATGCTTAAAAGCCCCTCAGCGCCTGCGCCGCTCCCGGCGCATGTTTTGCACATTACTGACACGCACTTGTTCGCCAGGCGGGACGGACGGCTGCTCGGGATGAACACTTATGATTCGCTGGCCGCCGTCCTAGCCGACGCCGCGCAGTCCGCGCCAGACGCCGTGCTGGCGACTGGCGATCTGGCGCAGGATGGCGCGGCTGCGGCGTACGCGCATTTGACCGAGGCTTTGGCGACCTTCGCCGCTGCCTGCGAAGCGCCGCCCCCGGTCTATTGGCTGCCTGGCAACCATGACGCGCCGTCGGTCATGAGCGCGACGCTCGTCAATCCGCCGCTGCGCCCGGAGCGCGAGGCCCTGATCGGCAACTGGTATGTCATTTTGCTTGACTCGACCGTGGCGGGCGAAGTCGGCGGATGGCTGTCCGACGCCGAGTTGGCCCGCCTTGACGCCGGGCTGGCGACCCATGCCGACCGCCCGGCGCTCGTCTGCCTGCACCACAACCCGGTTTCAGTTGGCGCGCAGTGGATGAGCGACATCGGTCTGGCGAATGCCGCGGCGTTTTTTGAAACGCTCGACCGCCGGGCGAGCGTCCGCGCCGTATTGTGGGGACACGTGCACCAGGAAATGGATACCGAGCGCCGGGGCGCGCGGCTGATGGCTTCGCCTTCGACCTGTATCCAGTTCAAGCCAAAAATGGCGGAATTCAGCCTAGACCAGCGCGCGCCGGGCTACCGCCGGCTGTGGCTTTATCCCGACGGACGGCTTGAAACCGAGGTGTTTCGCGTCGAGCGCTTCGCCGGTCGCGCCGATCCCGACGCGACCGGCTACTAAGGCGCGGATAGCGCAAGCGGATGGCGCAGGCTATAGAACGACAACCGGTCCGTGGTCGTCGCAATGCCCGTCATGGACGTGGTGCAGGCGCCCGTTGACGAGGTAATCCACGTGGTCGCCGTGCGGGATGGCTTCGTGGCCGCAGCCCGGCCCGTGGGCGTGCCCGCACGCGGTCGCCAGCGGCGCGCAGCCGTCGGGATTCGTCGCGCTCACTGCCAGCGCGTGCTCGTCATAGTGGTCGTCATGCTGGAAATGGAGATGCCCGTCGTGAAGATAATCCACATGATCATCGTGCTGAATGCGGGCGTGACCGCAATCGGCGCTGTGAACATGCGCGTGGTCGGCGTGGGTAAGGCAATGAGTCATGATAACGCTTCCTTTCAGGCAAAGTCTTTCAGGCGAGATCAGGGCAGCGCCCCTAGGCGTGCCGCGCATGGGCGAGGCCCTGGTGAAAAAGGTTGCGAACGTGCTCATCCGCCAGCGCATAGTAGGCGTGCTTGCCCTCGCGGCGGACGGTGACGATGCCCAGCGCTCGCAGCAAGCGAAGCTGACTGGAAACTGCCGGCTGCGACATGCCCAAGGTCAGGCACAGCTCGCCCACGCACAGCTCCCCGGCGTCAAGCAGGGCGATGATTTTCACGCGCGTCGGATCGGCGAACGCCTTGAAGACGTCCGCCGTCCGCCAGGCGAGTTGGGCGTCGAGCGGACCGCGTTCGGGGCTTTGATGTTCGCTGACACAGGCGGAAGTCATGGGTCGTCGCTTTTGTATAAGCAGTTGTTTATATGTTTACGCTAATATGGCTTTGCTGTCAAGGCGTTTTCCAGCCCCGCCCCGGCGTTGACAGGACATTGACAGGATGGGCGCTGACCTAGCGGCGGATTAGGCGTTGGATGGGCGGCTTTGCTCGGCGCGCTCGATAGCGGCGGCAATGCGCTGCGCTGATTTGGCTCCGCTGACGAGCGCCGCGCTAATATCCGTGTCGCCGGTCAAGTTGGCGAAGGCGTGGAAGCGAGCCACTTGGCGGGTCACTTCGACGACTTGGCGCGTTTCACAGACCGCCGCTTCAGCCTGCGGCGACAGCAAGTAAAGCAGGCTTCCGAAGTGATGTCGGCGAACCGGCTCGACCTCGGTAATCAGCCGCAAGGCGGGCCGTTTAGGGAGTCCGGTCCACAGGGCGCTTGGCAAGCGCGCGGCCGCGACATCGAGGTAATCGCATCCCTGGGCGAGCTGGGCCTGGAGCGTTGAAGTCAGGCGGGCGAGGGTCGGGGTTTGCTCTACGTTGGCAAGCGCTTCGAGGTCGAGCGAGCCGTAGGCGGCAATTTGCCCGAGGTCATTTCGGGCCGCGTCAACGAACAGCAGGTGCTGATTATGCGCCAGCTCATCGTCCGCAAGCTCCGCCACGGTCAGCGCGGCCTCCGCTTCGGTGGCCCCGATGGGGCGCTCGTGCGTGGCCACGTATGCCCAAAGGGTCGAGCCAACGCCGCGCGCTAGGTTGTCGGACAGGCTGCCAAAGATAGTCGTTTCGCCAAAGCCAAGGAAAAATGTGCCCGGCGGCTCCGGATCGGCGCGCAAAAGACGATACACCGCGAAAGCGTCCGCGCTGGTCGGGCGCTCCAGGCGTTGCGCGAGCGTCACGCAGTGCAGCTCCCCGGCCAGGATTCGCTGCTCGGCTTTCTCGGCGGCGAGGCGGAATTGTTGCGGCGTCAGCGGCGTGACGATGGCGTGCGCGCTCGGGGCGGCGACCAGCGGCAAATCGGGAAACGGCCCGTCAAGCTGCTGCGCGAGCGCTTTGATGGCAGCGCAGGCTTCGGCGTATTCCGCTTCGAGCCGCTCGGAGCGCCCGTCCGTCGAGACATTGACCACGAGGTGCAACTGCTGGCGCGCGTGGTCGAAAACAATCACGATGCCGAACGCGGCGACCGCGCCTTCCACGGTTGGGGCGGCGCGCGGCGGCACATCGTGAAGATGGCAGGCCGCCTCGTGCGCCAGATAGCCAAAGGCGCCGCTCGCCAGCGATGGAATCCCTTCCAGACGCGCCGTAATGTCAGCTCGTAGCCGGCGCCGGACGGCTTGAAGGAGCGTTTCCTGGCGTTTGAGCGTGGCATGCGGCGTGCGCAGCTCAACCTTGCCGTCGCTGCCCGTGATGATCCAGCGGGGCGCGAGCCCAAGGAAGGCGTAGGGCGGCAGCCGCCGATCCAGCCGGTGATTTTCAAACAGGCAAACGTCGCTCGCTTGTCCGGCAACTTTGAGAAAAACGCCGACCGGCGTATGGATGTCGGCCGGCAGCGTGATGGCAACCGGCACGACCGTAGCTTCCTGAGCTAGTCTCAGAAAGTCGTCATAGGTCGCTGGGTTGAACTGAAGCGCGCTCATGCCGGCATTACTCTGGGAGCGGCCGGCGCTTGCCAGCGCGGCTGCGAAGCACTTCCGCTACGTCATGGGGGGTCAGGTTGCGCGCCGCCATGAGCACGAGCAAATGGTAGAGCAAGTCCGCTATTTCGGCTGCCAATTCAGGGCGCTGGTCATTTTTAGCGGCGATGATGGTTTCGGAGGCTTCCTCGCCGACCTTTTTGAGAATCTTGTCAAGTCCGGCCGTAAACAGGTAGGTCGTGTAAGCGCCTTCCGGGCGCTTGGCTTGGCGGTCGCGGATGAGTTCATACAGCTCGTCGAGCAGGATGCCGAGTTCGAGCGCGCTGTGCGGCACGAGCTTGACTTCCGGCGGGGCGATTGGCGGCGCGGGGCCGTCCGCCGGGATTCCGGCGGAAGCCTTGGCTTCGATTGTCGCTGGCTTTTCAGGCAGCGGGAAAACTTGGTTGAAAAAGCAACTGGTCGCGCCCGTATGGCAGGCTGGGCCGCGCGGCTCGACTCTGACGACGAGGGCGTCTTGATCGCAATCGAGACGTATCTCGATGACGCGCTGGGTATGGCCGGAAGTCGCGCCCTTGTGCCACAGCGATTGCCGCGAGCGGCTCCAGAGCCAGACTTCGCCGGTCTCGCAGGTGAGTTGGTAGCTGGCGGCGTTCATATAGGCGACGGTAAGGACTTCGTTGGTGGCTGCGTCTTGGATGACGACTGGCGCAAGTCCGGTCGAGTCAAAGCGAATCGGCTTCGTCATGGCTTTGTGGCAAACAAAACGCAGGGGTTTTAGCACAGCGCGGCTGGTTTCCGACAGAGAGATGCCGCTCGGCGGGCCGCCGCGCAAAGCCGCGCCGTCGGGTCATGGCCGGCGGTAGCGAAAATACAGCCCTGACATAACGCGGCGCATCCTGTCGCGCCGCGGGCAAGCCAGCCGGCCGGCATCCCCCAATCCGCGCTAGGCGTGGCGCGCCAGCAGGTAGTCGCAGACGTGACTTAATCGAGTAATTCCGTCGGGCAGGGACAGGCGCTCCACCGGCAGCGCGCCAATCAACGCAATCACCATATCCAGCAGGGCGACCCGCGCTTCCGGGAGCGTCAGCCAGCCCGGATAGATATTGGCCAACAGTTGACTGACAGCCGCGACGGGCGGGAGCGGCTCGCTGACAACCGCGGCATCCGGGGACGTCACCTTGAGCAGGTAAATGCCTGTCAGCGGAACGCCCGATTCC
>CALCKX010000069.1 GCA_937966115.1 uncultured Chloracidobacterium sp. | reverse complement strand
GTCCAAGCGGGCGGGCGGATTTATCTTGGCAAGGACGCCCGCCTGAAGCCGCGGCACCTGGAGGCGATGTACCCGCGCCTCGCTCAATGGCGGCGCATCAAGCAGGCGGTCGATCCCGAGGGGGTTTTTTCATCCGACCTTTCGCGGCGGGTTGGGCTGACGCCCGCGCAGGGCGCTGTCCGCCCGCGCGGAATTGCCGACTGCGCCTGACCGACGCTTGGCGGCGAGCCTGGCGAAAAAGGCGCGCCGCTCCGCCGCCGCGAGAAGCGCCTTAGGGCTTGGCGGGGCGGAACGGCTGCGCTTTCCCCGCGACCGCTTCCGCGAAAGCTCCCCCGCGCACGTCGCCAATGGCAATGGCTCGCTCATAGGCGGCGAGCGCATCCTGCCGCCGATCCGCAAAGTCGTAAATTTTACCGACGGCGACATAGGCGCGCGATGCCAGCCAGCCCTCATCCTCCCCCGCCAGCTTAGCCGCTCGCTCATAAAGCTCGACCGCCTGCTCCAATCGCTCTTGCAGGGCTGCCAGTCGGTCGCTTTCATCCGCCTCGGCATCCGTCTCGATGGCGCTGGGCTGCTTGGCCGTCAACTCGGCAAGGCCAAAGGCGGCGCGGGCGTTGGCAGGCTCGTCCGTGAGAAGCGCTTCCAGCGTTTGCCGGGCCGCAGCGTATTTTTTGGCGCGCAACAGCTCGTCAGCTTGCTCCAGCCGAGAAAGCGACTTCGCGACCGGAGCCGAGCGAGCCAGCGCGCGCCGCCGCTCAACTCGCGCGCGCAACTCGCTTAGCTCCGCCGGGCGGCGTCGCTCGCGGTCGGCGTCAAAGCTCGCCACCATGCGCGGCAGCCATTCGAGGATATCCACGCCCGTTTCGTCGAGCGCGGCGAGCTGCTCGAAGAAGTGGAGGGTCAGGACGCCGCCGCGCTCGAAAACGCCAAGCAATTCGACGCGCGCTTCGTCATCCGCGAGCTGAACGCCGGCCGCGCTTGCGGCATCGCCTTCCGAGCGGGCGGTCGCGCGCGCTTCCTGGATGGACAGTCGCGCCTCGATGGCGCGCCCAAGCGATTCTCGAACAATCTCGAAGACGTTGCTTCTGAGCCCCGGATCCGCCTGCGGCGCGTTCCCGGCGAGTTTCACAATCGCGGCGCGGCGGTCGGCAATCGGCTTGCCGGAGCGCGCGATGACCGGCTCCAGAATAAAGCGCATCAGCGCCCACCGAACGGCCCGATTGGGCGCTTCCCGCGGGGCGCTCGCCACTAGGAAAAACTCATCGCCCGGCCGACGGTATGTTCGTCGGTCTGAGCCGTCGAGGAAGTCGTTCCGAGTCACGACGCGTCCTGCGGGGCCGAGCAGGTCTGGCACGATGAAGATTCGGCGAGACCGCTCGCGGAGCTCGCCGGTCGGCAGGCTGGCGCTGGTGAGCGTGTCAAAGTCGGCCATCGGCGGCGCGTCGCGGGCAGTAATGATGGGCTGGGTATGCAGGAACCTCAGCAGGCGAAACAACTCCTCGTCGGCGACTTGCCGCAAAAGCTCGGCAAAGGCCGCGTAGTTCGCCGCATACTTGCGAAAGACCGACCTGACCGGCGAGCGGGCGGCAAATTCAGCGATGAGCGGGGCGAGATCCGCTAGAGGGCGGACATCTGGCGGCAGCCCCTCCAGCGCGGGCAGGGTGAAATCCGGCAGCGGACGCGCCGCGAGCGCAAGCGCCAGGGCGCTTCCCGCCAGCGTCGGGCGGTTCCGCTCCGCTTCGGGAAGCCGCTGCCAAAAGGCGCGCAGCTTCTCGGTCACTTCCGGCGGCGTGGCTTTCAAATCCTGGAGCAGTTGCGCGCGGACCTCGTTCGGCGGCGCGCCCGGCGTTTCGGCGTCAAATCCGGCCAGGGTCAAAGCCGCCAGCGTCACGAAGACGCGCTCATCCGGGCGAATGAAAACATTCGCTTTGGAGGCTAGGGACGGCGTCTGTCCCCAGATGGTTGCCGGCGCCAGCGAGCTGAAGAGAAGGCAGAGCAGGATGCCCCGCGACATTTGAAAGAAGCGATGCATGAGTTGGCGCGCCACCTTGGTTGAAGTCTTGCTTGCCTGGAGAGCGTGCCTGGAGAAGTGAGCCGCGAAGAGCGACCGGCCAGCGCACTCCCCAGCGGCGCGCAGTCCGCTGGCTCACGCCAGCTTGTACGCTTGCCGCATCCAGTCGGCTGTGATGCGCAGACCCTCTTCCAGGCTGTACGTGTTGCGATGGTCGAGATCCCGTATCGCCTTTGTCGTATCCACGAGCTTCGTTTTCGTCGTGAGCGGCTCCGACTCGGCATAGCGCGCAAGCGTCGGCGACGCGCCGGTGACTTTCAGCACGGCGTCTGAAAGCTCCTCAATCGTGTGAAGCCGATCCCCGCCGATGTTGTAGGTCTCGCCCGCCTTGAAACGCTCGACCAAGTTGGCGACCGTGCGAACGGTATCGGCGAGGAAAGTTGAGGTGCGGGCGTGTCCGCGATAGACCGTCCAGGGCAGCCCGTGGAGCGCGCAATACAGAAAGCGGCAGTTCACCGAGCGGTAGGGGCTATAGTACTCGCCCGGCCCGTAGGTGTTGAACAGCCGCACCACGACGCTTTCAACGCCGCGCTGCTCGATGGCGTTGCGAATCTGCATCTCGTTGACCCACTTCGACATGGCGTAGTCGTTGAGCTGCTTGATCTCGACTTCGTCCGTGATGTGCTCAACCATCAAGGCAGGGTAGTCACCATAGATTTCCGACGACGAGAAGTGGATCAGCCGGAAGCGATGGCTTTCCTGAAGGCGGAGCAGGTGCTTGGTGCCGATGACGTTGGTTCGCCACAGGGTTTCGTAGAAATCTTCCCCGTTCCAGCGCCCGAACTCGGCCGCGCAGTGAAACACATAGTCAAAGCGGCCGAAATGGTCGAAGAGACGCGCCAACTGACGGAACTCGCTGACGTCGCAGCGGGCGTAGCGCGGCTCGCGCAGGTCGCCGGGAAGCCCAAAGGCGACTTCGTCGGACTGGTGAGCAAGGTCGCAGGCGATGACCTCATGATGTCGCTCGCGGAGCTCGCGGACGAGTCCCGCGCCGACAACGCCGAGACCGCCCGTGACGAGGATGCGTGCCATGCGTTGCGCGGTGCGAAGGAAAAGAGAGCGCGGGGCGAGCGGTCAGGCCAGATCGCCGCGCGAGTCAAGCGGTTTCAGTTGGTTGCAGGACGACTTTCTAGGTAAAGCTCGCCACGGCGTCGGACTCGTTGTCGAAGGTGTCAAACACCGTGAGCAGCTTTGTGATCATCAGCAGGTCTTGAATCTTCTTCGTCAGGTTGAGCAGCTTGAGCTGCCCCTGCTGGTTCTTGACCGTCGTGTAGCTGTGGACAAGCTCGCCGATGCCAGAGCTGTCAACATAGCTCACGTCGCCCAAGTTGAGCAGAATATTCTTCGTGCCGTTTTCAAGCAGCGACTTGACGGACTCGCGGAGCTGAACGCTGCCTTCGCCGATGGTAATCTTGCCGCTGAGGTCAAGGACGGTGACATCGCCAACTGTACGATGGGAAATGGTGAGTGACATACGAACGCAGGACTCCTTCGCTGAAATATTCGCTGAAATGTTGACGAGCGCGCCGATGCGATGCGGGCTTGCGCTGGAGGGAGCTTGTTTGACGAGCCTTCCTTACGAGCTTGCTTGACGAGCCTTCCTTACGAGCCGCGCTGGGGTGACCCGCGCCGCGGCGCCTGCGTCAAGCGCCGCAGCCAGGCGCGCTGCGGCCCCGCCCGGCAAGCGACTTGATATGCCTAGCAACCGCCATTTCGGCGCGGGCAGCGCTTGGTCATTCGAACCTCCAGTCCGCCCTGGCGATGGGATAGAAACTCGACGTCGTCCATGAACGTTCGCATGTAGAAGATGCCGCGGCCATTCGGGTTCAGAAGGTTCTCAGGCGCGCGCGGATCGGCGACCTGGCTCGCGTCAAAGCCGTTGCCGCGGTCGCGAACCACAATGAGCAGCTTTTCATCCGTCAGATGAAAGCGGACCTCGACCGGCTTGGAGACGTCGAGCTGATTGCCATGCTTGATGGCGTTGACAACGGATTCGCGCACCGCCAGCCCGACCCAGTCGATATTCTCGGCTTCAAATCCGGCAAGCTGGGTCAGTTGATCCGCGACCGACCCCACCATTTCGACGAACCGGTAGTGACTCGCAATGGTCAGCTCAATGACTGTGTCAGTTTGCCCGTTGATGTCGTTTTGCGTCGCTTCCACCGTCGGTTTCCGTCCAAGCGATAACGAGTTTCGAGCCAAAGCCAGGCGGTCGGTAGTTTTATCCGTAACTGTTCGCGGTAGATACCACGCGGTGAAAATGAGCGTCAAGGTAACGGCAGGCATGGCATCGGCGCGATTCGTGCTATAATCCCTCGCAATCTGCGCCGCCCGCTCGTTGGAAACTTCCAGGCGTTGGAAATTTCCAGAAGGCGCGGCGAGCGATGATGGATGGCCAGTCGGCCAGAGACCCGGGCCGCTGACGCGCAAGGCCGGACCGCGCTTCTGACGGTCAGGCCGTTTCCGCAAGCCTGTTCTTTCGGGGGAAGTGATTCAGTGAATACAAAACGATGGTTGGCGGCGCTTGGCGGCGCGGCTCTGGCCGGCGGCGTGGCGTGGCAGTATCTCAAGCGTCCGCAGGATGTGCGCTGGATGGATTGCGTCGGCGAGTTGCCGTATCCCGAGGCTAGTCGGTTCGCCGTTGTGGATGGCGCGCGTCTGCACTACCAGGACTTTGGCGAGCTCGGAGCGCCAGCCCTCCTCCTGCTCCATGGGTATTGCTCGTCGAGCTACACCTGGAAGGATGTGGTTGAGCCGCTCGCGGCGGCCGGCTACCGAGTTATCGCGCCGGACTTGAAGGGCTTTGGCTTCTCTGAAAAGCCGGCGGACCGGCGCTATCATGTGCAGGATCAGGCGCAAATCGTCATTGGCTTGCTCGACCGGCTGGGCATTGAGACGGCGATCTTTGTTGGCAACTCCTTCGGCGGCGCGGTTTCGCTGGCCTGCGCGCTGATGTGGTCGCCGCGCGTGTCGGGGCTGATTCTCATTGACGCCGCCTACAATGACGCGCCCTTGCAGCAGTACCCCTTCAGTCTCTATGCGCAAATCGCCCGGACTTGGCTGGTCGGCGAAGTGACCGTCCCGCTGCTGATGTCCTCGCGACAGACCTCGGAGACCCTCTTGCGCGGTTTCTTTCACGACCAGCGAGCGGTGACGCCGGAGCGCATCGCCGCTTACTTCCGCGCCCTGCGAACCGTTGAAGGCCAGCGCGCCGCCCTGGCGACCGCCCGCCAGTGGGATTTGAACTGGATTGAGCAAGAGCTGGACGGGATCGCGGCGCCGACTTTGCTCATATGGGGCGAGTATGACCGCGCCATCCCGGTGGCGCTGGGCGCTCGCCTCCTGGCGCGTCTGCCGCAAGCCGAGTTTGTGGTCATTCCCAACTGCGGTCACATTCCGGAAGAAGAGCGCCCCGCCGAAACGGCCGCGCTCATCCTGGATTTCTGCCGTCGTCAGTTCGGGCGCCCCGCCGCCGCTTTGTCGAATGTCGCGGCTTCGAGTGTCGCGACTGACGGCGCGTCGGCCGCGGCGTCGCTAGCGCTCGCGGCCACCTCGTCGTCCCCGCCCGTCCCCGCTGACGATACGCCGTCAGCCTAGCGCGGGACGGACTTCCTCCTATCGGTTGCCGCGCTTGACGCGGGCGCTGAGCCTTTCAGCCCAGCCTTTCAGAGCGCGGCCTTTCAGAGCGCCGCCTTTCAAGGCGCGGCTCGGAGAGCGGCGAATGGCGATTCAGAAGCAAGACTGGAGCCTGCAGCGCAAAGGCGTCATTGACCAGGAGCGCCACAAGGAGCGGGTCAAGGAAGCCATTCGCAAAAATCTTGGCTCGATTGTGTCGAATGAGTCCATCATCCTTTCGGACGGACGCAAGACGGTCAAGGTGCCGATTCGCTCGCTGGACGAATACAAATTCCGCTTCAACCGGAACAAGCAAAAGCATGTCGCGCAGGGCGACGGCGACTCAAAGGTCGGCGATGTGCTGGCCCGCGAGGGGCAGCCCAGCCCAGGGCGGGGCGGGGCGGGTCCGGCCGGCAGCGATGCCGGGCAGGAATACTACGAGGCCGATGTCAATATTGACGATATCGCGGCGCTCATCTTTGAAGACCTGCAACTGCCGTTTTTGGAAGAGCGCGCCAACAAAGCCCTGCCGGCGCGGACGACCCGCTTCACCGAAATTCGCCGCACCGGCGCCTTCTCGAATCTCGACAAGCGCCGCTCGATTGTGGAAAACCTCAAGCGGAACGCGGTCGAGAAGGGGCGCGCTCAGGTCGGCGGGTTCAAGAAGGAAGACCTCCGCTTCAAGAGCTGGGAGGAAGACCTGCGTTTTGAATCGAACGCCGTCGTGCTGGCGCTCATGGACGTGTCTGGCTCGATGGGCGAGTTTAAGAAGTACATCGCGCGAAGCTTCTACTTCTGGATGACGAGGTTTTTGCGCACGAAGTACGACAACGTCGAAATTGTCTTCATCAGTCATCACACCGAAGCCAAGGAAGTTACCGAGGAGCAGTTTTTCACGCAGGGCGAATCCGGCGGGACGGTGGTTTCAAGCGCGTACAAGCTCGCGCTGGACATCATCGAGAAGCGCTATCCGCCGAAAGACTGGAACGTCTATCCGTTTCACTTTTCGGACGGGGATAACTACTACAGCGACAACGAGGAAGCTGTCCGGCTGGCCGACCGGCTCATCGCGGTCTGCAATCTGTTTGGCTATGGCGAAATTGGCGACGAGGGAGCGTCGAGCTATCGTCGCTCGTCAGGCGCGCTGCTGTCGATTTTCAAGGAGCACCTCAAGCGGCAGGAGCGCTTCATCGGCGTGCGCATTGACAGCAAGGAAGACGTGTACCCGGCGCTCAAGGAGTTTTTTGGCGCGCGAAACATCAAGGTCTAGCGCGCGCAGGCGCTGGACGGCGTCCGGCGCTTGGCGGAGCTTCCAGGGCAGCCCCGGTGAAACGCGGCGCTAGATGAGGCGCTAGATGAGACGAGCAACCACGTGAAATGTCCATACTGCGGCAACCTTGAGGATCGGGTTGTGGACTCCCGCGAAAGCCGCGAGGGCGATGTGATTCGCCGCCGGCGCGAGTGCCTCAAATGCGAGCGGCGGTTCACCTCTTACGAGCGCATCGATGAGATTCCCTACATGGTCATCAAGAAGGATGGCCGGCGCGAGCCATTTGACCGCCAGAAGGTCTTGGCCGGGCTGGCCCGCGCCTGCGAGAAGCGTCCCGTGCCAACGGCCAAGCTGGAGGCGATTGTGACGGCCGTGGAGAAGTATGTGCAGGAGTCGCGCGACCGGGAGCGCTCAACGCAGAAAATCGGCGAACTCATCATGCGCCGACTGAAAGACCTCGACAAAGTCGCCTATGTCCGCTTCGCCTCAGTCTATCTGGAGTTCAAGGACGTGACGGAGTTTATGTCTGAGCTGAAGTCCCTGGTGAAGGGCGGGCCGCCGCCACCCCGCCGCAAGCGCGACGCGGATGGCATTTCGGCTTGATGCGGCTTCCGCCTGATGCGTCATTGGGGCTGGATACAGCCTTGGCCCCAGCGGATGCGAGCCGTCAGGCGCGCCGTCGAGCGCCGCCCCGAGCTTGGGGGGGCGGCGCCGGCGTCCAAGCGAACGTGAGCTTTCTTGCGTCGCGCAAGCGGCTGGTATAGCCTTTTCAAGGCCGAAGCCAAGCTGGCGTCCAAGCGGACGCCAGCTTGGCTAGCGAGCGCGAATCCGATGACTGCCGGTCAGCGGCAGGCCTGCGAGAGGATAGGGTCATGAGCTACTTCGACTTGCCACCCATTATCGAGCGGATGCTCGCGGTGGATGAAAAAATCAGCGACCTCAACTTTTCCGTCGGCCGCCCGCCGCAGGTCGAGCTTAACGGAAAGCTTGTTCCGGTGGACATCAAGGGCTTGCGCAACCTCACGCCCTACCAGACGGAAATCATCGCCATGGCGCTGATGACAGGTAACAGCGACGCGCCGGAGAAGCTGGTGCAGACCGGCTCGGTGGACTTGTCCTACAGCTTGCCCTCGCGCACGCGCTTCCGCGTCAACATCTTCTCACAGCGTGGCACCTACTCCATCGTCATGCGCGTCATTCCGACCGAGGTGCCAACGATTGAGACGCTGGGGCTGCCGCCTCAGCTGGGGGATATTTCGCATCTCAAAAACGGCATCGTGCTGCTGACTGGCCCGACGGGAAGCGGCAAGTCCTCGACCCTGGCGGCCATCTTGCGCAAGATCAACGAGGAAAAGTTCTACCACATTGTCACAATTGAAGATCCCATCGAGTTTCTGCACACGCACAAGAACTGCACGATCAATCAGCGCGAGCTGGGCAGCGACACGCCGAGCTTCGCGCTGGCGCTGCGGGCGGCTTTGCGGCAAGCGCCGAAAGTGATTCTCGTGGGCGAAATGCGCGACCTCGAGACGACTGAAATCGCGCTCGAAGCCGCCGAGACGGGGCACTTGGTGTTCTCGACGCTCCACACCACGGATGCTTCAAAGACGGTTGACCGCATTATCGGCATCTTTCCAAAGAATGAAGAGCACGTCATTCGAGTGCGACTGGCGCAAGCCTTTCGTTATATCATCACCCAGCGGCTGATTCCGCGGGCGGATGGCAAGGGGCGGGTGGCCGCCGTCGAGATTCTCAAATCCACGCCGCGCACCCGCGAATACATCGAGAAAGGCGAGAGCGAGGGCAAGTCGCTCTTGGACGCGATGGAAGATGGCTCGCTCGACGGCATGCAGCACTTTGACCAAGTGATCGAGCGCATGATTCGCCAGGGCCTGATCACGCAGGAAGATGGCGTTGCCTTCGCCACCAACCAGAACAACCTCCTGCTGCGTCTCTCTGGCCTTGGCTCGTCGAGCGATTTCGCCGGCGCGGGCGGTGGCGAAATCAACCGCATGCAGAAAGAGCAGCAGGCGTTGAGAAATCCGACGCTAGGCGGCATGCGCCCGATCGCGCCGCCAGTTCGGACGACCACCGAGACGCCGCGGCCATCCATGCTGGACATGATCGAGCGGTAATGGGCGCGTCGCCTTCGCGTTTCGCCTGCTGAGTGCGCCATGCAAGTCGTTTGCGCCCAGTGTCGCGCAAAGTTCGAGATCCAGGAAAAAAACCTGCCTGATAAGCCATTTCAGGTCAATTGCCCGAAGTGTCGCTTCGGGATGATGGTCAAGCCCCCGCCCAAAGCCGCCCCAACCTTGCGCGGAGCGCCAAAATCTATGCAAGCCAATCAGGATGCCATAGCCCAGCTCGTCGCTCTTCTCACCGGGCAAGCCGCCCGCTCTGCCGATGGCTCAACCGGCTCGCTCGCGAGCTGGCAACGTCGCCAAACCTTGCTGTGCTTGTCCGACCCAGGGCAGACGCAGCAAGTTCTCGACAAGCTCGACCGCCAATCCTATGCCCCGACGGTTTGCGACGAGGCTGCCAAAGCCATTGAGCTGATGCGCGATACGCAAATTGACGTCGTGTTGCTCGATCCGCAGTTTGACAGCGCGAACCAGGGCGGCATCGCCGTTCTGCGCCATGTCAATTCGCTCCCGCCTAAGTATCGGCGGCGCACGTATCTCGTTCTCGTCTCGGCGCAGGTCAAGACGCTTGACACTTACATGGCCTTTCTCAACGGCGTCAACCTAACCATCAACGCCGCCGACATCGAGACCATCAACCAAATCATGGAGCGCAGCATCCGTGACTTCAACGAGTTGTATCGCGGTTACAATGCCGCGGCCGGGCTAAGCCCGTTTTGATCGCCCTGCCGCGCCGCGCCGGAACGCCAAAGTCGCCCCTGGCATCGACGGCTGCGCTCGCGCGACCGCTTGTGCTATCTTTCCTGCGCCACGGCCGGCTGAAGCCCAAGTCGGCCCGGCGCGCTTAGCTTGCGAGAGACATTATTCAAGGGGCATTGGGTTCGCGCGTGAGAACATTGATCGCTGTCATCCTGTTTCTGACGCTTGCCGCCAGCCAGGCTACGGCGGGCGGATCACCTCCGACTGCGCTGCGGTTTCGCGAGCTCAACGGCGTTCAGGTCAACGGCCGGGAGGTCATCTATCCGCCGCGGGCGCAGCAGCTCAATGGCAAGCAAGTCGAAGTCAACGGCTTTATGGTGCCGCTCGGCATCGGGGACGGTAAAATCCGCCGCTTCATTCTCATCGAAGTGCCGCTCGCCTGCTGCTTTGGCGATGGCCCGGGCATTGAGCAGATGATTTTTGTCACCCTCGCCCCAGGGCAGGAACTGAGCGCCGCCAGCGACTACCCGGTCGCCGTCAGCGGCACCTTCCAGGCTGGCGTCCAGCGGAGGGAGAGCGGCGCGGTGGAAAGCCTCTACCGCATCGTCAACGCGCGCGCCCGCAAGCTGGTATAGGGGCCCGCAGGCTGGCAGGAAGCGGCAGGCTTTCGCGCCACGGCTTCGGCTCCCGGCCGACAACGCCGCGACTCGCGGCGGGAACGGTCTCGATTACGATTTGACGGATACTGGCAACCCGCGCTGCGAAAGCGACGCTTGGGCGGCTTCCAGGACGCGGACGACCTCCAGCCCGCTCTTGCCGTCGGAAACCGTTAGGCTGCCCCGGCGCAGGCCGTCAAGGAAGTAACGCGCCTGCGCCTTGAGCGGCTCCTCGAGCTGGATGCGCGGAATGGAAATATCGCCTTCGCGGGCAAGCAGCTGAAATTGACCGTAGTCTTCGTAGTATGGCTCGCGCACGACGCCCTTGTCGTAAATGCAAATCGGGCCAACCGTCGCCAGATCATCCCAGACGAGCATTTTCTTGTCGCCCACGATGGTGATTTCCCGCACCTTGCGCGGGTTGAGCCACGACACATGGACGTGCGCCAACAGGTCGCTTGGGTAGCGCAGCGTGATGAATGCCAAGTCCTCGACGCCCGGTTGCAAATAGGCCGCGCCGGACGCCGAGACTTCAATCGGCGCGCTGCCGGTCAAAAAGTTGAAAATGGCGATGTCATGCGAGGCCAGGTCGTAAACCGCGTTGACATCCTTGCGAATCGGCCCCAGGTTGGTGCGGGTGGAGACCATCGTGTAAACGCGCCCGAGGTCGCCAAATTGCAGGTATTCCTTGAGCTTGAGAATGCCGCGATTGAAAAGGAAAACCTGTCCGACCATCAGGATTCGCCCGCGCTCGGCGGCCAGCGCCACCACCGCTTCGCCTTCTTCCGAGGCGCGACAGAGCGGCTTCTCGACGAGCACATGCTTGTCGGCGAGGAGCGCGTCGCGGACGATGGCATGGTGCGTGCTGGTTGGGGTGGAGATGACGACTGCGTGAGCATCCGTTTCAGCTAGCAGGCGGCGGTAGTCTTCAAACAAGGCCAGGTCAGGGTACGCTTTGCCGACTCGCTCAAGATTGGGGCGGCTGATATCGGCTGCCGCGACAACCCGAACATTCGGAAAAGAGGAAAACGCGCGGATGTGATTTGGCCCCCAGTGACCGCATCCAATGACAGCGATGTTGATGACGGATTGACTCATACGGGTTGACTTATGATGAGATGGCGCCCGAGCCTTCAATGTTCCGCCGCGAAAAGCGGTCGCCCGCCAACTAGCGGTCGGAATAAAATGCGAGGCGACTTTTCGCGCAAGTGTTTTCCGTCTTGGTCGGACTCGTCAACTCGCTTGGCGCGAGCCTTCGCCTAGCTCCGTGGCGGCGCCAGGTCGCCGGGCGCTCAAGGCCCCTGCCGGCGGTCGCTCGCTGGCGGGATGAAACGCCGCTTGAAAAACCGCGCGACGCCGTCGCTGACAGGGCGCGGGAAAGCGCGTCAAAGCGGGCGTCGCCTAAAAACGCTTTCGCCAGTCGCGCTCAACCTTTTGCCTGAACGACCTCGAAATGCTCGTCACGCTTGCCATCTGGATACTGCTCGCGGTCTTGGCAAGCGCGATAGGCCACGCTTGCCTGGCGGGCGTTTCGCTCTCGGATTCGATGGAACGGCTCATCGTCAGCGCCTGGGCGGGCGCGGGCGTTCTCGCCAACCTCTGGCTGAGCGCGGCATTCGGCTTGGCGCTGACGCCGTGGGTGGCAATCGGCGTCGCCGTCGCGGCTCTCGTGGCGGCGGCGCGCCTGTCTCCGCCGCGCCCAAGCTGGCTTGAAAGCGCCCGGCGGGCGTCTGGCGCGGCGTGGCTTGCGGGCGCGCTTTTTTTCGGACTGTCCGCCGTCGTCGCCGTGGCGCCCGTGACGCTGGCTGACACCGGCATTTATCACTATCCGGCGATGCGCTGGCTGGCGGAATACGGCGCGGTGAAGGGAACGGCGCTGCTTGACGTGCAGTTGGGCTACGCCTCGACGTGGCTCGCGCTCTTCGCGCCCTTCGCGCATGGGGGGATGAAAAGCCGCGCGGCGGCCCTGGGCGGCGGCTTCGCGCTGGCGCTGTGGCTGGCGAGCGCTGGCTGGGCTGGCGCTCGCATCTTGCGCGGCGCGGGCCGGACAGGCGATTGGTTCCTGGTCTGGGCGACCGCGCTGGGCGTCGGGGCGTTGAGCCGCGTCGAGGGGCTTCTGGCTTCATCTTCGCCGGATGTCCCGACGGCGGCGCTCATTGTGGCAACAGGCTGGATGATCTTGGAAAGCGAGCCGTTGTCGGGCGAGGCGATTGCAGGTCGCCGCTGGGCGGCCGCAGTCCTGGCCGGCGTGGCGGTTGGCGTCAAATTGACGGCCGCGCCGCTGGTGCCCGTGACCGGCTGGCTCGCCTGGCGGGCGGCAGGCTGTCGTCGCCGCGCCGCGCTTGGACTGGCGGCGCTTTTCGGCGCGGCGCTCGCGCCGGTCACGCTGGCGCGGATCATCGCGTCCGGCTGCCCGTTGTTTCCCGCGAAGCTCCTTGCCCTGCCCGTCCCCTGGCGCTATGAGATGAACCCGTGGCAGCGCGCCGACGGGGCGGCGCGGGAGTTGACGGTAGCCATTCGCGACCAGGCGCGGTGGGACTGGGGCGCGCTGGCGTCGCCGCGCTACAGCCAAGGGCCGCTGGACGGGCTGCTTGACTGGCGCTGGCTGCCGGGCTGGCCGTTCCATGAGCCGGTCGCGGCGGCGCTGCTGACCGGCAGCTTGCTGGCTACGCTGGCGCTGCTGGCGCATCGCCGGATCGCTGCGAGCTGGGGATGGGCGCTTGGGCTCGGTTGGCTGGGGAGCGCCTATGTGTTTATACAGGCGCCGTCGCTCCGGTTTGGCGTCGGCTATTTCGTCCTGCCGCTCGCGCTGGGTCTGGCGCAGCTTTCCGCCGGACTATCGCGCCGGCTGCCGCTTGTGATCGCCCTGGGCGCGGCGGCTTCGCTCCCCTTCCCGTCGAGCCTGCCGCTGTTGCGCCCGCCGCGCCTGACGCCGACGCCGGTCGCGCTCGACAACGTCAATGGCCTGCGGCTGTACCGCCCGGCGCCGCAGCCGGGCGTCTTTCCGCGCTGCGGGGACAGCCCGCTGCCCTGCGGCTCGAACATTGACCCAGCCGTATGCTTGCGCGATCCCCAGCGGGGGGTCGCCGGCGGGTTCGTTCGGGGGCGCTCGCCGGAAAGGGAATAGCCGGATATGGGGGCGTTGTCCGTTCATCGCTGGGCGCTGCTGGGGCTGGTCCTCGCCAACGCCATCTGGGGCAGCACGTTTGTCGTCGCGCAGGATGTCACCAACCCGGCGCATCCGGCGAGCCTCGCGCCAATGCGCTACATCATGGCGCGGTTTGGCATCGCGGTCGGGCTGATGGCACTCATTTGGGGCTGGCGGCTTTGGCGCATCCCTTTCCAGACGCTGGCTTACGGGCTGCGGCTAGGGATTTTCCTGGGCATCGGCTATGTGCTGCAAGCCCAGGGCCTGGCCTGGGGCGGCAGCCCGTCCAAGGCGGCGTTCATCACGGGGTCGAGCGTGCTGCTCGTGCCGCTGTTCAGCGCCTGGTTTGGCAAGCGGCGGCCGACGGCCGCCAACTTGCTCGGGCTGGCCATCGCTTTTGTCGGCTTCACGCTGCTGTGTTTTCCAAGCGACCAGGGAACGGGCTGGCGGTGGAGCGACGCCGTTTCGTTCGGCTGCGTCGCGCCGTTTGCGGCGCACATCGTGCTCGTGGAGCGCTACGTCGAGCGGTCGGATGTGGACGCCCTCAACATCGTGCAGTTTGGCGTTTCCGTGCTAGTCGCCGCCGCCGGATGGCTTGCGCTGGCGGGGTGGGCGGCGCTGTCCCTGCCCGTGCCGCCTGCGCTCGCGCCAGAGCTGCTTCCGCTGGCGCCAACCGCCCGCCAGATGTGGGAGCTGCTCTACTTGGTCGCCTTCGGCACGATCATTTGCTATCGGCTGCAAACTTGGGCGCAGCGGCATGTTTCAGCCACGCAGACGGCGCTGACGCTGACGCTGGAGCCGGTTTTCGCGTCGCTAATCGCGTTCCTGGTTGGCATCGAGCAGCTCGGGCTGCGCGCGTTGCTGGGCGGCGCGCTGACCATTGTCGGTGTCGTCGTTTCGGAAGCTTTAGCGACGGCCCAGGCTCGCTTACCCGAAAAGGCTTGACCCAAGCGGCTGAAATGTTCACACTCGGCAGCTTGGGCTGCGATGCCGGAAGCGCCCGGACTGGACGGCGCCGGATGCGGCGACGGCCCGCTAAACGACTGGCGCTCAAAGCTTTACTGAGGAAAAGGGAGGGGCGGTCATGGCCAAGGCCAGCAAGCGTATCAATATCAAGTTGCAGAGTTCAGCCAGCTCGCACTGTTACTACACGGAAAAAAACAAGCAGAACACGAACGAGCGCCTGACGCTGAAAAAGTACGATCCCAAGGTGCGCCGCCACGTGGAATACAAGGAAGCCAAGTAGCCGCGCGACAGCTTCGGGCGCGGCTTTCCGGGGGCGCAAGTCGGACGCGGGGCGCAAGTCGGCAAGCGTCGGCGCTACGCTGTCGGCGCTACGCCGCGGCCTGACATATCGCCGCCAAGCCTCTGCGCGCTGTCGCTGAAAGGCTTGACGCAGCGCATTACGGAAGCTAGGCTTTCGTCACACGACAGCGCAAAAGTTAAGCTTCTTGAAAGCCGGGCGGGCACTTGCAGACCGAGCCCCTAGCCACACAGGTCATGAAATCTTCTGAGAATGACAGCGAGCGCGGCGCAGGGCGTCCGGTGGCGCGGCGACCAACCCGCTACCGCCTAGACAAAAAGGTCAATGGCGTCTGCGTGCTGGAGGTTGTCGGTCGCTTGGCTCCGAGCACGGCGCAGGAAGAATTGACGACGCGCGTGGACGATCTAATCGCGTCTGGCTACAACAATTTCCTCATTGACTTGCGGGGGGTGAGCTATATCAGCAGCACCGGCGTCGGCTCGCTGATCGAGTGCTATCACCATGCCGAGCGCGCTGGCGGCAAGCTCAAGCTGCTCAATCCATCGCAGGCGGTGCGTCAAATCCTCGCCGTATCGAGGCTGGACAGCATCTTTGACATGTGGACGGACGAGAGCGCCGCGCTACGCAGCTTCAAGGCGACTGAGCCCGACGCGGCGGCGCTGGATGACGATCCGCCCACCCTCGCGCCGGAAGCCGCCGAGCTGGCGAAGCCTGAGCTGAAGGCCGAGCCGGCATCGAAGCCGGCGCCCGCGCCAGCGTCGGTCGCTCCGGCTGAACCCGCTGGGTCGCTGACTTCGACAACCCCGCAGCCCCGCATCGTCAAAGCGGCTGATGCGCCTCCGCTCAAGAAGAGCCGCTCGCGGCGGGCGAAGACTCCTTCCTAAGCCGGCTTTCTCCCCAGGCCGGTTTCCGGCGCCGCCTCAGCCAGCGGCTGAAAGCCCAATGACCGTGCCGTAGGCCAATGAGTCGCGGATGCGCAGGGTCGCCCGGAGCGCCTGCTGCAAGCGAGCCGCCGGCATCGCCGGGGCCGCGCCCTGCGTCAGCGCTTTGAGAAAGCCTTCGAAGCTGGCGCGGCAGCTGGCCGGCGTCGGCGTCAGGTCATCGCGCTCCAAATAGCCAGCGCTGGTCCGCGCCGCGATGCGCTCGCGGTTGCCTTCCGCGCCAAAGGTCGCGCTAATCTGGGCGCTGCTGCCGTCGGAAAGGGACAGCGTCAGCGCCAGCGTCGTGAAGCAGTCGCCGCCGACTTCCTGCGCGTAAAGCCGCTCCGGGACGCTTTCCGTGAACGTCATCGCCAGCAGCAAGGCTTCCGCCAAGCGAAAGGTGACATCGGCGGATTGAATTGGCCGGGCGTCCTGAAAGTCATACCGCAGCCAGGCGGGGCCCGCGCCTGCTCGCAGGCGCTTGAGGTCGGCAAAGGCCGGGGTCGAAAGGCGCGGAAAGCCGATCATCAGCGGCGCGTCATGGGTCGCCGCCAGGCGAAATAGCTCATTCAGCTCGCCTTCGTCTTCGGTCGGGAGCGCGGTCAGAAAGAGCGGCAGTCGTCCGCGCAAGACATCGCTCGCAAAGCGAAAGGCGTCGTCCGCTCGCCCCATCAGCGCGGCGTCGGTCTTGCCGTCGGAAAGTAACGGCGATACATCGTTCGTTCCGTATGCTCCGTCGAGGCTCTCGGCGAGTCGCTTGGCTGTCTCGGGGGTGGTGGCGACAACGCCGGTGAGGCGAGCCAGCTTGGCTGGGAGCAGGTCGCGCAGCCCGTCGTCGGCGTCCGCGATGATCGCTAGCCCAATCGTTCCGGCCAACTTGGGCCGCGCCGTCCCAACATCGAACCGCATGACCGGGCTGGCTTCGACCGAGGCGGGATAGGCGACCGCCACCGCCCGACCCGGCGGGGCGTCATCGCGAAACGCCGCTTCGGCAGCCGTCGCGATGGCGTCGAAGTCGTGGCGCTCGAGGGCGGGACGGCTGGCCGGCGGCAGCGCCGCGGCAAAGCGCGCAAACGCCTCCATCGCGGCGACGGGCGACGCGGCGACCTCCAGCGGGTCTCGCTCGCCGCGACCGCCGGCCCATGCGAACCGCGCTTGCATCTCTTGCGCCTGGCAGGCGGCCAAAACCGACGCCGGCAGTTCTGGCAGGCAGGCGACCAGCCGGGCCTGAGGCGCGGCCAAGCTTGCAATCCAGGGCGCGACGCGCTCGGCGGCAGGGCTATCGGTCACGATCAAAGCCGATAGGCGCTCGGACGACGCCAGCTCGCCGGATGGAGGCGACGCGTCCAAGTCGCGCAGCGCCGCGCCGCCAAGCCCGCATAGCCCGCGCGCCAGTCGGCCGGTCAGATTTTGCCCGCCGACGCCGACTGCCAAGCCCAGTCGCAGTTCGGCCGCCTCGACTGCGCGCCACGCCATGCCGCCCGGAAGAGCGAGCAGGGCTAGGTCGTCCGGCAGGGCTTCCGGCAGCGCGACCAGGCGCGTCGTCGCCACGAAAACCAGCGGCGCCGGCAGGTCTTGCCCATACCCGGCCCAGGCCACGCGCTGTCCGACGCGAAAGCCGCTGCGCGGCGCGACGGCCGTGATGACGCCAACGCCGCCATATTCGATCGAGTGGAGCGTCGCCTTGCGGGTGACGAATGTCTCGTAAGCTTTCTTGATGCCCGACTGCCGCAACGACGACCATACCCGGCGAACGAGTCCGGGCTTGGGCGCGGATGCCGGAACAAGCGCGGTCGAGGTTGCCGGCTCGCGGATTTCAGCGGCGGGTAGCTTGGTCGCGGCATGCAACAGGCAGCCGGTGACGCGAATGACCGCGCCGCCCGGCGACAAGCGCGGCGCTGGGGCTTCGGCGTAGGTGAAGGTTCCGGTTCGGGGATCCTGAATGGGGCGCCTCATGCGTCGTCCGGGTCGGCTTCCGCGCTGTCGCTTGGCTCGCCAAGGCTGTCGCTCAGCTCGCCAAGGTAAGCGTCGATCTGGCGCGCGACCTCGCCGGCCCTGAGGGCGCGCTGCGCGGGCGCGTCCAGCGTCGTCGAGCAGGTCGGACACAGCCTGGCGGTCGGACTGGCCAGCCGCCGGCCGCATCCGGCGCAGTGTTCCGATAAAAAGCGAATCGTTTCATTGGCGGTCGCTTCCCACTGGGGATGCGCGTCAAAGCGGTCGCTGTCCAGCGCGCTCATCTGCCAGATAAACAAGGCCAGCGAGCCGACTTCTTCCCAACTGTCAAGGTATCGCTTGGCCGGATCGAAGAGCGAAGGCGCTTGAAGCGGGCGGGCTGCGGCTTCGCTGATGGCGCGCAGGAGCGCCTGCCGATACTTGTCAAGATGCCGCTTGGCGGCGAAGGTCTCGGGCTTCAAGGCGGCTTAGCTGCGCGTTTCGATGGGCGTCTCGATGGGCGTCGTCTCGCCGGCCTTGACGGGCTGGACGCTATACAGCGCGTCATATTCGAGCGGGCATTCGAGCAGGTCCTGGGCGGCTTCCTGCATGGCCTGAATGTAAGGCGAGGTCAGATGCGCGCGAAAGTTGTCCAGGCTCGACCACACTTCATAGGAGACGAACAGGGTCGGGTCATCGGCGCGGACGTGAAAGTCGTAATACAGGCAATGCGGATGCTGCCGGATTGGCTCGATGAGCGCGGCGACCGCGCCGCGAATCTTGGACTCGGCGCCGGGCTTGGCTTTCAGGCGAACCATGATGGCGACTGGCTCCGGGAACATGACGCTGGCTTCCTTTCGAGGGTTGGCCCAGGGCTTCCGTGACGCTTGGTCATGATGCCGTGACCAAGACGCAGGCGCAAGCCGCTTGTCAAAAGCGGTTTCGTCCGGCGCCGGCGGGCGTTGGCTTTCCGCGCTTCCGTTCGGAATTTCGGGCCGCGCCGTGTTATACAGGCGAAACGTTCTCTATCTCGCGTTTCGCTCATGAAGGAGTTTTGCGATGTCCGCTACCGCGCCTGTTTCGGCTCCGTCGCCCGTCCCCGCGCTCACCGCTCTGTCGGATGATGAGCGCTTATTTCGTGATAGCGTCGCTGACTTTGCCCGCGAGCGCATTCGCCCGCATGTGGCCCGCATGGATGAGGATGGCGCGTTTGAGAAGTCCATTCTGGATCAGTGCTTCGAGCTTGGGCTGATGGGCGTGGAGATTCCCGTCGAGTACGATGGCTCCGGCGGATCGTTTTTCATGGCCACGCTGGCGGTCGAGGAGCTTGGCAAAGTGGACGCCTCGGCGGCCGTCATCGTGGATGTTCAGAATACGCTCGTCAACAACGCCATCCTGCGGTGGGGAACGCCGGAGCAGAAAAAGCGCTACCTGCCGCAGTTGGCGACGCGAATGGTCGCTTCTTACGCCTTGTCGGAAGCTGGCTCGGGCAGCGACGCTTTCGCGCTGGGCTGCCGCGCCGCCGACCGTGGCGATTACTGGGAGCTGACCGGGCGCAAGCTCTGGATCACCAATGCCGCTGAAGCCGGCTTGTTCATCGTTTTCGCCACGGTCAACCCGGAAGCCGGCTACAAGGGCATCACGGCCTTTTTGGTCGAGCGCGACCTGCCGGGCTTTGCAGTTGGCAAGAAGGAAAACAAGCTCGGCATTCGGGCCTCCTCAACCTGCGAGCTCATTCTGGAAGGCTGTCGCGTGCCGAAGGCAAACGTGCTGGGCGAAGTTGGCAAGGGCTACAAAATCGCCATTGAAACCCTGAACGAGGGACGCATCGGCATCGGCGCGCAGATGGTCGGCGTGGCGGCGGGCGCTTTGGAGCATGGCATTCGCTACGCCAAGGAGCGCGTGCAGTTTGGCAAGCGGATTGCCGATTTCCAGGCCATTCAGCACCAGATTGCCGAGCTGGCGACGCATATCGAGGCGGCCCGCCTGATGGTTTACAACGCCGCCCGGCTGCGCGACGCCGGACAGCCGTTCGTCAAGGAAGCCGCGATGACGAAGTGGCTGACATCGCAAGTCGCCGAAAGCGTGACCTCGCAAGTGGTTGAAATCTTTGGGGGCTATGGCTTCACCAAGGAGTACCCGGTCGAGAAGTACTTCCGCGACTCGAAGATTGGAAAGATTTACGAGGGGACTTCTTTCATGCAGCTCAATACGATTGCAAAGCTGTTGCTCGCCGATTGAGCGGGGCGCTCCGGTCGAAGCGTCAAGGCGCGCCCGCCGGGCTTTGAGAGCGCGGCTGAGCCGCCTGGCGAGCGCCGCCGTGGGACATCGCTGCGCGTCGGCCGCTCGCGCCGGCCTGGCTTTTGAACATCGTGACGCCGACGAAACATCATGACGCCGACGAAGCGAAGCATCCTCATCGTGGATGACGAAAAAAATCAGCGCGACATTCTGGACATGATTCTGTCCGCCGAAGGCTATCGGACGGCGACCGCGCCTAGCGCCGAGGCCGCGCTGCGGATGACCAAGGCCGAGCGTTTCGATCTGGTGCTGACCGATCTGAAAATGGGCGGGCAGAGCGGCTTGGACCTGCTGCGCGCCCTGACGCAGGCCGACGCCTCGCAGCTGGTCATTCTCATGACGGCGCATGGCTCGATTGAGTCCGTCAAGGACGCCCTGCGCCTGGGGGCCGTGGATTACCTTGAAAAGCCCCTCGACCGCGAGCGCCTGCTGACGGTTTTGCGGCAGGCGCTCGCGCGTCTCGACGCGCTGGATGAAGCCCTGGTTGGCGCCAGCGAGCCGATGCAGAAGCTCAAGAAGGTCATTCTCAAGGTCGCCGCCTCGGATGAGACGGTGCTCGTGCGGGGCGAGAGCGGCACGGGCAAGGAGCTCGTGGCGCGGGCGCTGCATCGGCACAGCCCGCGCGCCGGCGAGGTGTTTCACGTCGTCAACTGCGCGGCCATCAACGAGAACCTGCTTGAATCGGAGCTTTTCGGCCACGAGAAAGGCGCTTTCACGGGGGCGGTCGCCGAAAAGAAGGGGCTGTTCGAGGTGGCCGACCGGGGCACGCTCTTTCTCGATGAGATTGGCGAGCTGAATGTCGCCCTGCAGGCTAAGCTGCTGCGGGCGCTCCAAGAGGGGGAAGTGCAGCGGGTCGGCTCCACCAAGGTCATCCGGGTGGATGTTCGGGCGGTGGCGGCAACCAATCGTCCGCTGGAAGCCATGGTCGCGGCGAAAACCTTCCGCGAGGACCTTTATTACCGGCTCAACGTCATTCCAATTCACCTGCCGCCGCTGCGCGACCGGCGCGACGACATTCCGCTGCTGGTCGAGTTGTTTTTAGCGCGCCAGGCGCGCGGGTCTCTGCGCTACGTCATCGCGCCCGAAGCCCTGCGCATGCTGCAAGCTTACGATTGGCCGGGCAATGTGCGGCAGCTCGAATCGTCGCTCAAGCGGGCGGCGCTCTTGTGCGAGGGCGATACGATTGGGGTTGAGGACTTACCGGTTGAAATCCGGCAAGCGGCGGGGCTACCCGAATCCGCGCCGGCGCAGCCTTTCCAGTTTCGGCTTCCGCCGGAAGGCATTTCCTTTGAGGAAGTCGAGCGCTCGCTGATTATCCAGGCCATGGAAAAAACTGACTGGAACATTACCCGCGCGGCAAAGCTACTAGGGCTGACGTTCCGCACGCTACAATACCGGCTCGAAAAGTTTGGGCTGCGCCGTCCGGGCGAGGGCGCGCGCCCCGAGCCGGAGTAGGTTCCCCGCCTTGTCTGAATCGCCTCTGCCAGTCGAGCCAGTGCGGGAAGCGTCGCTTTCGCCAGTTAGCCCCCTGGCGACCGAGCGCCGAATTTGCCGGATGACGCTGGTCATCGCGGCCGGGATGGCGCTCGCCGCCTGGGCCGGGCGGGACTGGGCCGCGGGCGGCGGCGTGGCGGCGGGCGGGGCGTTGGCCTATCTCAACTTTATGTGGATGCGCGCCAGCCTGCGGGCGCTAGTCGCGACGACGACCGCCGCCGGCGGCCGGCCCGCGCGGCTTCAGATGGCCAAGTTTTTCCTGCGCTGGGTCGCGATTGGCGCGGCGATCTGGCTGGCCGCGCAGCTTGCGTCCACGATGGCGGTTGCCATAGTATGCGGTCTTTTCGCCTTGCCGTTAGCTGTCGCGGTCGAAGCCTTCGTGCAGGCCTGGCACGGGGCGCGCCGCCCATCGGCGGCGTGATTTCGGCGCGTAATCTCGGGACGCGAGCGACCAACGATGATCTCATCCACGATAGCCTTCCCCTTTTTTCTCGCCCTGGCCGACGAGGGCGCGGCGCATCCGCATTCCTGGCTGGTCGAGCAAGCGCACCGCCTGACCGGACTCTCTGATCAAGAGCTGCCCGGTCATGTCGTCATGCTGCTCATCGCGGCCGCGCTTTGCGTAGTCGGCTTCAAGCTGCTGGTCGGCCGGCCCTCGGTGGATCAGCCAAGCTTCGGCCAGCAAATTGTCGAAATCATCGTCTTGCAGGTGCGCGACATGGTCGAGCAATCCACCGGAGCGTACGGCCGCAAGTATCTGGGCTACCTGCTGCCGCTCGCGGCGCTCATTCTCGTCTCGAACCTCATGGGACTGTTCCCCTTGTTTGAGTCGCCGACGGCCAATTTCAACGTCACGCTGGCGCTGGGGCTGATGACCTTCATCTACTACATGTTCATGGGTTTCGCGCAGCAGGGGATTGGCTATCTGAAGCACTTCACGGGCGGGCTGACGGCGGGACTAATGGCGATCATGGGCGGCATCATCTTTATCTTTGAAATGTTCAGCAACGCTATTCGCCCGGCGACGCTGGCGCTGCGCCTGATGATTAACATGTTCGTGGACGAGCAGCTTGGCATCGCGTTTGGGACGATTTACCAAATCCTAGCGCCAGTGCTTCCGATGCTGTTGGGAACGTTCGTCGCCGTCGTGCAGACATTTATTTTTATCCAACTCGCTATCATTTACCTGAGCGAGACCGTGCCCCATGACGACCATGGCCATGACGACGAGCCGGCTCATGAGCGGGCGGCCCATGCCTGACGGCTCCCTGCGGCAACGCAGCCAAGGCCCTGGCGGCTTCAGCGTTGTCCAACAAGCTTTTTCCCTGGCGCCAAGTCAGCGCCTTCGCGACCCGCATTCGCCTTTTGGCATGCTTTCGCATGTTGCTGGAACGCTGCGCGTCCCAACGCGGCAGGCTGCAATCCCGGACATGCGGCACTCATCGGCGCGAGACGAAGGCGCGCCGGGCGTCGTAACCTCGCCACCCTCAACCTCTCTGGAGACACACGCATGATGAAGAAGCTTTTTCTGAAAAGCCTAGCGACCGCTTCATTCCTGATAGCGCTGTCATTCCCGGCGCTGGCTGCGGACGGCGCCAGCGGCGGCGGCACGTACAAGATCGCGCTGGGCGCGCTGGCCGTCGGCATTGCCGCGGTTGGCTGCGGGTTGGGCGACGGCAACGCGATTGCCGCCGCTTGCGAAGGCACGGCGCGCAATCCGGGCGCCGGTCAGCGTATTTTCACGACCATGCTGATCGGTATGGTGCTCATCGAAACCCTGGTGCTCTTTACCTTCCTGGCCGCCTTTTTGGGGTTCTAGTCTTCTTTCCGCAGGGCGTCGCCCGGGCTTTTTCAGGTCGTCCGGGAAGCCCTTCCCGCCTGTCCCGCCCGCCGCTGGCTTCCAGCGGCGGGCGGTCTCCTTATGCTCGGCCGCTGACAAGCTCGCCTAACAAACTCATTGACGCGTGCGTTTTCACACGTTACCTTTGCGCTATCTCACGCAAAACCCATCCGCTGCTTACTCTGTCCAGATGCCGTCACCTTTGCGGGCCAGGCTACGCGCGGAGGCGAAGCGTGAGCTGTCGCGCGGGTTTGCCAGCCGCGCTTGACCAACTGTATTTCTTTTCGGGAAGGAGTCCCCAATGTCGCGTGCCACGGGCAAGGTTAAATGGTTCAACAACAGCAAAGGCTATGGATTTATCGAGAATCCGGGCGGGAACGATGTGTTCGTCCACTATTCGGCTATCAAAGAGGACGGCTACAAGTCACTCGACGAGGGCCAAATGGTCGAATATGAGATTGTGAACGGGCCGAAAGGTCCGCAAGCGGAAAACGTCGTCAAGACGGCCTAGCCCCTCTGTTTCCGCGTCCTCCTCGCTTTGACGCGCCTTGCAAAGCTCGCTTGCAAGGCGCTTTTTTGGTTTGCGCGCCAAGCGACCCGATTTTGGCTTTGGCGGCGGGTCAAGTCGTGCCAAGATGAAGGCGAGCCAGAACTTTCGCCCCCCCATTGAGAGTCGAGCGTGAACATCGTGGATGTTCTAGAGGGACGGGTCACGATTCAGGCCCCGCCGGAAGCCATATTGCCGTACCTGGTCGAGCCTGATCTGCTGCCGTTGTGGTCGCCGACCGAAGCGCGAGTGTCCCGCGTCGGTCGCAAAAAGCAGGGGGTTGGGGCGCGGCTGCGCGTGGAGTTGATCGCTCACGGGCTTGATCCAGTGGAGTATGAGATTATCTGCCAGGAAGCGACTTGTCTCGTCAGTCGGTTTACGGGAACGATGTCGGGCGAGGACATTTGGACGCTCACCCCCCGCGGTCAGCGAACGGAAGTGCATAACCAGATGCTGTTTCACCAGCCGGATTTTCTGACGCTGGTTGGATGGAAAGCCGTTGGTCGCCTGATTGCCGAGCGCGACGCGCGCAACAAAATGCCCCTTCTCAAGCAAGCCGTCGAAGGGCGATGGCAGCCTGAGGGGAAAGCCTGACGCGCGGGCGGCGCGGCAGCCGGTATCATCGTTGGCTTGGAAAGGTATCCGCAAAATGACCAGTACGCAGGGAGCGCTCGACGACGCGCCTGAAGCCGCGCTTGAATCAGCCGGCAAGCCGAAGCGGGCGCTGGAACTGGTTCGCCCGCCAATTTTGCTGGCTGACACGCAGGCGATTGTCAAGCGGATTGAAGCGCAGATTAGCGAAACCTTTCTGGTCTATTGGAACTCGCCGGGCGGATCGGTTTGCCAGAATGATGTCGTGGGGTTTTATGAGCTTCTGCGGGCCATTGGCAAGCAGGATCGGGTGACGCTTTTCATCAAGTCGGATGGCGGCGATGGCACGGCCTCGCTGCGGATCGTTCATTTGCTTCGGCAATTCGCCTCGCGCGTGACGGTCGCCGTGCCGCTGGCCTGTCTGTCGGCCGCCACGATGATCGCTTTGGGCGCGGATGAAATTCTGATGGGCCCGCTGGCGCATCTGTCGGCCGTGGACACCGCGCTGACGCACGACCTGTCGCCCATTGACAAGGACAACCTGCGCGTGCGGGTCAGCCCCGACGAGCTAAACCGGATTCTGGCCCTGTGGCGACAGGAGTCGCGCGGGGAAACGATGAATCCTTACGAGGACATTTTCAAATACGTTCACCCGCTGGTCATTGGCGCGGCGGATCGGGCCAGCTCGCTTTCGATGCGGCTGTGCACGGAAATTCTGTCGTATCACCTTGAGGACGGCGAGAAGGCGCGGGCAATTAGCCATACGCTCAATGCCGAATACCCATCGCACGTCTATCCCATTACGCTGCGCGAAGCGCGGCGAATCGGACTCAACGCGCGCGAGCTTGATCCTGGACTCAACGACCTGCTCATCGAGCTCAACGAGATGTATTCCGAAATGGGGCAGAAAGCCATCACCGACTTTGACGAGCAGAACTATCACGACAACGGCATTCTCAACATCTTGGAGTGTCGGGCGAGTCAGATCTTCTACCAGAACGACACCGACTGGCATTACATGCGCAATGAGCGCCGGTGGATTCGGCTCAATGACAACAGCTCCTGGCGCAAGGCCGAGTTGGCTGGCGGCGAAGTCGTGCAGAGCGTGTTCCACATCCGCTAGCCCGGTTTTCGCGCCGCCGGCGCGTCTTTCAGTCGGGACGGCGACCCGCCTGGAGCGCGTCATCCGGGGAGGGCGCCGAGCCGGCGCCCGCCCCGGAAAGCGCGCTAGCGGCTGCCCTCGCTCGCGCTGGCATACTCGATTTCAAACACATAGACCGTGCTTGGGCGATAGTTTGACACCCAAACGTATTTGCCATCCGGCATGGTCGTCACCCCAATCGGGTGCACGTCGGTTTTGACCGTGAAGATCTGCCGCATTTGCTCCAGGTCAACCACGCCCAGGTTGTTGTCTTCGTAGTTGCACACGAAGGCGTAGCGCTCATCTATCGAGAGCGAGGTCGAGCGCGCCTGCGTGCCGGTCTTGGCGCGTCCGATGACGGTCTCCGTCGCGCGGTCGATTTTGACCAGCGTCCCGGAGGCGTTGAGCGCTACGTAGAGCGTCTTGCCATCCCGCGATATGCAGACATGGCGCGGATTGGATCCGGTTGCGATGTCGCGGACCTTTTGGTGTCCGTTTTCAACGTCAACCACCGCCAGCGATTGTCCGCCCATGATGCAGACATAGGCCAGCTTGCCGTCGGGCGCGAAGCATATCCCGCGCGGCACGCGCCCGACCGGCACATCCTTGACCTTGACGAGCTTTTCCGCGTCCATCACCGTGATGGACTCCGACAGCCAGTTGGCGACATAGACCCATTTGCCGTCGGGGCTTTCCGCGACGACCTTCGGAACGCGACCCGCCGGAATGCGAGCCACGATCTGGTAGGTTTCGGTGTCAATGACGACCACCACGCTGGTGACGCCAACGCGCTCGCTGCCGTAAAGCGACACCCAGGCGTACTTGCCGCCTTTCGTAAAGGCGCACTCGACCGGCTCGCCGCCAACTGGCACTTTTTTGAGGATCTCGTAGGTTTGAGCGTCAATGAAGGTCACCTGATAGCCATAGAGGTTACACGTCATGACGCGCTTGCCGTCGGGCAGGACGCGTAGCGACTTCGGGCCTGCCGGCACGGTCATTTTCTTGACCAGCTTGAGTTGGGCGATGGTTCCGCCAGCGGGCGCGGGCGTTTCTTCGGTCGCCGGCGCGGCTGCGGCCGGGGTTGCTGGCGCGGTCGCCGTCAGCGAGACTGGCTTGTTGGCGGCGCAGGCGATGAGGGTGATGAGCGCGGGGGGCAAGCAAAGAGCGATGAGGCGCGAAAGCATGGGCAGGGACTATCCTTGGGCGACTGTGACTTGCGGGCGCCAGCTTAGCGAAATTGAGCTGGCAAATGAATTGGCGGTCGGTTTGTCCGCGCGGACAGTCGTCTGATAACGTCGCTTCCGGAATGACGCCCCGCGATGAGGGGCGAGGGAATGGAAGGGAATGCGGTAGAGGGTCATCAAGAATGTCGGTCATCTATGGCGTATCGCCAGTGCTGGAGGCGCTGCGCGGCGGGAAGCGGCGCGTGCGCGAGGTGTTGGTAGCGCGCGGCGGCAAGCCAGGCCGTTTGCAGGAACTGCGCGCGCTGGCCCGCCAGATGGGCGTGCCGCTGGCGGAGGCTGACCGGGCGCGGCTTGATGCCGCCGCCCATAACGCGAACCACCAGGGGGTCGTGGCCTATGTCGCGCCGGCTGAGTACGCTGACTTGGCCGAAACGCTGGACGGCATTGCTGACGCCCCGCTACTGGTCGCGCTCGATCAAGTCGAGGATCCGCGCAATCTGGGCGCCGTCATTCGCGTGGCGGAGTGCGCCGGGGCGCATGCCGTCATCATCCCCGAGCATCATGCCGTCGGCCTCACCGATGCGGTCGCGAAGGCGTCGGCGGGGGCGACGGAATACGTGCCCGTGGTCCGGGTCGTGAACTTGGCGGCGACGCTAGCGACGCTCCGGCAGCGCGATATTTGGATCGTCGGCGTCGAGCGGGATGGCGAGCGCCCTTACGTGAGCTGGGACTTCACGCTGCCAACCGCCATCGTGCTCGGAAGCGAGGGTCGCGGCATGCGGCGGCTGGTGCGGGAGCGGTGCGATACGGTGGTGTCGCTGCCGCTGTTCGGGCGTATTACTTCGCTCAACCTATCGGTCGCGGCTGGCATAACGCTCTACGAGGCCGTTCGGCAGCGCCGGCTTGCGCCGCAGGCGCAAGCCTAATCATCTGCCTCAGCCCCGCGCTCAGCCGCCGCTCGCGGGACTGCCCGGGCGTGACGGGCTAAAGCCAGGAAAGCTTGGCGAGCCGCGGGAAGACGGCTGGGCGGCCTTGGCGACCGCGCCAACTACCTATGGAGCGCCGCAAGCGCCCGCTGCGGGGGCGCCGACGGCGATCATTAACGGCGATCATAAAAGCGCCAACGCTCAAAAGGCGCCAATGCCGGACGGCGGCGGGCAGCGGGCTATGCCTCGCGCTGATCGCCGCGTCGGGGACGGCGCTTACGGCGAAGCTCGTTGACTTCGCCCAGAAGCTCGCGGGCTTCCGCGAGAGCTTCCGTCAGGTGTTGGGTAAAGAGATTGGCTTTCTTGATAGCGACCGTAAGGGCGTCGAGCGTCTGTTGCGCCATTGCCATGAGGCTCTTATGCGCGTCTTCCGCTTCGCTGCCGACCGCCGGGCTGTCAAACAGCGACCGAAGCTCTTCGCGGTGAAAGTCGATTTCGCCGCGCAGCCGATTGTGTTCGGCGCGCAGTTGCAGAAGCGCGCGGTTGGCGCGGTGAAGCTCAACGCTCAGCCGCGCGCCGGACTGTCCGTAACGGGCGCTTTCCTGCTGAATAAGCTCGCGCAGGTGCGCCAGCCGACGGGCTTCCGTCACTGGCTGATCGCTCTCGAAAGTCGCGAACTCGCCGCTGAGGTCGATCGCTGGCGAGGGCGCTTCCAGCGGCTCAGCCAGCGTCGGCAAGGAATTGGGCGGATTGGGCGGGCTGTTTGGCGAAGGGGCCGCAAGGGCGAACGGCGCCGGCTTGGGCGGCGCCCCGGACGGAAGCGCCGAGGCGTTTTCAAGAATCGCCCGGAAGGCGCAGGCTTTGACACGCTCGGCGACCGGCACGGGAATGCCCGCCGCCGTGGACAACTCGTAGGCCGAGGCCGTGCCAATATCCCCCAGCCGCGTAATGCCGGCCGCGTGCAGGCGCTGGAGGTCAACCGGATCAATGGTTTTGAAATACGCGGCGACGTCGGCGATGTGCGGCGTCGAGGCAATCGCGTCGCTCGATTCCGCCGGCGCGGGCATCGGTTCCGAAGCCAGGCTTTGGCGAATCAGTCGGCGTAGCTCATTGAAATCGCGGGTCAGGTTTTTGGTGTCGCGCTCGGTGAGCGTTCGCTTGCCCAGCCGAACGTCGAGCAGCGGCCGCTCGATGCCTTTCAGAACGTCGAGAATATCGTGATACTGAATGGTTTCCGAAGCCTTGATGAGCGGGCGGAGCGCGCCCACGCAAGCCTCCACCGTGCCTTTGACCACGCGGCTCTGGTCGGAGGCGTTGCCGGCGCGCGCGACGTAGTCCGCCAGCGTGTAAAGCGAAAGCCCGACAGGCTCAAGAAACTCCCACACAATCGAGCCGAACATGCCTTTGAGCTCGGCTTCCGTGCGCCGCTCCGCGGCGAGCTGGTCTTCCAGCGACAGCGGCGCGGCAAAGGCCCCGGTCGGATGAATGAGCTCGTCAATGGCGGCCGCGATATCGTCGTCGCTTTCCTCAAGGCGACGGCTCGGCTCCGACGGCGAAGCGCCCAAGCTGGGCGTACGCGTCGTGTTGGCGTCGGAGCGTGAGTCGCGGTCAGGCATGGCGAGCGGCTTTCAGGGCTGGGGCGGGGTGGGCGGATAGTTGCTCCGCGGCTCGAGCGTGACCGAGAGCATCGCGATTTTCTGCCGCGGGCGCGTCGTGCCCTCGACCGTCGGGGCTTGGGCGATGATATCCACGATGTTCATGCCTGCAATGACCCTGCCGAAAATGCTGTATTGATTATCCCATTCGGGATGCGCCCGACAACAGATAAAAAACTGGGTGGTGGCGCTATCCTTGTCGCTGCCGACGCGCGCCGCCGACACGGTGCCGCGCACGTGCTTGAGCGCGCTGAACTCAGCCGGAATTTTGGGCAAATCCGGGCGTCCCAGCCCCCAGGTGTCCTCGCGCCCAGTTTTGGAGTTGGGGTCGCCGCCTTGAATGAGGCTGCCGGGCTCAACCCGGTGAAAAGCTGTCCCGTTATAGAAGCCGCTTCGGATAAGGCCTTGAATCTGCGCCGTATGCTTCGGCGCGACATCGGGAAAGAACTCGAAAACGATGTCGCCGAACTCGGTCTTGATAACCGCCACGGACTGCGCGGCGGACGAGCGACAGCCGGAGAGCGTCGCCGCCCCGATGAGCAGCGCGCTCGCCAGCGGCAGGAGCCGCGCGATGCAGCGCGTCGCGCGGCGCGCGCGAAAGAGGTTATGCCGCTTGGGTGGATGGCTTGGCATTGGAGGCTGTGTTATCGCTGGCGGAAGCCGCCGCGCCGGTCGCATTTTTCGAGGATGCGGAGGCGTTTTCCTGGCGACCTTTGGCGCTGTAATCGGTAATGTACCACCCGGACCCCTTGAAGGTGAAGCTTGGGGCGGAAACGACGCGGCTGAGCGCGTCTTGTCCGCACGCCGCGCAAGTCGTGAGCGGCGCGTCGGAAAGCTTCTGAATGGCTTCCGCGCGAGCGCCGCAGTTGGCGCAGATGTACTCATAGATCGGCATGGCTAGAACCTTCCCCTGATATGAGAATCTAAAGCTTTTACCATCAGAGGTTACGAGTCATTCGCCAGCGCGGAAAGTATGTTTGAAAACAATTTGGGCGGCTATGGGTTGCGCTGAATCTCAACCCGCGCTTCGTAGCTGCCGTTGTTGTCCGACAAATCGCCTTCGTTGACGCTCAAATAGAGCTTGCCGCTGCGCTGGGCGGTAAACTCCCGCGAGCTGCCAATGAAAATGAAGTCGTTGTTGTCGTCGCCGATGACGGCGATCAGGGCCCCGGTCGGGCGGCCCGGCATCAGCTTGTTCGGGTCGTCGTCGGGGATGCCGTCCGGCCCGGACTGGCGGCGGCTGTCGAGGCGGACTGTCCCGCGCGCCGAAATGCGGATGCGGTCGCCGCGTCGCGCGTCAAGCTCGGCATAGGTCCAGTCGGCGCTGGCGATGACGTTGATCGTTTGCACGAGTCCGCCGCTGGCGGGCGGAGCCTGCCGCGGCGGGTCGCGCCGCGCCGGCCCCGGGGGGAGCGGCAGTCGCCCCGCGGAGCCGCCCGGCGCGCCATTGCCGTAGCCCGGCGGAAGCGGTCGCCCGTCAAATTCAACGCTCTCGATGTCTTCGAGGGCGATGGTGGCCTGCGTCGCCGGCGACGAGCGCTCATACACAATCACGAAGCGCTGATTTTCATAGCGCACAATCTTGCCCGTGACGGTTTGTCCGTTTTTGAGGCGAATGGTATCCGCCGTGACGCCAAGCGGCGACAGCGCGGGCAAACCGCCGAGAATCCCAAGCGAAAGGAAGAAGGAGCGATAGCGCATAGCTACAGGTTGAGGAGGCTTGCCGCCGGCCCCGGGCGCGGCGCAAGTCAAAAAAGATGTTGTGTCACTTGGCGTCGGCGGCGAGCCCGCCGGGGAAATAGCCCCGGCGGGTCAGCACGCGCGCATCCCGGTGTTTGGGAATCCGAACTTCAATCTCCCGGAAATGCTTGTTACGCCCGCTTTCGTTTGGCTCATAGACGAGAAAGTACTGGTTGCGCAAATAATCCTTGGCCAAGTCGAAGGCGCGCTTGGTTTGCTTGGAATCGCTCGGGAAAAACACGTCGCCGCCGGTTTCTTTGCAGAGCCGCTTGAGGTTGCGGTCATCCAGGTTGAAGTAGGGGTTGCCCTCGACGCGAAACACGCCGCCGCCCTTGGTGCTGATGGCATAGATGGTGACTTCCGCCCGTTGCGCGATTGAAATGGCTTCGTCAAGCGTCGTGTCGCTGGCCGTGTCGCCGCCGTCGGTGACGACCAAGATCGCCCGCCGCCGCGTGCTCGCCGATGGCATTTGCTCCAGGCAGACTTGCTTGATGGCGTCGTAAAGCGCCGTTCGCCCGTTGGCGGTGGCGACGCTGTTGACGACGCGGGCGAGTTGGCGAAAGTCGCTGGTAAAGCCGGCGCGAATCCGCGGCTCGTCGTCAAAAGTGACAAAGGAGGCTTGATCGCGCCGGTTATCCAGCAGCTTGCTCAGGAATTCCGTAATCGCCTCCCGCTCGAAGCTCAGCCGGTAGCGAACGCTGGTGCTGGTATCCATCAGGATGGCGACGTTGAGCGGGAGACCATCCCGCCGCTCAAAGGCGATAATTGACTGGCGCCGCGTGTTTTCAAAGACTTCAAAGTCATTTCGCCCAAGGTTGGCGATAAATCGCCCCTGGCGATCCAAAACCGTCACCGGCAGGGAAATGTTGACCACATCGAGGGTGAATTCCTCTTCGCTGGCGGACGAGGCGGCTGGTTGCGCTTGGGCCGCAACGCCGGGCAGGCGCGGGCTGCCGAGGACGCCGCTCAGAAGGCAGAGCAGGATACAGAGAGAGAAGCCAGAAGAACGCATCGAGTGCCTCGCTGATGAACCGCCGATGACGGCGAGGTGGCGCGGAGTTGCCCGGCGCGATGTCGCCAACCATAGCACGCTGCGCGCCCGCGCGCGCCAGGGCGCGGGCTTGGCCCCCAAGCCGTGGAAGCGGCGGCGATAAAGCCGGAAACTTGATAAAGCCGGAAATCTGAAGGCGCTTGCCGTTCCCGCCCTCCCGCCTTTGCCAACGCTTGCCGCGTCGGCCGCGCTTGCATTGGCCGGGCAGGGGAACGTTTGCGGTCGCCTGCCCCTGGCTGAGCCAACCGAAGCCGGCAAAGAATCAGAACGCCAAAACGGGCGCGGCGAAGGGTTTCGGCAATCTCTTCGCGGTTTCGGCTCAGCCTGCTTGTGCAGCCCTCAAAAGCGAAGCACAATCGAGGCGGCGTTCGGCCACAGGCGCTTTGCTCCGACGGCTGTCGAGCGGCTCGATAACCAACGTTTTGCCTTCCACTCTGTTTTGCGATGAACGGCACGCTTTCGCTTCTCAACTTTGCTGACATCATTCGCGACCTGCATCTGAGCCGACGAACTGGATTGCTGCGCCTGACGCGCGACCGCGAGCTGCGGGCAGTCTTTGTCGAGGATGGCAACCTGGTGTTCGCCCTGTCGAACCTGCCGAGCGAGCGGCTGGGGGATTTTTTGCTGGCGCGCGACCTGATTACCCGCGAGCAGTACGATGCCGCCGTTCAAAAGCCGCAGGCCAAGCAACGGTTTGGGCAGGTTTTGGTCGAAATGGGCGTGATGTCGCGCGAGATGGTGGAGGCTCATGCCCGCCAGCACCTGACCGACATCATTCTGGCGGCTTTCGAGTGGACGAGCGGGAACTTCTCGTTCGAGGAGGGGACACGCGCCGCTCACGATGTCAAGCTCGATCTGCTGACGCCCAACCTGATTCTGATGGGGGCGCGGCGCATGGGCGAGGAAGCCATTCGGCGCTCGCTTGGCCCGATGACTCAGCGCGTCGAGCTTTCCCCGGACGCGCCAGCCCAGCTTCAGCGCGCCACGCTTGACGGCACGGAAGGCTTTGTATTGTCGCGCGTTGCTGGGCCGATGACGCTTGACGAGCTGGTGCTGGTCAGCGGCGTGCCGGAGGCGACGATTTTGCGCGTGGCGTATGGGCTGGTCTGCGCTGGCATTCTGACCGCCAGCCATCCGCGCCCAACCCTGGCCAACCCGCAGCCGGTCGCCCCAGCCGCCGCGCCGCCTTCGAGCGCGCCCGCGCCGACCGTGACGCCAATCGGCGGCATTCCCGAGCTGGAGGCGACGGTTGACCCCGATGAGGCGCGCTTCGAGCTTCAGATGCTGCGCGAGTTCCTGTCGCTCAAGACCACCACCTACTATGACATGCTGAATCTGACGCCGTCCGCGAGCGAAGCCGACATCAAGCGCTCGTACTACCAGATGGCGAAAAAGTATCACCCGGATCGCTACCGCAATCTGGGCATCCGCGAAGCGCTCGAGGACGCCGAATGGGTTTTCGCGCGGATCAGCGAGTCCTACGAAAAGCTGCGCGACCCGCAGACGCGCCAGCGATATAACGATTTCATCGGCCTGGTCCCGGAAGCGAGCGAGCGGACGGAAGCCAAAGTCGTTTCCGTGACGGCGGCGGGCGCGGCGCCGGTTCCGCCGCCAAGCGCTCCGGTCGGCGACAGCTCGGCGCGGCTTCGAGCGTCGCCGAGCGCTCCCGTTGGCGGAAGCGCGACCGGGCGCCTGTCGCCGCCCTCGTTTACGCAGGCGGCGGGCAGCGCGACCGGGAGCAACACTCAGCAGGCCAAGTCGTCAACGGGGGGCGCGACAACCGGCTCGTTGAACGCGCCGCCCGCGGAAGCGGCGGCGGAAACGGCGGCGCGCAGCTACGACTTCGCCTGCGCGGCGATTGAGCGCAAAGACTTCATTACGGCCATGACCTATCTGCGCGAAGCGGTTCGGTTGGCCCCGGAAGTCATTCGCTATCGCTCGCGTCTGGCGTCGCTGTGCATGCAGAACCCCAAGCTGCGCAAGGAAGCCGAGGACCAACTGCTGGCGATCCTGAAGCTCGACGAAAACTATGTGGACGCGCGGCTGGCGCTGGGCCACATGTATTATCAAGCCGGGATGGAAAAGTCAGCGCGCAAGCAATTTGAAGCCGTGTTAGCGATCCAGCCGGACAACGCGGTTGCCAAGCAAATGCTAGCCCTCAAGCCGGGCGCAGCCGAGCCTGCGCCCCAGAAGCCGGCTGATAAGCCGAAGACGTCTCCGGCGCAGGTCAGCAAGCCGGCGGAGGCGAAGAAGGGGCTGTTGCAGCAGGATGTCGGCGAGCTGATTGGCAAGCTCTTCAAGCGGTAGTCGGTTCGGGCTTGCGGCGCTAGCCGTCCAGGCGCAAAGTAGCCGTCGGCGCGATCAGCTTGTCGCGCCAGTCTCAGGCTTATGAAAGCGATGCTGCTGGCCGCCGGATTTGGAACGCGGCTCTTCCCGCTTACGCTGGACCGCCCGAAGCCGGCTCTGCCGGTGCTGGGCCGGCCGCTGATCACGTACGGCGCGGCCTATCTGGCGCGGTTTGGCTGCCGCGAGCTGGTGGTGAATTTGCACTACAAGGGCGAGGCGATTGTCGCCGCGCTGGGCGACGGCGCGGCGTTCGGCTGTCGCATCGCCTACAGCCGCGAGCGGGAAGCCATTCTGGGCACCGGCGGGGCGCTCGACCAGGCGAAATCGCTGCTCAACCCGGCGGGCACGTTCATTGTGATGAACGGCAAGCTCATCACCGCCATTGACCTTCAGGCGGCGCTGGCGACCCACCGGAGCGCGCGCGCCTTGGCGACGCTGATTCTCAAGCCGAACGTTCGGCGCGAGCGATTCAGCGTCGTCGAGACGGACGGCGCCGGAATGATTCGCGGCTTTGGCCCCGCCCCGGCGGGCGAAGCCGCTTCGGGCGAGCCGCCGCCATTATTCTTCACCGGGATTCAGTTTCTCGAGCCGGAAATTTTTGACTATATTCCGCCTGGCGTCTTCTCGCACACGACGACGGATGTCTATCCGAGCGCCCTGGCCGACGGTCGCCGCGTCATGGCGCATATTGCGGCGGCAGACGAGGAATGGGGCGAATTCAGCACGCTGGAGCGGTATCTCGACTTGTCCTGCCGCCTAGCGGGGGATGAGCAAGCGGTGATCCAGGGGGATGGTTGTCGGATCGCTCCCAGCGCCGAGCTGAGGCGCGTAATTCTCTGGAACCGAGTGACGATTGGCGCTAAAGTAAGGCTTCAGGAAACAATTGTCGGCGATGGCGTGTCGATTCCCGATGGGACGAACCTTTCCAGGGCGGCGGTCGTTCGCGCCGACTTGCTGGAGGCTGAAGCGCTGGCGCCGCGCCGCGCCGCCGGCCAAGGCGAGCAGGTCGGCGAAAACTTCATCGTTCGCTTTTGACCGAGGGCTTGACCAAGGGCGATGTTGGTTGCGTGCGGTTGACCTGGCATGACGCGCGGCGAATTCCTCAAATGCCTGGCTTTTTATGGCGGGTGGAGCTTGCTTCAGCCCGCGTCCGCGGCTTTCGGGCGCGCCCGTAAAATGGGGTGGGCGCGCGCGACCGAGGCGTTGGTCCCGGACATCGGGCGCTTCCCGCGCGAGTTTCGCGGCGTCTGGGTGGCGACCGTCGAGAACCTAGACTTTCCGTCCGCGCGCAACTTGCGCCCTGAACAACAGCAGGCGGAGTTGACGGCGATTTTCGATCTGGCGCAGGCGCTTGGCTTCAACGCGATTATTTTTCAGATCCGCCCGATGTGCGACGCGCTCTACGCGAGTCCGCACGAGCCTTGGTCGGAGTATCTATGCGGCGTGATGGGGCAGCCGCCGACGCCGTTCTACGACCCGCTGACGTTTGCGGTCGAGGCGGCGCATGCGCGAGGGCTGGAGCTGCACGCCTGGTTCAATCCATTTCGGGCGCTGCACCGGGCGCGGCAGGGCGGCGTTGACCCGCGGCATATTGCGCGTCGGCGGCCGGATTTGGCCAAGCCTTATGGGCGCTACCATTGGCTGGACCCCGGAGAGCCGGAAGCGCGGGCGCACTCGCTGCGCGTCATCCTGGATGTCGTGGAACGCTATGACATCGACGCCGTTCACTTTGACGATTACTTCTATCCGTACAAGGAGCGACTGGTCTCCGGGCACCTGATTCCTTTTCCTGACGACGACAGTTGGGCGCGGTATGGTCAGGGGAAGACCTGGCGCGCGCGGGATGACTGGCGGCGGCACAACATTAACCTGTTTCTCGGCGAGGTCGCGGCTGGCATTCGGCGTCTCAAGCCGCATGTCAAGTTTGGCATTAGCCCGTTCGGCATTTGGCAGCCGGAGCATCCGCCGGGCATTCAGGGTCTCAACTCCTATATGGAGCTATGCTCCGACTCGCGCCGCTGGCTGTCCGAGGGGCTGGTGGATTACCTTGCTCCCCAGCTCTACTGGCCGATTGAGCGGGAGCGCCAGAGCTATCCGCGCTTGCTCGAGTGGTGGCTGGCTCAGAATCGCCGCGGACGCCACGTCTGGCCCGGCAGCGCCGCCTTCAAGGTCGCCGATGGGACGCCGCGCGCCGTTCCGGCGGAAGAAATCGCCGCCCAGGTTCGGCTGGCGCGGCAGCTAAACCGGCAGGGCGGCAACATTCACTTCAGCTTTCGCGTTTTTCGGCGCAACCGGGGCGGGTTGTCGGAGCTGCTCAAGCGGGAAGTGTACGCGGTGCCGGCGCTGGTGCCGGCCTCGCCTTGGCTCGATGCCGCAACGCTGCCGGCCCCCGATCTGGAAGTTGTGGGCGAGCCGACAACGGGTCGTCCGGTTGCCGTCTGGCAGGCGGCTGAGCCTGAGCCGGTGGCGCGCTGGTGCATCGCCATTCAGACGGGCGAGGCATGGGAGTTGCAAGCGCAGCCTGCGGCGCGGCGCGGCGTCGCGCTGCCGGAAGCCGCGCGCGCCGTCGCCGTCTGGCCAGTGAGCCGGACGGGCGTCGAGGGTCGGCGGGCGGTTTGTTATCGGGCTTAGCGGCGCGCGCCGGCCGCTAAGCCGCTCTGACTGCCTGGAGAGACGTTGCCTACAGATATGCCTACAGATGAATGCAACGCGCCTTGAGGACCGCTGGAATCTCGCCGAGCTTGGCCAGCGTCGCGTCGGAAGGGGGCGAGTCCACCTGAATGAGCGAAATCGCCGTGCCGCCCATTTCCTTGCGCCCCAGGTAGAGCCGGGCGATGTTGACCCCGCCATCGCCGAGCGTGGCGCAGATTCGCCCCAGCGTTCCGGGCTGGTCGCGATTGGCGCATAACAGCATGTGACCTTTTGGGATGGCTTCGATCGGGAAGCCATTGACCCGCACGATGCGGAGGTCGCTTTCGCGGAACACCGCGCCGGCGACATCGCTTTCGCCCGCGTCCGTCTCCACCCAGAGCGAAATGAGGCTGGCGAAGTCTTTGGCGACGCGGCTTTTCGTCTCTGACACGGCGATGCCGCGCTCTTCGGCGATGAGCGCCGCGTTGACGAAGTTGACCCGATTGCTCGTGCCGGAAAGCAGCCCCACGAGCACCGCTTGCGTAATCGGGCGGACGTCGAGGTCGGCGACTTTCCCGCTGTACTCGATGACGAGCCGCCGGACGTCGCTTCCAAAAGCCTGGCCCTGAAACATCCCCAGCTTGAGACCCAAATCCACGTAGGGGCGCAGCTCCGCCATGATCTCAGCGCTGACTGACGGGGCGTTGACCGCGCCGAAAATCGCGCCAGTTTCAAGAAAATCCACAATCTGCCTGGCAATCGAGACCGCGACGCTTACCTGCGCCTCGGCGGTTGACGCGCCCAAGTGCGGCGTGCAGGTGACATTCTCCAGGCTGAGCAAGGGATGGTCGGGCGGCGGCGGCTCCTGCTCGAAAACATCCAGCGCGGCGGCCGACACCGTGCCGTCCTGCAGCGCCGCCGCGAGCGCGGCTTCGTCCACCAGCCCGCCGCGCGCGCAGTTGACCAGTCGGGCGCCGCGCTTCATCTTGGCGAAGGCGTCGCGCCCGATGATGTGGCGCGTTTCATCGGTGAGCGGAACGTGCAGCGTGATGAAGTCGGCGCGCGCCAGCAGATTGTCCAGCGCCACCAGCTCGATGCCCAGCTTGGCGGCGGCTTCCCTGGTCAGATAGGGGTCATAGCCAATGGCGTGCATCCCAAAGGCCGCGGCCCGTTGGGCGACCAGGCTGCCGATCCGTCCGATGCCGACTATGCCCAGCGTCTTGCCGGAAAGCTCGACGCCGACGAGTTTCTTGCGCTCCCACCGTCCGGCCTTGAGCGTCAGCGTCCCCTGCGCGATGGGGCGCGCCGTGGCCATCAGCAGCGCAAACGTATGCTCGGCGGTCGTCACGCTATTGCCGCCAGGCGTATTCATCACGACGATGCCGCGCTTGGTGGCGGCTTCGACGTCAATGTTGTCCACGCCCGTGCCGGCGCGACCAATGACTTTCAGGCTTTCGGCGGCAGCGATGACCTTGGCGGTCGGCCGCGTGTCGCTGCGCACGATGAGCGCATGGTAGGGCGCGATGATAGCGGTCAAGTCGTCTTCCTTGAGTTCAGGCTGGACATCGAGCGCGATGCTGGGCGCGCTGCGCAAAAGGCTGAGGCCATCGTCGGCCAAGTTGCCGCAAACGAGAACTTTGTGCGTTGTCATGGGGTATCGATCACCGAGTTTCAAGAGTTCGCTGGCGCGTTCGGCAGGGGGGCGGCGCTTCGGCGGCGCTCCCCTGGGGGCTAGGCGCGGGCTTTGAGGGCGGCGCGCGTCTCGCGCTCAATGTCGCGGCGACGCTCGGTTTCGCGCTTGTCGTAGCTTTTCTTGCCTTTCGCCGTTGCAATCTCGACCTTGACGCGCCCGCGCTTGAAATACAGCTTTGTCGGCACAACCGTCAATCCGCGCTCCTGGGTGGCTGCCGCGAGCTTGGCAATCTCGCGCTTGTGAAGCAGCAGGCGGCGCGTTCGGCGCGGCTCGTGGTTGTAACGGTTGCCGTGGGAGTAGGGGCTGATGTGAGCGTCTAGCAGCCAGGCCTCGCCATCGCGGATGGCGACATAGGCGTCCTTGAGGTTGATCCGCCCTTCCCGAAGCGCCTTGACTTCCGTCCCGACCAGCGCGAGACCCGCTTCATAGGTGTCGAGGATGAAGTAGTCAAAGAAGGCTTCGCGGTTGGAAGCGATGAGCTTGATGGCATCGGGCGCGGCTGGCGTCGTCATGGCGAGTTAGGCGATGGCGGGGCGGCCGGCTTTCTCGCCGCGCTTTCCGCGATGAGGCCGCCGGCGATGAGGCCCTGCGCGGCGTAGTAGGTGATCATGACCCACAGAGGGGCCAGCGGCAGGGGCGTCAAAAAACGATGGGTCGCCAGAAGGCTGTCGGAGACGATGAACGCCAGCGCGCCAATGAAAACCTGAGGATGTCCGGCGCGGAGCGCCGCCGTCATGCCCATGACCGTCAAAACGGCTGCGTACGCGAGAATTGGCGGCGCCCATCCGACGGCGCTGCCAAGCGTCGCCCCCAGCCCAAGCCCATAGATCGCGACGCCGGCGGCGCGGGCGAGACCGGCGCGAGTCGCCCGCGCCGCCGGCGCGAAGCCGGCAATGTAGCACAGGTGCGCTACGAAAAAGGCCCCCAAGCCGGCAAGGAAGAAGCGGTCGTCGAGGGCCAGGGCCACATCTCCGGCGGCCGACCAGAGGAGACCAAAGCCAATGCGCCTCCCGGTCTTGTCCGAAGCGCGCCTAAACGCCCATCCAGCCGCCAGCCAGACAGGCAGGGCCTTGACCAGGAAATCGCCCGGGTAGGGCTGCCAGGCCAACGCGCCCAGATAGCCGACCGCGAGGAACCCAAAGCCAAGCCGGAAGCGCCACAAGTCGGACACTGGGGCTATCCCGCGTCAGGCTTTTTCGCCGTCATTGACCGAGGACGCGCCGGCAGCGGCCGGCTTGCCGTTCCTGTCCCCATCGGGCGCGCTCGGCGCATCCTGTTCTTGCAGCGCCGACTTGAGCTTCTCGAAAACGTCCGACGCCGACAGCGGCGGCTTGGCTCCCGCCGCTTTGCCATCGCCGCTGGCCGTGACGGCCTGGCTGTAGCGGTAATACGAGCTGTAGCCATAATAATCATAGCCGTAGTAGCTCGACTGCTCCTGTGACATGCCATTGAGGACGACGCCCAGCACGCGCGTGTTGGTGTCATCCAGCTTGCGACACGTCCGCTTGACGATGTCGCGCTTTGAGCGTTGACAGTTGACGACCAGGATGACGCTGTCGGCCATGGCCGAGAGAATCGTCGCGTCGGCAAACGACAGCATGGGCGGCGTGTCGAGGATCACGTAATCGAACTTTTCGACCGCATAGGCCAGCAGCGACCGCATGCGCTGCGAGCCAAGCAGCTCGGCCGGATTGGGCGGCATTTGCCCGCACAGAATCAAGGTGAGGTACGGGATGGGCGATGGCGTGAAGATGTCGCTAATCTTGCACTGCCCGGAGAGATACCGCGACAGCCCGGGTTGGAAAGCCTGGTCTGGCCCCGACCCGTCAAAAAGCTTCTGAAGCTGCGGGCGCCGCAAGTCGCAATCCATGAGCAGCACCGACGCTCCAGTTTGCGCCAGCGAGATCGCCGTGTTGAATGAAGTCGTCGTCTTGCCTTCGCCTGGCTGGCTGCTCGTGATGAGAATAATGCGGTTGCGAGCGTCTTCGGATGACGAGAGCAAGATGGAGGTGCGCAGTTGGCGGTAAGCTTCGCCAATCGCGGAAGCCGAGAGCGCAAACGCGCTCAAGCCAATGTTGAAATCCGCTGGCAAGGAGCGCCGCCCATCGGCCAGCCTGGCCAGCGTCTTGGCTTCGCCGCTGTAGCTGTAATAGCCGCTGCATTTGCTCAGCTCTTTGGGCGAAACCTGCGGAATCAGCCCAAGGGTCGGAAGATGCAGCAGCCGGTCCACATCCTCGACCGACTTGATGCGCGTGTTGAGATATTCGCGGGCAAACGCCAGCCCGACGCCGCCAAAGAGCGAAAGGAAAAACGCCACGCCCAGCGTGTAGCTCACGCGCGGGCTGATCGGCGCTCCGGGGACTCCCGCTCGGTCAACGACCGTGATGTTGTTGAGGTCCATGCGCAGTCCGATTTCCGTATCCTTGGTCGTTGACTGCAACGCCTGGAGCATCTTCTTCTTGTTGTCGATGTTGTCCTGCATCATGCGCTGCATGACGCCATCGCCGTTTTGCGTCACGACTTCATTGCGCTGCTTCTCGACGCGCGCCCGAAGCTCCTCTTCCCGCTTCTTGGCGTTGAGATAGGCCGTTTTGATGCGGGCCAGCGTGTTGACCTTCGCCTCCCGAAGCTCCCGCTCGGCCTGCTCCAGCATCTGGTCAACCTGCACGACCTCCGGGTGGATTTCAGTGTAGGCGCCCAGCAGTTCCAGCCGCTTTTGCTTCAGCTCCGAAGCCTTGCCGCGGAGCTTTTGGAGTTCCGGGTCGGACTGCATTTCATCCAGCGAGTCAATCGGCTCGTTCAAGCTGGCCTGGTAGCGCTCCTCGGCGCGCAAGCGCTCTTTCTCAGCTTCCAGTAAAGCTTGATTCAGTCCCGTCAGCCGCGCGACTTCCGGGTTGTCTTCCGGCTTGAGCGAGACGATCTTGCGCGTGCGCAGGTAATCCGTCAGCTTGCGCTCCTCCTCTAGAATCTCCTGCTGCAATCGGGCGGCCGTCGAGGATAAAAACTCTTTCTGGCTGCTCCCCTGCTGCAAGCGGTCGGAGACGTTGCGGCGCGCGAAGACCGTGGCGACGGCGTTGACGACCGCCTTGGTCGTTTCCGGGTCATGGTGTTGAAAGACGATGCGCACCAGGCGCGTGCGGGGGATGCCGTAGGCTTGAAGCCCGGCCGCCAGCCGCCCAATCTGCGGCGCGTAGCGCTGCAACTCATCCTCCTCGCCCGCCGCTTGGATTGGCGCGGCATCCGGCAGCTCGCCCGGCGCTGTCTCTTGCGGCGGATTGGTCCGTCCGCGCGGCGAGCGGATGAGGTCGGTCAGCGCTCCGCTGAGCGTGGTCGGCCCCGTCGCCAAAAACTTCGGATCGCGATCGAGCTTGAGCGTCTTGACGACTTCGACCAGGAGAGACGGGCTCGAAATCTTGCGGATCTGCGTGTTGAGATAATCCGGGTCGACCGAGTACGGCATGAACGAAATGCGCCCGCTCGAAGAGTAAAACTCCTTTTCCGGAGCGATTTCGATGTGGCTGGAAGCCTCGTAAATCGGCTGCATGCGCGACAGCGCCAAGCCGGTGACGGTCAGGGTGATGACAATGCAGAGCAGGACCGTGAACTTGTAACGCAGAATCGTCAGGAACGCCTGCTGAACCGGCTGCCCGCCGTCTTCTTGCGGAAGCGCGTACTGGTAGCTTCCGCGCCGGCGCAGGCGATCCTGAACGGTTGGGGTGGCCAGGTCCGCCTCGGCTGTCGCAGGCGCGAGCATCGCGTTGTTGGTGGATGGGTCTTGGGGCATGGCTTTGGCTGTCTTGCAGACGTCTCGCGCGGGAGAGCGTCTAAAATCCTTGCGGCGACCCAATCTCGAGCCGGTCGCCAAGCTTCAAACGAAAAACGAAATCCGTTGGCCGGCGATGTCGAAAGACACGGCGCAAATCGTTGCCGCCTGCCAACGCAAGCTATATCGCGCCGCGGACTATACCGCGTCACGCCCCGGCTGAACAGCCGGATGCTTGTTAAACCCATTGTTCGCGACGCGCCAATTCGTTTAGTCTCACCACGCTCCGTATCTTTACGCGCGATTTTTACGCGCTGCCGAGGTGCCCCATGCCCGAAGTCGGCTCTCCCGCGCCAGCCTTCGCCCTGCCGGATATGCAAGGCAACCAGACGAGTCTGGAGCAGTTTCGCGGTCGCAAAGTGGTCTTGTACTTCTATCCGAAAGACGATACGCCCGGTTGCGCCAAGGAAGCGTGCAGCTTTCGCGACGCGCACGCCGAGTACCAAGAAAAAGGCATTGTCGTCTTGGGCGTCTCGCTGGACGACGAGGCGTCGCACCGCGCTTTTGCCGAGAAATACCAGCTTCCTTTCACCTTGCTGGCCGACACCAATCATGTCGTTTCCGAAGCCTACGGCGTCTATGGCGAGCAGGAATGGCAGGGGAAAAAGTTCCTGGGCCTGGCGCGCAAGACTTTTCTGATCGATGAGCAGGGGGTCATCGTCAAAATCTTCGACAAGGTTGACGTCGAGGCGCACAGTCGGGAAGTCTTGGAAGCCTTCGGACTGTCCGACTAGTCGCCGCTTTGGCTGCCGCAGCGAGGCTTGCGACCTATGCGACTCTGTATCTCGGTGCTCAACGGCTCAATGAGCGGTCAGTCGTACCGTCTTGGCGAAGGCGTGCTGTTGCTGGGGCGCGGCGTGGACGCCGGCATCCGCTTCGATCCGGCCGTGGACAGCATGGTGTCTTCGCGGCACTGCCTGTTGCAGGCGGGGCCGGATGGCTTCTATGTCGTGGACAATCAGAGCACCAACGGCACCTATGTCAATGGGCAGCGCATCCAGCGGGTCCGCCTCAATCATGGCGACGTCATCGAGCTGGGCAATCCCGGCGTCCGCCTTGGCGTCGCGCTGGAGTCGCCTGCGCCGACGCCGAGTCCGGCGGCGCAGGCGGCGAGCCGCCCGCTGACCGTTCCCGGCGGGCGAACGGCGATGCTCAAGCAAGCGCTGAGCGGTCTCGGCATGTATGACCCGGAACGCAAGGGCCTGGCGCCGGAGCCGGAGAAATCCCTGGTCGGGACCTATATCGGCATTGCCGTCGGCTTGCTGGTCTGCCTGGCGCTGGCGCTGATCGTCGGGCTGATCATGCTCTCCGAGCTGGGCATCCTGGTGGCGATCATCGCCACGGTCATCGCCTTTGTGCCGGCGTTTTTCTACATGCTGCCGCTTCTGTGGCTCGACCGCTATGACCCGGAGCCGGCCTGGGCGCTGGCGGGCGCGTTTGTTTGGGGCGGGCTGGTGGCGGTCGTCGTCTCATACATTCTGAACTCGCTTTTTGGCGCCGTCGCCGCCAGCGTCGGCGGCGAGGTCGCCGGGACGATCGTCGGAGCGGTCATTTCCGCGCCCATCGTCGAAGAAGGCTCGAAGGGGCTGGGACTGGTTCTGATTCTGCTGTTTCTGCGGCGCGAGTTCGACGACATCGTGGACGGGATCGTGTACGGCGGCTTCATCGCGCTCGGCTTCGCCACGGTTGAAAACATTCTCTATTACGGGCGCAGCCTGCTCGCCGGCGGCTTGGATCATCTTGTCTCGACCTTCATTCTGCGCGGCATTTTGTCGCCGTTCGCCCACGTGACCTTTACAGCGATGACCGGCATCGGCTGCGGGATCGCGCGCGAATCGCACAATATGGCGGTGCGCTTGCTCGCGCCGCTCGGCGGCTACATTCTGGCAGTCGTGTTGCACATGGTCTGGAACGGCATGGCGGTGCTGTTGGGCGGGAGCTTTATCATCGGCTACGCGTTGTTCGAGGTGCCCTTCTTCCTGCTGTTCATTGGCTTTCTGTTCTTTGTCGCCCAGCGCGAGGGCAAGATTCTCAAGGAAATGCTGTCGGTCGAGGTTGCGCGGGGGCTGATTACGGCGGAGCACTTGGCGATTGTCGCCTCCGCCCTCCGCCGGACACTCTGGCCGCTACAGGGCAACTTCAATGCGCGCAGCGCCTTCTTGCGGAACGTTTCCAAGCTGGGGCTGGCCTACTGGCATGTTCAGCGGGCGGTGGCGGCCCAGAGCGAGACCCGCAGCTTGCCTCAGATTCCGCGCTTGCAGGCTGAGATCATGCGGCTTCGCGAGCAAGTTTAGCGCCGCTTCCAGCGGCCTGCCATTATTGGCTTAATGACCGTCACCCCCGCCGCGAGACGCCTATGCCTGCCGACTTGACGCTGCCCCGTCTGGAACCAGGGATTGCCGCCAACCTTCGCTATGACTTGCCGGCGGGCATCGTCGTCTTTCTGGTCGCGCTTCCGCTGTGCTTGGGAATTGCGCTGGCGTCCAATGCACCTCTGTCCTCAGGCATCATTGCCGGGATCGTTGGCGGGATCATTATTGCGCCGCTTTCCGGCTCACCGCTATCGGTGAGCGGTCCGGCCGCCGGGCTGGCGGTCATCGTCGCGCAGGGCATCGCGGTCGCG
>CALCKX010000068.1 GCA_937966115.1 uncultured Chloracidobacterium sp. | reverse complement strand
GGCGGCGGGGCGGCGGCGGCTCGCCATCGGTTTGTCGTCGGCGAGCGGCTGGTTTACAACGTGCGCGTCAATGCGCCGAGCTTTGGGCTGCGCGACGCGCCGGTGGCGCGGTTTTCAACGGAAATTGTCGAGCGCGGCCAGTTCCACGGTCGGGAGGGGTTGCGGCTGGTGGTTCGCGCCGAGACAACCGGCCTGATCAAGGCGACGCTCTTTGACTTGGACGACCGCTTCGTGACTTATCTCGATCCGGCGACGCGCTTGCCCTATCGCGCCGAGTCAGACATCAAGGAAGGCGGGCGAGTTGAGCGCGCCGTCACGGTTTTCGACCAGGCGAAGCGCTTGGCGCGCATCAACGACGGGCCTCAGGTCAGGCTCAAGGGCGATACCTACGACTTGGCCGGATTGCTCTGGAACCTGCGCAATCTCGACTTTGAAGGGCCCGCGCTCGTGACCCTGCTGGCGATCAACGACCGCAACGGGGAGAGCGTCAGCGTTGAAGTCGAGCGGCTTGGGCGCGAGACGCTGGAGATTGCCGGCCGCGCCGTGCCGACCGTTAAGCTGGCTTTGCGCCCGGTGGATAACAAAAGCGGCAAGGCGTCGGACGAGCGCGCCATCCGGCTCTGGATCACGGACGACGCGGATCGCTATGCGGTGCGCATCAGCGGTGGCAATGAGGTCGGGGAGTTCAGGGCCGAGCTTTCCCGTTTTCCCGGCCGGGCGTCCGAGTCGGAGTAGGCGAGCGCCGCGGCTCGCCGCCGCCCAGGTTGGCCGCCGGCTAGCGGCGGCAACTGGCGCAAGTATGAACAAAGCGATGGTTGGTCAGATTGGCGCCGGCGACAAAGAGCGCGCCGGCGACCAGTCCGGAGGTTTCGAGCGACGAGCCTTCCTGCGTGAGGAGCTTGGCGATGAGGATGAGTCCGAAGCCGAGCGCGAACAATGCCAGCGGCTGCGGTCGCCGGTGCTGCCGGCGGTAGCTAGGCAGCAGCGTCAGCACGCCAATCGCCCCGGTGAAGCCAATCAGCGACCACTCAAGCCAAGGCTCAGTCAGCAAGCTCAGCCCAAGCAGCGGAAGAACGCCGATCAGCAGGGGCATGGCGAGACAATGGACGGCGCAGGCCAGCGAAGCGAAGGCGCCAACCCAGCTAAGCTTCTCTAGCCAGCGCGCCTGGCTGGCAGGTTGGGAGTAAGGCGGGTGAATCTCCGGCATGATTCGCTATGGCAAGGAAAATTATTATTTAGCTGCGGACAGCATACTAACCTTTCTCTCTAGAATGGCAAGCGCTCCCGGCGCGGCCCGACGAAGCCTGACAACCGAGCCGGACAGAGGCCTTTGCGAGAGCCGTCATCGGCGATTGACGCGGGGATTGACGGAAAGCGCCTGAGACTCTATGCTAACGGACTCTTTTTTGAAACGGAATTTCGCAAGGAGAAGACCGCGACCCCTATGCCGAACAAGGCTTCCGCCATCAAACGCGTCCGCCAGACCGAACGCCGCAATACGGTCAACCGGCGCAATCGCAGCCGCTTGCGGACGTATATCAAAAAGCTCCGGGCGGCGCTGAGAAAGCCCGCCGCCGAGGAGCTCGACTCGCTTCGCTCGGAAAAGCTGGCCGGCGTGAAGAAGAAAGCCGCCACTGGGCTTCAGAAAATCTATCTGGAAACGGTCTCGGTGATTGATAAGTCGGTGCAGAAAGGCATCATCCACCAGAATACGGCGGCGCGCTACAAATCCCGTCTCTGGCATCGGATTGAAATCGCCCTTGACCATCGCCCATCCGGCGATGCGGCTTCAGCAAGTTAGTTTGGCGCTGATTTTTGACGCCATTGGGCGGCGACTCCGCCTGATGGGTTGGCTTTTAGGTTGGCTTTGCGCAGCGGCAAGCTGGCTGGCCCTCGGCGGCGAAGCCAGCGCTGACGGCCGTCCCGCCGCGCGCCCGGCTACTTCCGCGCCCCAGGACAACCTCGCGCTTGCGGCGCGCTACGCGCCGGTTTTCTACCAGGGGCTTGGGCAGACGCCGCGCTTCGACTACATCGCGAATTTCGATTTCGACGACGACTGGCGCGGCGATAACAACTGGCAAAACGCGGAAGACCAGCGCTTCCCGCTGGCCGCCTGGGTGTATTTCTCAGTTTGCGAGACAGTCACGCACTACTTCATTCACTACGCTGTTTTTCACCCGCGCGACTGGAAGGGCGGCAACCGGCGGGGCGCGGTCATGAGCGACCTGCTTCGTCTGGGGGCGCGCCACGGGCGGAGCTATGATCCGACCGGCGTGGTGGATGACCTTGTCCTGGCGCACGAAAATGATCTGGAGGGATGCCTCGTCGTCGTAGCCAAGGCGGGCGGCAGGGCGGTCGAGCGAGTCGTCTTCGTGGAGTCGCTGGCGCACAACAAGTTCCTGCGTTACACGCCTGGCGCGGGGCAGGCGCAAAACTCAATTCGGCTGGAGGGCAATCGCCCGCTGCTTTTCATCGAGCCGCGCGGTCACGGCATCGAGGCGTACCGGGGCAGCCAGCGTCAGCTCCGCGCTTCGGTCAAGGGGGTGACTCGCTACGAGTACGCCGGGCAGCCGGGCGTTCCCGGAGAAGGCGAGCCGCCGCCGCGGCTGGGCTACGCCTTGGCGCCAATTGAAACGACCCTCTGGGCGCGCGCCCAAGCGGGGCGCAACGAAACCTACGGCGAGCAGTTCAACTATGGCGCGCGGCACATTACCGTCGCCGGAAAGTCGCGCGCCATTTGGCTTGGCGTCTTGGGGTCGGCTTTCCTCGGGACCCACGGCGGTCGCAACATGGCTCGCCCGCCGTGGGGCTGGTTCGACCGGAATGAGCGAAACCGCCCGCTGGGCGAGTGGTATTTCAATCCAGCCGCCACCATCAAGCGGCACTTTCAGCTTGGCAACAGCTTCTCGACCAACTATGTCGCCCACCCGCTGCTACGTCGGCAGACGACCAGCGGCCGGGCGCGCAACTAGCGCGCCGCCGCGCAGGGAATCGCGGCCCGGAACGGAGGCCAGACCGTTCCGCGAACGCCCGGCGCGCCTCGCAAGGGCCCTGTGGGGCGGCCGCCTCCGCCGCGACCCAGCGGCGACCCCCAAGGGGCCGGGGCCAACCCGCCGCGAAAAGCGGGCGCGCTAGGCGTCATCGCTTGGCTGGCCGTCGAGCTGCCCTGGCAGAAGCCAATCGCCGGCGGCCGTTAGGAACTCGACGCCGGCGAGGAAGCGTCCCGCTTCTTCCTCATCGGCCCGGAGGTTACGCACCAGGGCTTCGATGGTTTCGCTGGCGTCGCCGCGCGTGCCGAAGAGATGAATGCGCTCGCCGAGCATGAACTCGGCGGCGACGCGCAGTTGCGCGCCGACGCGGCTGGTGACTTCGACCACGGCCAGCTCGGCCCATAGCTTGCGGCGCGGATCGCTCGCCACCAGAATAACGGGATGCGAGACCGGAAACCGGGGCGCGCGGCGCTTGCCGTTGGGATCGGGATCAGGCTCGGCGACCGGGAGCGGCGCTTTCGGCTTCCGCGAGAAAGCCACTTCCTCAATGGCCCTTTGCAGGAGCTTGACGCGGCTTCGCTCGAGTCGCTGGGCTTCCAGCACATCCCACAGCAGCAGGTGAACGTTGGGGTCGGGCGGCTCGCTCCACAACGCGGCGTAGATGCGCATCAAGGCGTCCTCATAGTCGCCTTGCTGGAAAGCTTGCCGCGCCAGATCAAGGTTCGTTTGAGACGAGCGATGGGCGGTATTGGTCGCTTTGGTCATGGGCTTCTATCGAGTCGCCAGCCAAAGAGCTTTATGTCTGGCAGCGCGAGCATGGTCAGCGGCCGCCGGATGGCCGCCATTGCGAAGGATTTTGCATCGTCAGGACTGACGGGGGAAGGCCAGTTCCGTCGCCAGCCGAAGATTGGCGCGGGCTTCTTCCGAAGTCGAGTCAATGCGTAGCGCGGCGGCGAAGGCGTGCCGCGCCTTGCCATAGTCGCCCTGTTGCCCATAGGCGCTCCCCAGGTTCATCCAGGCGTCGGCCAGGTTGGCGTCCAGGGCGACGGCTCGCTCAAGCGCAGCCTGGGCGGCGTCAAGTCGCTCGAGGCGGAGCAAGGCCAGTCCATATCCCGCCCACGCCGCGGGCTGCGCCGGGTCGCGGCGCAGGGCTTCTTCGTAAATGGCTTGGGCCTCGGCGTAGCGTCCGCCTCGGTAAAAGCCCGCCGCGACGGACGCCAGGACATCGCCCGGCGGCAGGTACTGCCGCTTTCCGGCTTCATACCACTCGAGCGCCTCGACCGAGCGCCCTTGCCGCGCCAGCGCGTTGGCGAGCGAAAAGTAAGCCTGCCAGCCGAGCGGGTTGCCAGCGATGGCCGCCCGAAACAGCGCTTCCGCTTCGGGAAGCCGACCTAGGCGCAGGCAGAGCTGGCCAAGCGCCGTCCGCGGCGCAGCGCGGTGGGTCTCGATCGCTATCGCCTGTTGCAGGGCGGCTTCGGCAGCCGCCACGTCGCCGGCCTCTTCATAAACTTTGGCCATGGCGGTCCAGCTTTTCGGGTTGCCCGGCGCGTCGCGCAGCAGCGCCCGGCTGTAGGCTGCGTTGTCCGCCCAGTCCGGATTGCGCGTGATGGCTCGCCAGGCCATCAGGCTCAGCAGGACGAGGCAGAGCGCAATCGCGGCGCTCTTTCCGCCCGGCTGCCGCTCGTAAAGCGCCGCCAAGCCCAGCCCGCCCAGCAGGCAAATGGAAATCGAAGGCACGTAGAGCGACCGCTCGGCGATGACCAGCCCGGTCGGCACAATGACATTTGAAACCAGCGAGATCGAGATGAAAAACATCAAAATGGCGAAGGCCACGAGCGGCTGTCGCCGCCAAGCCCAAATGCCGATGCCAATCACTGCCGCCACGAGCGACAGCGACGCCGCCACGCGCGGCGTCAGGGTCGAGGCTTTCGGGAAAAAGCTGAAGTCGTAGAAAGCGCATAGCTTGTAGGGAAACACAAGCAGCCGGAAGTACTCGACGAACCCCTGCGACATGGTGAGCGCGCGCGTCAGCCACCCATCGCCATAAAAGTATGTCTGGTCGCCCGCTAGGCCAATCCGTCCGTTCACCAGTTGGCGAGCGACAAGGCAGCTTCCCGCCGCCAGGAGGAAGCCGCTGGCCAGCGCCGCCGCTTGCCGCCAGTCGGCGCGAGTTCGAAGTCGCCCGGCGCAGAGTTCCGCCAGCCCAATGACGCCGATGAGCGTGAGGGCGCTTTCCTTGGCATACATCGCCGCGGCGAACGCCGCCCACGCCAGCCAGCGCCAATAGCTGGCTTCCGCGCTGCGCAGATAGGCGTGCCAACTGAGAAAGCCAAAGCCGGCGGCGAGAAGCTCGGTTCGTCCGACGACTTGCGTGACCGCCTCGACGTGCGCCGGATGCGCGGCGAAGAGCAGGGCGGTGAACAACGCGACCTGCGACCGCGGCGCGTAGGACTGAACCAGCCCGTAGAGCAAGCAACAGTTCAACGCATGGATGACCAGGTTGACCAGGTGATACCCAAGCGGATGCAAGCCATGAACCGCGTAGTTGAGCGCGAGGCTGACGTTGACCACCGGGCGGTACGTGCCGAGCTCCTCATAGCCAATGCCCCAGTAAGGCTGGGCGAAGGCTTGATAAATGCGCGGCAAGTCGCGGATGACGCGATTGCGCATCACGACGATCACGTCGTCCTGAGCGAAGCCGCAGTTGAGCGCGTTCGCGTAGCAAATGACGACCGCGAGGCTAATCAACAGCCAGGCGCGCCGCGCCGAAAGCCCTGCCGGAGCGGGCTTGGCAGCTAGCGCGGCTTGCGCCGCGGCGTTGGCCGAACTATTGCTTTCGAACATGAAGCTCACGCCCGATACATCCCCGAACAACCTCGAGCAGGTCGCCATCATGGCATATCTGGCGGGCTTCGTCTTCACGAGCGCAGTGTTTGTCACAAGCGTTTTTTACCAGCCGCCCGACGCGCCGACCGTGACGCTATGCGCGCTGAAAAACGCCACTGGCCTCGATTGCCCGACGTGCGGCCTGACGCGCGCCTTTTGCGCCTTGGCAAAGGGCGAATGGACGCGCGCCCTGCGCTTTCACCCGATGTCGCCCGCGATCTTCGCCCTCTTTGGCTGGTGGTGGCTGCGCTCCCTGCTGTATTTGGTCGGCAGGGGAAGCTGGGCGGGCCGGGTTGAGGCCTGGTTCCCGCTCTTCCCAACCATCCTGGTCGTCGCGGCCGGTCTCCTCCTCGGCTGGGCGCTCAAGCTGTGGTTGCGGTGAGCGCCGGATTCGCCGTTGAACTCGCGGCGCGAGGCGTGTAGCCTATGCTTGCTCAGGGTTTAAGAACGCTTCAGCGCCTGCGGCGACAAGCCCTTCGACGCTTTGAGCGCAGGATGCTCCTTGTGGCCAGGTTCGACGCTCTTTCTTCCTAGCCAAGTTTCGAGGACTCGCCATGCGCGACGCTTCCGTTTCGAATGGCGCGTCGGCAGTGCCGCCGGCCCTGCTGGCCGGCCTGACGATGCGCTTGCCGTTGAGTGCCGCCCCGGAACCCGCTCCCGTTAGCTTAGCCCAAGCCGATCCCTTCATCGGTCGCGCCCTGGACGGCAAGTACCGTATTGAGCGCCGCATTGGCCGGGGCGGCTCGGGAACGGTCTATCGGGCGCGCCACTTGCTGATCCACCGGGCGGTGGCCGTCAAGGTGCTCTCCCTCGACCTGGTTGCCGACGAGGGCGCGCTGGCTCGCTTTCGCCGCGAGGCGGCGATGGCTGGGCAACTCAAGCACTTCAACATCGTTTCCGTGACTGACTTTGGCATTACGCCGGATGGCGTAGCCTATCTCGTGATGGATTTCATCGAGGGCAAGAGTCTGCGCCGCGTCCTCAGCGCCGAGGGAACCATCGCCCCCGAGAAGCTTGTCCGCTGGATGAAGCCGATTTGCTCGGCCGTCCATGCCGCGCACCGCAGGGGGATCATCCACCGCGACCTCAAGCCCGACAACGTGATGATCGAGGTTGTGGACGACGAGGAAATCCCGCGCGTGCTCGATTTCGGGATTGCCAAGCTCATGGACGCCTTCGCCGCGAGTAGCGAATTCAATACCGAGACCGGCAGCGTCATGGGCACGCCGCACTACATGTCGCCCGAGCAGTGCGAGGGCAAGCCGCTCGATTCGCGCTCCGACATTTACAGCTTAGGGACGCTCGTCTATGAGCTGTTCACCGGAAGCGTCCCGTTTCCCGGCAAAGCGACGACCACGGTCATGATGCAGCAGGTGACAGCGACCCCGCGCCCGCTGCGCGACTGGCGTCCCGACCTGCCGGAAGCCGTTGAGCTGTGCGTGATGCGGGCGCTGAGTAAAAACCCGTCCGCCCGCCAAGCCACGGCGCTCGATCTGGCCTTGGAGCTTGAGGCGGCGCTGGCCTCCGCCCCGGCGCCGGAAGCAGCTTCGGAAAGCCCGTCCGGCGAGTTGACCGCTGCGCCGCCGCCCGGCTTGGCGATGGATTTTCGGGCGCAACTGCGCGAGGCGGCCGCCGTGGCTCCGGCGCTGTCGCTGCCGCGCCCGGCGCCGCCAGGCGCGACTTTGACGCCTAGCGCGGCAGCGGTCGCGGCCGTTGACGAGATGCGCGTCGCCACGGTCAAGCTCCCCGTCGCGGCGCCTGCTCCTGCCGCGCCGCCGCTGGAGGCCGCGCCTGGCAAGCCGGCATCCCGCGCCGTCCGGCCGACGAGCCTGCCTGAGCCGGCATCCCGCTCGCCTCTGCCCTGCTCCGCGCCTGAGAGCGCCCCTGAGATTTCAGCCGCGCGGCGCCGCGCGGCGCGTTCCGGGACGCGCCCCTGGCCGCGGCAGAGCCTGGATTGGTCGCGCCTCTGGCGGCGCGCGCAGGCGCTGGCGCGGCTGGCCGGGCTGGCGCTCATTGGCTATGCTATCGCCATGTATCTGACATACCGCCAGGCAAACGCCGATCTGGCGCGCCAACTCGGCGCGCTGGCGCAG
>CALCKX010000067.1 GCA_937966115.1 uncultured Chloracidobacterium sp. | reverse complement strand
CCGCGACTCGCCCGGCAGAGACAAGAAAGGAGTTGAGCGATGACCGCGCAGCCGATTACGACCTTTATCAAGCACCACTTTCGTCACTTCAACGCCGCCGCTCTGGTCGAGGCCGCCGAAGCTTATCGCCGGCATGTGGCGGCGGGCGGCAACATGCTGGTGACGCTGGCCGGCGCGATGAGCACGGCCGAGCTGGGCCTGTCGCTGGCGGAAATGATTCGGCAGGACAAAATACACGCGATTTCCTGCACCGGGGCCAATCTGGAGGAAGACGTCTTCAATCTCGTGGCGCATGAGTTCTACGAGCGCGTGCCAAACTACCGCGACCTAACCCCGGAGGACGAGAAGGCGCTGCTGGAGCGCCACCTCAACCGCGTCACCGACACCTGCATTCCTGAAGGCGAGGCCATGCGGCGCATCGAGTCGTTCATTCTTGAAGAGTGGATGGCGTCCGACGCCCGCGGCGAGCGCCTGTTTCCACACGAGTTTTTCTGGCGCATTCTCGATAACCCCAAGCTCCAGGCCAGCTTTCAAATCGACCCGAAAGACAGTTGGCTGGTCGCGGCCAAGGAAAAGGGCCTGCCGATGTTTGTGCCCGGCTGGGAGGACTCGACGCTGGGCAATATGTACGCCGGTCACTGCATCAGCGGCGACGTGAAAAACGTTCACACGGTGCGCGGCGGGATTGAGTACATGATCGAGCTGGCCCAGTGGTACGTCGAGACCAGCGCGGCGGCTTCCATCGGCTTCTTCCAGATTGGGGGCGGGATTGCCGGCGATTTTCCCATTTGCGTCGTGCCGATGCTGCATCAGGACCTTCGGCGCGAAAACGTGCCGGTCTGGGGCTATTTCTGTCAGATTAGCGACTCCACCACGTCGTATGGCTCTTACTCCGGCGCGGTTCCGAACGAGAAAATCACTTGGGGCAAGCTGGGGGTCGAGACGCCCAAGTTCATCATCGAGTCGGACGCCTCGATTGTGGTGCCGCTGATGTTCGCCTACATCCTTGGCTGGTGAGTTGCGGCAGCGTCCCGAAAGTCGGTCTTCGCTTGCGAGGCTCGGCGCTGTAGGCTGAAAGAGAGGTCGCCTTCGGCGACCTCCACTCGCCTGGCGTCCCCGTCTGCAAGCGGATGCAACTGAACGTTCTTCAGCGAATCAACTCCTGTGGCTCAAAACACGCCCCGCTCTCCATGTGCCAGGCTTTTGGCAGCCTGCGCGTCATGATGCGCGTTGAAGGGATCGTGCCGATTTTGGTTGGCAATGCCGGCTGTGTTTACGGGCTTGATTTCGTGTCGCATTTCTACGCGGCGCGGAAATCCGTCCTGACGCCAGTTTACACGGCTTCGGACTTGACCAACGGCCGGATCGAGGACCGCACTCGCGCCGCGGTGGCCGAGACGATTGCTCAGTTCAACCCGCGGGTCATTGCGCTGATTACCCTGTGCAACGAGGAGACGGTGGGTCTCGCCATTGACGCCATTGCCAAGGATTACGCCGCCCGCGCCAAGGACGACCCGACTTTTCCGCTCGTCGTGCCGATGCACGTGCCGGGCTACGGCGTCAAATCCCATGCCGAAGCCAAAGACATTGCCGCGTCGCAGCTTCTAAAGTGTCTAGCTGAGCGAGATGGCTTGCCGCCGCGCCAGTCGAGCGCCGCTTCCACCATTGGCGAGGTTTTTCCGGCCGATCCGCTCTATCTGGAGCAGTTACTCGCCAAGATGGATATTCGGCTCGTGGCGCATATCCCCGGGCGCGCCATCGCCGACTTCCGCAAGACGCTCAGCGTTGGCGTCAACGTCACGCTGCACCCGTTCTACACGAAAACCTGCGCGTTGCTGGCGAAATACAAGATTCCATCCATGGGCTGCACGCCGGTCGGCATCGAGGGAACGCGCAACTGGATTGAGCGCATTGGGCGGGCTTTCAACGTTCGGCCCTCAAAGGTTGAGGAGCTGGCTGAAGCTGAATCCCGGGCGGTCGCTGAAGCGTTGGCCCGGACGCCGGTGCGCGGGCGAATCATTGTCGCCGGGTATGAGGGCAGCGAGCTGATGGTCGCGCGGTTGCTCGTCGAAGCTGGCGCCGAAGTGCCCTACGTCTCGACCAATATCGGTCAGACGCCATTTACGAAGGAAGATGAAGCCTGGCTTGAAGCGCGCGGAACCACCGTCGTTTTCCGCAAGACCTTCGACCAGGATGTGATTGCCGTGGACGAGCTCAAGCCCGACCTTGTGCTGGGAACGACGGCGCTGGCCGCCCACGCCAAGGAGCGCGGGGTGCCCAGCATGTATTTCACCAATATTTTCGCCTCGCGCCCGCTGTTTTTGTCACAGGGCGCGCAAACCATTGCCGAGCTGGTCAGCCAGGCCATCGGGCGCCGAGCGTCCTATCAAGCCTTGACGGATTTCTTTACCGGCGCGGAGGACGCGGTTGACGCGGCGGCGCGCTGACGGGGCGCGTCTGGACCAGACGGCGGTCGCCTCTCCGCGGCGACCCGGATACGCTTGCCCGATAAGCTCGAAAAGATCGTTCAGCTCTGGCAGCGCTTGGCGCGGCGGGTTGACTGACCCCGCCCCAAGCCGGCGGCTGGACGAAAAGCCGCGTTCCGACGCTGATGCGGCTTTCCGTGCGCGTCGCCCCGCGCCGCTTTCGACCTAGACAGCCCCCGGCCAAAGCCGACGCCGGCGCAGCGCGCCAGGAAATGACGAGCGAGCTGCGCGCTCCGCCCGAGCTGCCGCGAGCGCAGCCAAGCGAAGCCGGACTCGGCAGGAAGCGGGCGATAGCCTCCTGGTCGGGCCGTGAGGCAGGCTTTTTTCAGGGCGCTGACGCCGGGACGGCGATTGGTCGCCATCGCGCCGGACCGGGTCGGCAGCGGGGCCGGCTGACGGATGATTGCGTCTGGCGCGGACAAGCACTACAAACGACGCTTACGCTACAAGCGACCTGACATCTCCTGTCACCCCTCGCCTAAGAGAGAAAATGGAAAATCCGACATTCAGGGCCCTTGCCTCCATCGAGGAAGCCATCGCTGATGTCCGCTCCGGGCGCATGGTCATTGTCGTGGATGATGAGGACCGCGAAAACGAAGGCGATCTGGTCTGCGCGGCTGAAAAGGTGACGCCCGATATCATCAACTTCATGGCGAAATACGGCCGCGGGCTGATTTGCCTTTCCCTGACCGAAGAGCGTTGCGACGCGCTCGATTTGCCGTTGCAGGTCGCCCGCAACACATCCGGGTTCGGCACGGCCTTCACCGTCTCAATCGAGGCCAAGCGCGGCGTGACCACCGGCATTTCCGCGGCTGATCGGGCGACGACGATTCTCACCGCCGTTGACCCGGCGACGCGCCCCGAGGACTTGGCGCGGCCGGGGCATGTCTTCCCCTTGCGCGCCCGGCGCGGGGGCGTTCTGGTGCGCCCTGGGCAAACCGAAGCGAGCGTTGACTTGGCGCGCATGGCCGGGCTGACGCCGGCCGGCGTCATCTGCGAAATCATGAATGATGACGGGACAATGGCGCGGCTGCCTGAGCTCACCGTCTTCGCTCGTCGCCACGACTTGAAGATCGTGTCGGTTGCCGACCTGATTCGCTACCGGCTGGCGAATGAAATTCACGTTCGCTGCACGGCTGAAGCCGATCTGAGGCTGCCTTACGGGACGTTTCGGGCGATGACCTTTCGCAGCGACATCACGGATGAAGTTCATCTGGCGCTCGTGATGGGCGAGCCGGCAAAGGCGGATTCGGCGCTGGTGCGCGTGCATTCGCAGACCCTGCTGGGCGATGTTTTCGAGGAGTCCAGCGACGAGGCTGGACAGTGGCTCCGCAGAGCGCTCCGGAGGATTGCGGCGGAAGGCGACGGCGTTCTGCTGTATTTGCGTCAGAAGCAAGCTGGCGCGCGCCTCGAGGAGCATCTGCGGGCGATAGCGAGGGGGGAAGCCATCGTGCATGGCAACGTGCGCGACTACGGCACCGGCGCGCAGATTTTACGCGCGCTGGGGCTGCGCCAAATTCGGCTGCTGACGAATCATCCCCGCCGACTGACGGCGCTGGAAGGATTTGGCCTGGTCTTTCTCGACACGGTGCCGCTCGATGACTGAGCGGCGGCGGCGCAGCCTCCTGGTCGTCATCGCGGGCGTCGCGTTTGGGGCGCGGCTGAGCGTCCGGCTGGCGCGCGGCGAAGCCGACTTCTGGGCGCAGAGCTACGGCTTTTATTTCGACTTGGCGCAGAAGCTCGTCGCCGAGCAAGCTTTTGGTCTGGACGCGCTCAGTCGCGCCTACTGGACGCCGCTGTATCCGGCATTCCTCGCGCTGGTCACTGGCGGCCAGCGCGGCTTCGAGGCCATCGCCATCGCGCAATCGCTGGTTGGCGCGGGCACGACGCTGTGCGCCTACGGTTTGGCGCGACGCTGGTTTGACGCCCGCGCAGGGCTTTTCGCCGCGGCGATGACGGCGCTATATCCATACTTTGTCGTTCATGATACAGCGCTTCAGGAAACAGGGCTGTACACGCTGGCGACCGCGGCGGCGACGCTGGCGCTGGACGCCGTTTCGACGACGCGGCGGCCAGGCTTGGCCGCCGCGCTTGCCGGAGGCTTGGCCGGGCTGGCGATGCTGACGCGGCCATCGCTCGCCCCGTTGACGCCGTTGGCGCTGGGCTGGCTCTGGCTCGCCCGGCGGAGCGGGGCGTCATCCGAGCGATGGAAAGCGCCGGCTGCCTATGCCGGGGCGCTGTGCCTGGTTCTCGCGCCCTGGCTGCTGCGAAACGCCCTGGCGGTTGGGCGGCCGACGCTGACGACGCGCATCGGCTACTCGCTCTGGGTCGGCAACAACCCGCGGACGTTTAGCTACTACCCGCATGGCAGCATTGACCGCAGCGCGGAAGCGACTTGGGCGGCGATGACGCCCGCCGAGTTGGCGGAGGTCCAGCAAGCCGTCGCGCGCGGCGAGACGGCGCTGGACGACTGGTTTCGCGCGCGCGCCTGGGCTTATGTCAGAGCGCATCCAGGGCGGACGCTCGCGGCAGCCGGACGCAAGCTAGGCGCGGCCTTCTGGTGGCGACTCAATCCGGCGAAGGGGTGGCGCGAACAGCTTATCTACGGGGGCAGTTACGTTCCAATGATGGCGTTGGCGCTGGGCGGCGCGTGGCGGCTGGCGCGGCGGCGCGCCTGGTTGCCGTTGGCGCTCTGCGGCGCGCACGTCATCGCCTTTGGTCTGGTGACGGCGGCGTTTTGGGCGCATACTAGCCACCGCAGCTACCTTGACGTGTATTTCATCGCGTTGGCCGGGGGCTTGCTCGCCGCGCTTTGGCGGAAACGGTCGCCGCCCGCTTTGCGAGGCGTCGCCTAACGCGCGCCAGGCTTGGGAGGGGACGCGCCCAGGCGGAATGGCAGCGCGCCTAGGGCCTGTCGCCGCCGGCAGCTTCCTCGGGCTGCTCGCCCGCCGGCGGCAGCCCGAGCTTTTCCCGAATGAAAGCTTCGGCCTCGGCTTCGATGAGTTCGCCGTTGGCGACCGTGACGCGCTCCGCCAAGACCTCGCCGGCTTCCGTCATCGCGGCCGCCTCGATAAAAACGTTGTAGGGCGAGCCGTAGCTACGGAAGTCGCCGGTCATCCGGCGATACATTGCGTGCGGCGTCTCGCCGACGCGCGACCGGTCTTCCGACTCGATGACCACCGGATAAGGCGGGCCATCCGCGCCGAAAAAAGCTTTGGCTTCGGCGCTGGCGCCGTACTCATTGACCGCAATGACGCCCAGGCCCGCGGCGCGATACTTGGCGTGCAGGCGCGCCAACGTTTCGGCTTCATAGCGCCAGTTGCCGCACCACGGCGCGAAATACACAACCAGCGCGAGCTTTTTGTCCTTTGCCCACGCCCGCAGGTTGATGGCGCCGCCATCAAGCGCCGGATAGGTCCAGTCTTTATAGTTGAGCGTGGCGGCTTGAAGCGGGGCGTACTCGTGGTCGCTCGCGGCATCGTTGGCGCGGGCGGGTCGAGAGGCGACCGCCCCGAAGACCGCCAAAAGCGCCGCGGCCCAGAACAGCGGTCGGCGGTTATGTCTCATAGGTCTCCGCAAAGTCAGTGGAAGCGCTCGGGCGACGAAGGGGCGCCCAGCGGTTTGGCGATTGAAGCGAGGTGTAGCACAGCGGGGATGGTCATACAATCGGAGACCGCATTCGCGACAAAGGCGGCGATGAGCTGTTTGAATTAGTCGCCAGCGCTTGCCAGTCGCATCCGGGGAGGCTACCATTGGCGCTGGCTGATTGAGCCAGTCGCTACCTCTTGCGTCTCTGGGAGGACCACCGCCATTCGCGCGCGACCTGCCCCATCGCCTTTCCATACCGGCTGACGCTCGGCGGTTTCCTCGCGGCTGCCGCAGCGTCCGCGCTCGACGCTCGTAAGGAGGAAGCCAATCATGACGACAAAGCTCATACCCGATCAGTTCGCTGCCAACGCCTCGAAGCCCTTTGCCGCCCCTGCCGCGAGCCCTGCGCGGCGCCTAGGCATGCGAGACCGTTACCGGCCGCCCGCTTTCCAGCCCAATATGTTTGAGGATGACCTCATCTCGGCGCTGGCCGTCGCGACCGAGAATGTCCGCGCCCGACAGGTTTTCGATTGGGAGCGCGCGCGCCGCCGGTGTGCCATCTAGTCGCGCGCGGGGAGCCGGCGCGGCTGGTCGCGCTGGCGTCGCTTTTCATTGGCGGGCTGACGCTGGCCTGGATTTACGCCTACGACTGGAACAACCTCTACGGAGACGGGCAAGCCCATCTGGCGATTGCCCGCAAGCTCGTGGATGCGCCGCCCGGCGCATCCTGGCGGGAGCGCTACATCCAGCTTGGCAGCCCGTGGCTTCCGCTGCCGCACGCGCTGGCCGCGCCGTTGGCCGCTGCGGACACGCTCTGGCGCACTGGGTTGGCCGGAAGCCTGGTTTCCCTTGCCGCCTTCGCCATCGCCGCCGCCTTCCTTTTTCGCCTCGTCGCCGATCTGACAGAATCCAAGCTGACCGCGACGATTGCCTGGCTGGCCTTTGCGCTCAACCCGACGCTGCTTTACGTCCAGGCCACGCCCCTGACGGAGCCGCTGTTTTTGGCGACTTGGCTGGGGAGCGTTTGGCAGGGGCGCGACTGGATGCGGCAGGGCGGGCGGGCGGCGTTGCTGAAGTTCGCGCTCTGGACCTTGCTCGCCGTTCTCACGCGTTATGAAGGCTGGATTTTGCTGCCCGCCGGACTGTGGGTCGTGGCGCTGCGCTCGCCGCGGCGCGGCTGGGCGCGGATGACCGACATCGCGCTCTGGGCTGGCATTGCGGGCGCCGGGGTCGCTTATTGGCTTTGGCACAACTGGCTGATTTATGGACGCCCGCTCGAATTTCTCGATGGCGAATACTCGGCGCGCGGCTATTTTGCGCGTCATCGCGATGAGTTGAGCTATTTGAGCTTCGTCGTCGGGCGACCGCTTTACGCTGGAGTCGTCTTGGCCGCGACGGTCGTCATCTGCGCGACGCCAACCACCGCTGCGCTTGGGGTGGCCGGCTTGGCGGGGGGCGTCTCCGCCGAGCTTTGGCGGCGGCGCTGGGCATCGCCGGACGCGCTGACCTTGGCGCTGTTGCTCTTGCCGCCGTTTTTCACCGCCTACAGCCTTTATTCTGGCAACATTCAAATCTACCCGCTGTTTCTGAACAATCGCTATGGGCTGGTCGCACTGCCGGCGCTCGCGGTTGGCGCGGGCATTGGCGCGGCTTTTCTCCAGCGGCGCTTCCCGTCGCGCCAGCCTTGGCTAGCGGCCGGCCTGGGGCTGGCGTGTCTTGGGCAGTCGCTTTGGCTGTTGCGCGATGGCGTGTACCAGCTCTCCGTTTTCCAGGAAGCCTATCGCGCGCAGTTTACGCCGCTTGGGCGCGAGCGGCGGGCGCTGGCGCAGTTTCTGCGGACGCAGGTCGGGCAGGCGGAAGTCGCCTTGTTCGCGGGCAACTTGTCGGACGTGATTGCGCAGGGCGGGTTGAATTACGCCCAAATCCTTCACGAGGGCCGCCCGGCTTGGCGGGCGCTCGACTCGGCCATTCCCCCAACCGTGACGTGGCTAATCATCGAGCGCGGCGATGCGCTTGACATGAAGCTTCAGCGGCGTCCGGCTGGCTATGCGGCTTTCTCGACGGCGTGGGTTTCGGAGCGGGGCGCTTTCGCTGTCCTGCGTCGAAACCCATAGCTGCGGTTTCCCCTGGCCGGGCGCGGCATCCGCGCCGAAAGCTACTCGGCCTTGCGCCGCAGAAAAGCCGGCGTTTCAAGGGCGTCGGTTTCCGCGGCGGAAGGCGCAACCCGCCCAAACGATGGCGATGCCACCACGTTGGTGATGGCAGCCGTCGTGGATGCGGCTGGGGGAGCATTGACCGCTTGGGCGGCTTGATCAAAGCCGGTCGCGATGACCGTGATTTTCATGCCTTCCTGCATGCGCTCGTCAATCACCGCGCCAAAGATGATGTTGGCTTCCGGATGCGCCGCTTTCTGGATGATGGAAGTGGCCTCGTTGACTTCGTGCAGCGTCAGATCGCTACCGCCGGTGATATTGACGAGAACGCCTTTCGCGCCTTCGATGGAAGCTTCTTCGAGCAACGGGCTGGCAATCGCGGCGTTGGTGGCTTCGATGGAGCGGTTTTCTCCGGCGGCTTGCCCAGTGCCCATCAGCGCGATGCCGGAGCCGCGCATGATGGTGCGCACGTCGGCGAAGTCGAGGTTGATCATGCCGGGCACCGTGATGAGGTCTGAAATCCCTTGCACGGCTTGCCGCAAAACATCATCCGCCATGCGAAAGGAGTCCGCCAGCGAGGTATGGCGATCCACGGTCGTCAACAGGCGGTCATTGGGGATGGTGATGATGGTGTCCACGCATTCATGCAACTCCCTGATGCCTTTCTCGGCGTTCATCATCCGGCGGCGACCTTCAAAGCCGAACGGCTTGGTAACGACCGCCACGGTCAAGATTTCCAACTCGCTGGCCAGTCCGGCCACAATCGGCGCGGCCCCGGTACCAGTGCCGCCGCCCATGCCGGCGGTGATGAACACCATGTCAGAGCCTTCGAGGGCGTCAATGATCTTTTCGGTATCCTCGAGCGCGGCTTCGCGTCCCGTCTCGGGATCGGCCCCGGCGCCCAGACCGCGCGTCCGCTTGCTGCCAATCTGAATTTTGACGGCCGCTTTCGACATGCTGAGCGCTTGCAGATCGGTATTCACCACCAGGAAGGAAATGCCCTCGATGCCAGACTCGATCATGCGGTTGACGGCGTTGCCGCCGCCGCCGCCAACGCCAATGACCTTGATGTTTGCGCCTTTCGAAATAGCGTTTTCCACAAATTCAAACCTCACTGGGGGTGGACTCGACGACCGCTTGCTATCTGCTCCCATGGGATAATTGCCTCCTGCCCGTAACCTTGATCGGGACCCATCTGCGCTATGAAAAAATAATATGCTCAGCGCGCCGAACTCGGCGAAGAGAAGAAATTTCTTATGCCCGTCAGCCAATCGCGCCAACTCGCTTCACGCTGGCGCAAGTAGTGATTGGCGCGGGGACGAATGCTCGAAACAATCAGTCCAATCGCGGTCGCCCATTCGGCGCGGCGAAGCTCTTCATTCAGCCCATCGAGTCCGCTTGGCGCGCCAAGCCGCGCCGGAAGATCGAGCATGCGCTCAGCCAGCTCGGGAATGCCCGACAGCAAGCTGCCGCCGCCCGTCAGGACCAAGCCGCTCGACAGCTTTCGCTCAAACCCGGCCTCTCGAATATTTTCCTGAAGCTGCTTGAAAATCTCTTCGGCTCGCGGCTGAAGCATTTCGCACAAGACCTGGCGGGAAAGCGTCCGCGGCCTTCCGCTCGAAACGGCAAACTCAAGTTGTTCCTGTCGCTCATCAGGGTATAAAAGCGGCGCAAAAGCGCATCCAAACGTCTGCTTGATGCGTTCCGCCTCAGGGACTGATGAGCGAAGCCCAATCGCAATGTCATTCGTAAAATACGCGCCCCCGATGCCAAGCGTCGCGGTATGGCGCACCGCGCCCCGCTGGAAAATTGCAAGGCTGGTGATCTCACCGCCAATATCGACAAGTGCCGTGCCGTATTCACGTTCTTCGTCTGTGAGCGTCGCTGCGGCGGCAGCAAGGGAACCAAGAGTGAGGTCCTCGACAATGATACCTAGCCGGTTGGCGCTTGTCACGATGTTTTGTGAAGCGGTTACCGGAGAAGTCACTATATGTATGGTTACTTCAAGCCGCATCCCCAACATACCGAGGGGATCGCCAATTCCGTCCTGCTCGTCGACGACGAACTCCTGCGGGAGCACCTCGACAATCCCGCGGTCGGACGGCAGGCTGATGGCGCTGGCCTGATCGATGACGCGCTGGACATCGCTTGCCGTAATCTGCCGGTTGCGGTGCGACACGGCGACCACGCCATGCCCGTTAAAGCCGCGAATGTGCGTGCCGGACAAGCTGGCATGGATAGACGAAACCTCGAAGCCAGCCATTCGCTCGGCTTCCGTCAGCGCCTGGCGGATGGTTTCCTCAACCAGCTCGATATTGACCACAACGCCCTTGCGCATGCCCTTCGAGGAGACATCAGCGTAGCCGGCGACGGCCCAGCGGTCGCGGTCGGGCACCGGCGTGGCGATGACCAGGCGCGTGCGCGTTGAGCCGAGGTCGAGGCTCGCGACGTAAGGCGTGGCGCGGGCCATGGGCGTTACCTCCTCGGCGCTGAGCCGGCGGCGCGGGAGCCGGCTTTCGGCTTCGGCTCGGCGGTCGCCCGGCGCTCCGGGCGGCCCGCGCCGCCGGAGGGGCGCGCCGGGCTGACGGCCGGGCGGTCGTCAAATTCGAGATTCACCTGCTTGGGGTTGATCATGTTGACCGACTTCAGATAGGGCGCTTTCTCGAAGATGCGCGGATCGGAAAAGCGCAGGCGCTCGAGAATGGCGGCGTCGCGCCGCTGAAGCGCGTCCACGATTTCGCAGGCGTGAAGCAGGCGCGCCCGAAAATCTTCCTTGCCAAGTCCGACGACGATGCGGCTGCCGCGCAGTTGCACGCGCGCGTCTTGCAGGTGAGACAAATCAACCGACTCAATCTGTTCGGATAGGCGCGGCTCGGCGGCGTCAAGCGCCCACATCAAGTTGCGGTAAAGCTGAAGCCGATCGCGGTTCTCGCGTTGCCCGACCTGATCCCGATCCGAGGCGAATCCGACGGCGATGCTCGGCGGCTCGCCGTCCGCGTCCGGATCGTAAGCCGCAATGACCACGCCTTCCTCATCCAGCCAGACCAGCCCTCCGCGCTCGGCCATCTGCGCCAGCACGACCGGCTTGCGCTCGACGACGACAATCCGCAGCGTGTCGGGCAAAATGCGGATCACGCTGACCTGCCGAACCCGTGACAGGCTTTCCAGGCTTTGGCGAAGCGCCGCGAGCGGGAGGGTGAGCAGCGAGCCGGGCGCGTTCTGGCGCGCGGCGCGCTCGATGTCTTCGGCCAGGCGCGGCTCGCAGCCCGCGACTTCGACTTGCCGCAGGGTAAACAAGCTCGACCGCGTCAGGGCGAGGGCCAGACCCCCGAGCGCGATCAGCAATGTCGCCCAGGCCCAAGTCGGCCGCCAAGCCCGAAGCCAATCCCAAAGCTGGCCCGTCGCCGCCCCCGCGCCACGGATGGCGACCGCCTCGCGCGTTTGCTCGCGGCGCGCGGGCAGCGCTTGCCGGGTTACTCGTTCTCGGATGGCGGACACCTTGATGCTCTCCACGCGATGCTCTCCACGCGCTTAGTCCCAGACTTTGACTTCCATTTCAAGCTCAACGCCCCGCGCCGCCCGGACGCGCTGGCGAATGCGCTCGATGAGGGCGAAGATGTCGTCCGCCCGCGCCGCGCCGTTGGTCACGATGAAGTTGGCATGGCAGGGCGAAATGGTCGCCCCGCCGATGGTTTCTCCCTTCAGGCCAAGCTCGTCGATGAGGCGCCCGGTGGCGGGGCCGGAGCGGGGGTTTTTGAAGATGCACCCGGCGCTGTTGGCATTGACCGGCTGCGTGGCGGCGCGGTGCCGGCGATACTCGGCGATCGCGGCTCGACTGGCCTCGGCATCGCCTGGGCGCAGGCGCAGGGTCGCTCCCAGAATGAGGTCGCGCTCCGTGAACGGCGAGTGGCGGTAGGCGAAGTCAATCGCGGCGCGCGGCAGCGTCACGACCCGCCCATCCTGCGCGACCTCCACCGACTCGATGACATCCGCGATTTCATAACCGTGCGAGCCAGCATTCATCTTGACCGCGCCGCCAACGCTCCCCGGAATCGGCGACAAGCCCTCAATCCCTGATAACCCGCGATCCGCGCATTGGTTGACCAGGCGCGGCAAGCTGTAGCCAGCCGGGACCGTCACCCGCAGCCCGTCGAACCTCGCGGGCGCGGTCAGCGAGCGCACGCTCACGGCGACGCGGTCGAGCGGCCCATCCGCGACCAGCAAGTTCGTGCCATAGCCCAGCGGGCTCCAGCGCTGGCCGCTCTCGTCGAGCTGTTGAACGAGCTTGGCGGCTTTCTCGGGCGTGTCGGGAAAGGCCACGCAGGCTATCTCGCCTCCAACTCGCAGCGAGGTCAGGCGGCGCATGGGCTGGCGGAAGCGGGCGGCAATGTCCAGCCCGGCGCAAATCTGCTCAATCGACTTCGGCATGCTCCAAAAACCTTTCGCCAATCCGCCAGATATTGCCTGCCCCCGCCGTCAACAACAAATCCCCCGGGCGAACGAGCGGAAGCAAACGCGGCAGGGCCTCGTCCACGCCTCCGACATAATGCGCCGCCTCATGACCGGCCGCTTGCAGGGCCGCGGTCAGCGCCTCGGAGGTGACGCCGGGGATCGCCGCCTCTCCCGCCGCGTAAATATCCGCGAGACAAACTACGTCCGCCTTGCCCAGCGCCGTCACGAAATCCGCGAGCAAAAGCTGCGTTCGCGAGTAACGGTGCGGCTGAAACGCCAGGACGACGCGTCGCTCGGCGCTGCGCGCGGCATCGAGCGCGGCGGCGATTTCAGTCGGGTGGTGTCCGTAGTCGTCAACGACCAGAACATTAGCCCGTTCTCCGCGAATTTGGAACCGTCTGGAAACATTTTTGAACATTTCCAGCCCAATTTGGATGTCTTTGAAGTCGAGACCAAGCTCAAGTCCAGTGGCGACGGCAGCCAGCGCATTATAGACCGCATGCCGCCCTGGCGTATGCAGCCGCGCCGCGCCCAGCGCGCGCCCCTCCCGCCAGACATTGAACGTCCATCCAAACGGCTTTCGCGGGACGACCTCGGTCGCTCGAACGCTGGCCTCGGGCGCTTCCAGCCCGTAGGTCGCGCGCCGTCCGGTTAGGCGCGGCAGGAGCGCCCGAGCGCCTGGATCATCGGCGCAGATCACCACGGCGCCCGTCTCGGGAACGCCCTCGGCAAAGCGCGCGAAATGCTCCGTGATGTCGTCGAGGTCGCGGTAGAAGTCGAGGTGGTCGCGGTCAATGTTGGTGATGACGGCGATGTCGCGTGGCAACGCGAGAAACGAGCCATCGCTTTCATCGGCTTCGGCGACGAAGTGCGGGCCAGCGCCGGCAATCGCGCCGCTTCCAACCCCGTCCAGCGCCGCGCCAACTGCCGCTGTCGGATCGCAGCCGGCGGCGCGCAGGACCGTCGCGATCATCGCGCTGGTCGTCGTCTTGCCGTGCGCGCCGGCGACGGCAATCGCTGTCTTGCCCCGCATCAGCTCGGCCAGCAGGTCCGCCCGGCGCGCAATGGGCAGCCCCTGTTCCTGCGCAGCCAGGCGCTCCACATTGTCCGGCTTGACCGCCGTCGAGACGATAACGCGCTGCGCGTTGCCGATCTGCTCCGGGGCATGCCCGATGAACACTCGCGCGCCGAGCGCCTGCAGGCGAGCCGTCGCCGCCGTGGCTGCCAGGTCCGAGCCGGACACCTGGCGCCCGCGCCGCAGCGCCAGCTCAGCGATGGCGCTCATGCCGCTTCCCCCGATACCGATGAAATGCAGGCGCTCCGTCATAATCGCTTTATAGCTGGATCGCCTTATACTGGGCGATGGAGAATCTGCAACGCAACATCGACAGTCCGTTCCGCCGCGCCAGGCCGCGCCAAAGCCCGACTGGCGGCTTCCATTCGAGCTAGTCGCGCCGGGTCGTCGAGCAGCGCGAGGATGGCTTGGGCCAGCCGTTCCCCGGTCAGCTCGGCCTGGAGGATCACT
>CALCKX010000066.1 GCA_937966115.1 uncultured Chloracidobacterium sp. | reverse complement strand
CGATCCGCATTCGCCGGTTGCCGGCGACGATTCCCTTTGGAGCGGATTTCAGTCTCTTCCACGGCTCAGACTGGTTTCTACTCGGGGAGCAAGCCGTCGCCTACTTACTTGCGGCGGATGCTTGGCAGCATCCGGTGACACAGTTTTATCTGACGGCATACCGACAAGACCGAACGCAGTCGCCTTCGCCGGATGAAGTCGTCATCCAAAGTCTCCTGGGAAACGCAAAGTGTCTCAACGGAGTGTATCACAACTGGCACTACATTGATTGGAAAGGCGTTTCGGATTGGCATCCGCGCATTCTCACGGAACGCCACTGGCCGGCGCTCCTGGCTTCAAAGGGGCTGTGGGCGCGTAAGTTTGACCTTGTCCAAAGCGGGCGACTGCGCGCGCGGCTGGAGGCGGCAGTTCTTGATGCAAGCGACCCATAAGCGCGCCTTCTGGGCGTTGGCGTCGGGCGCGCCAAGGGCTTCTGGCGCTTGCGCGGCGTAGGGTACAGTCTCTTCCGGCAAGACCTAGGCTGAGAGGCGGTAGTGTCGGGTGGGAAGACTCAAGCTTGAAGGCGCCCTGCTGGCTGGGCGCTACCTGATTCAGCGGCGTTTGGCCGTTGGAAGTCAAAGCGAGATTTTTCTGGCGCGGGATGAATCCGCCGGGCAGCCTGTCGTCATCAAGGCGCGTGGCCTCGAGTCGCTTGACCGAGCCTTGGGCGCGGGCGGGCTGCCTCCGCCCGTCGCTCGATTCCGCCGGGAGGGTCTCTGGCTGGATCGGCTGCGGCATCCCTGCATCGTGCAGCGCGTTGGAAGCGGGGCGGCGCGCGACTTGGGCGGCGCGGCGTTTGACTATCACATTTTCGAATATCTGGCGGGCGGCAACTTGGCGGACCTGAGCGCGGCCGGGGGCGGATTGCCCCTGGCGCAAGCGCTGCGCCTGTTGAGTCAGGCGGCGGCTGCGCTGACGCACTGCCATACCCTGGGCGTTGTTCATCAAGACGTCGAGCCGAGCAACCTGTTGCTGGCCGCCGACGGACAAACGCTGAAGCTGGCGGACTTTGACGCCGCTGCCAGCGATGAGGACGCGGACGGGGACAAGGAGCCGCTGGATGCGAGCGGCGCGATGGATTGCCCGCGCATTTATCTTCCGCCGGAATGTCAGCCTGGGCAGTTGGCCCCGCTGTCGGTGACAACTGACGTGTACGCCCTGGCGAAAACGCTTTACGCCATTCTGTCCGGCGTTCCCCCGACCGGTTTCATCGGGCGGACCGTTGCCGCGTTACCGCCCCAGCTCGCCGACTGGCCGAAGGGCGACGCGCTGCTCCGAGTTCTCAGGCAGGCGACGGCGATGCAGGTGACAGACCGTTACCCAACCGTGACCGACTTCTGGTTGGATGTGGAGCGCGCAGTGTCGCCGGCGCCACTGACAGCCGCGCTGGCGGTCGTCGGCCCGGATGGCGTCGATCCCGCCAGGCTGCCAGCCTCCGCCGACGGGACGGATGCGCACTCGCCTTTGGGTTCGCCTGCGCCGCTCGCCGAGTCCGCCGCGCCCGCATCTATGGGGGACTTGCCGTCGCCGCTGACGACGCGCCTGATTGGCGTCGGCGTCGCTGTGGCGTGCGTGGCGTTGTTCGTTGGCGGCTTGACGGCGCTTTACCGCTTTGCGCGCGACTCGGTCCGCGAGCCCCGGCGCGGCCGCCCGACCGCCGCCGCCCCGGCGCGGGCGCTGTTTCAGGTCAAGGTGATCGCGCCAACCATGGTGCGATCCGCGCCGACGGAAAGCCCGACGCGTCGCGATTGGCTCGGCGAGCTTCCCGTCGGCGCAGAGGCTGATGTGCTCGAGATACAGGGGAGCTTTTACCGGGTGCGCCCGCGAAAGTGGGGCAGGCGAAAGGATGCGTCCATCGCGGAAGGCTGGATTCCGCGCGCGAGCGTGGATGGCGGGCTATGACCGAGCGCCAAGACCTAGCGCGCCAAGACCTAGCCGCCCGCGCTGTCCCGAAGTCGCTCGGCCTCGACTAGCTCGGCCTAAGCTGAAGAAAATCGCTAGCTGAAGAAAATCGCTGAAGGGAAGCGGCGCGAGCGTCCGCCCTCTGCCCGCTGGAGTTTTCCAGGCTTGGCGCGCTCAGGCCGTGACGAGGAACTGCCGCAGCTTGTCAACATGCGGGCTGACTTCGCTGCGCCGGTAGTCAATCAAGCCCTCATCGCGGAACTGGTTCATGATGGTGGTGATGATCTCGCGGGATGTGCCAACCATCTGCGCCAGCTCTTCGTGCGTCAGCCGGAGGCGTTCTAGCCCGGAATCGCTGCTGGATTTGAGCAGGACGCGCGCTAGGCGGCGCGTCGTGTTGTCAAAGGCCAGCGTTTCAATTTGCTGCTGCGCCTGGGAAAGCCGCTTGCAAAAAAGCGAAAGCATATCCAGTAGCGCCTTCGGGTTTTCGCGCAGCATCCCCAGGAAGTCATGGACGCGAATCGCCAGGACCCGCGTCGCTTCCATGGCCACGGCTTGGTCGCTACGGCGGTCATCGACTTCGCAGAAGCACAGCTCGCCGAAAATCTCGCCGGCGCGGTGAATGCTGATGATTTTTTCCTTGCCGTCGTCTGAAACGCGGGTGATTTTCACGCTCCCGGACAGGATGTAGAAGATGTGGTCGGCCGGATCGTCAAGGTGGTAGATCGTTTCGTTACGGCTAAATTCCCGCTCGCCGCTGACGACGCGAACTTCCTTGAGCTGGCTTTGAATAAACTCCGCGATGGGATCGATGGTACTCATGGCTGAACCCGCCTGCTTGCTGGATGAGAATAGATACGCGTCGAGCGGCTGCGCCCGGCGAACGCGCTGAAAAGCGTTTGTAAGCGCGGGGACGCGTCTAAACCACCGCCACTAAGAAGACGCAAGGTTAGACTGATTCTTTTTCCTTGGATGGCAAAGCCGGCAGCTCTTTGCGCTTGGCTTCCTCAGGGTCCTCATTGATGGCTTTTTTGAAGTTGCGGATGCCCGTTCCCAGCCCGCTGAAAAGCTCGGGAATCTTTTTTGTCCCAAACAGCAGCACCACCACGAGACCAATCAAGAGGATTTCCCACATGCCAAGGTTCATAGCGTGGCCATCTCCTACGCGGCCGGGCTACCCGGCCAAGGTGGCTGCATAGTAAGAGTGCGTTGCCGCACTGTCAATTCAACTGAAGCGGGCCGGCCGCCCTGCGTCATCTTTGCGCAGCGCGTCTCTGCCGGCTGACGCCTTGACCTGGGCGCTGGCCGATTCCCGGCGGGCGCCCGCCGCTGTCGGATGTGGGCGAGCGCCAGCCGCTCGCTGAGTCGGGATGATTCCTCTCGCTTCGCTTGGGCTGATTGGCGTATCGTCAGGCAAGCGATTGATCTGCGTCGCCGCCAGCCAGCGCGGTCATCCATTTTCGTGGGAAAGCTCCGCCATGAGAAAAATTCGCAAAGCCATCTTTCCGGCCGCCGGACTCGGCACTCGCTTTTTGCCAGCCACAAAAGCCCAGCCCAAGGAAATGCTGCCGCTGGTTGATAAGCCGCTCATCCAGTATGGCGTTGAGGAAGCCATTTTGAGCGGCATTGAGCAGGTCATCATCGTGACCGGGCGCGGCAAGAACGCCATCGAGGATCACTTCGACATTTCCTTCGAGCTTGAGCAGCTCTTGCGCGAGAAGGGCAAGCTGGACCTGCTCGAGCAGGTCCAGGAAATCTCGAAAATCAACGTCTCATACGTGCGCCAGAAACAGGCCCTGGGTCTCGGGCATGCGGTGCTGGTCGCCCGCGAGCTGGTCGGCGACGAGCCATTCGCCGTCATTCTCGGCGATGATATCGTGGATTCCAAAGTGCCCTGTCTGCGGCAGATGATTGACGTTTACGAGCGCTACGGACGGTCAGTCATTGGAACGTCCCGCGTCGAAGGCGAGGCCATTTCGCGCTTTGGCGTGCTGGCGGTGGACCCGATTGAAGAGCGCGTCTATAAGATCCGCGACATGGTGGAAAAGCCGCCCTTCGCCGAAGCGCCCTCCAACTTGGCGATCATCGGCCGTTACATCCTGATGCCGGAAATCTTCGATGTCCTCGAAAAAACTCCCAAGGGGGCGGGCGGCGAAATCCAGTTGACCGACGCCATGCGCGCGTTGCTCGCGGGACAAGCGATGTATGCCTATGAATTTTCCGGCATTCGCCACGACGCTGGAGACAAGCTTGGCTTCTTGATGGCGACCGTCGAGTTCGCCCTCCAGCGCCCGGACCTCGGTCCGGAGTTTCGAGCGTATCTCAAGTCGCTGGTCTTATAGGCTCGATGAAGCTCTTAGGCATCCGCCTCGGGAATCCGCGCTTGCCGGCTCGCTCGGCTATCCGCCGGGCAGGGAGGGAAGCGTCGTTCCGGCAGGGCGAGGCCGATGAAGGAAGCCAGGAAGAATCTGAAGAAATGAAGAACCTAAAGAAAAAGCTGATCGCGCCGGCGGGTCGGCTCGGATGCCGCCTGCTTTCGTTATGTCTCGCCTTAGGTCTCGTCGCGCCGGCGTCGCTGGGGGCGCGGGCGCAGACCGCCGCGCCGGCGAAGCGTCCCATCGCCCATGAGGATGTCTGGCTGATGAAGCGGGTCGGCGCGCCGGCGCCGAGCCCCGACGGGGCGCTGGTGGCTTTTTCAGTGGTCGAGCCGGCTTATGATCCCAAGGATCAATCAAGCGACCTGTGGCTCGCGCGCGGCGATGGCAGCGCGCCGCCGCGCCGGCTGACTTTTACCAAAGCCGCTGAGAGCGATGTCGCCTGGAGTCCCGATGGTCGCCGGATAGCCTTTGTGACTCGGCGCGAAGGCGATGAGGTCGGACAGGCGTACATTCTTGATGTCGCGGGCGGCGGAGAGGCGCAACGGGTCACCTCGCTTTCCACTGGCGCCAGCGCCCCGCGCTTCAGTCCCGATGGGCGGACGCTGCTGTTTTCAAGCGTCGTCTTTCCAGGGGCGCGCAACGATGCCGACAATCAGCGCATCGCGGCGGAGCGAAAGGCGCGGAAGTACAAGGCGCGCGTCTATGACGGCTACCCCATCCGGCGTTGGGACCACTGGCTAGAGGATACGCAAGCTCATCTGCTCGTTCAGTCGCTGGACGGAGGCGAGCCGGCGCGCGACTTGCTGGCCGGGACGAAGCTGGTCGGCGAGCCGGGCTTTGGCGGCCGCTCGACCAACGCCGCCGATACGCTCGATGCGATTTGGACGCCCGACGGCGCGGGAGTTGTCTTCACCGCGACAACCGAGCGCCAGGCGGCGGCCTACGCTCCGGTTGAAACGCATTTGTACTTTGTCGGCGCGCAGGGCGGCGAGCCGCGTCAGTTGACGAGCAAGGGGCATAGCTACGCGCGCCCGCTGTTCGCGCCCGATGGCCAGTCGCTTTACGCGCTGCGGTCGCCGACGACCGATGGGAAGACTTATCACCTTGACCGCTTGACGCGCTTCGATTGGAAGGACGGGCGGCTTGCCGCCGAGACCCTGGTCGCGCCGAGCTTTGACCGGTCGGTAGAGTCGTTTGGCGTCGCGCCCGACAGCCAGACCATCTACGTCACGGCCGAGGAAGCCGGTCATGAGAAGCTGTTCGCCCTCCCCGCGCGCGGGGGCGAGGCCAAGCTCGCGCTGGAAGTCAAGCTTGGCTGCTACGCCAACTTGGCCGTTCCGCCGAAAGCCAAGGAAACCCTGCTGTTCGCCAACTGGGAAAGCGCCGTCAACCCGGCCGAAATCGCGCGGATTGACCTGGCGGCCGGCCGCCAGGTGGCTTTGACCAGCTTCAATGCGGCAGCGACCGCCCAGATTGACTGGCAGCCGCTTCAGCACTTCTGGTTTGATAGCCGCGCCGGGAAGCGAATTCACAACCTGCTCGTCTTGCCGCCCAATTTCGACCCGCGCCGAAAGTACCCTCTGTTCGCTTTCATTCACGGCGGGCCGCACACGATGTTTCGCGACCAGTTTTTCCTGCGCTGGAACTACCATCTGCTCGCGCAGCCCGGCTACATCGTGATTCTGACGAACTACACCGGCTCGACAGGCTTCGGCGAGCAATTCGCCCAGGCGATTCAGGGCGACCCCTTCGGAACGTGCGGCAGCGAGATTACAGAGGCCGTGGACGCGGTGGCGGCGGCGTTTCCATACGCGGATGGCGAGCGGGTCGCCGCCGGCGGGGCCAGTTATGGCGGGCACTTGGCCAACTGGCTCCAGGCGACGACGACGCGCTACAAGTGTCTGGTCTGCCATGCCGGTCTCATCAACTCGGAATCGCAGTACGGGACGAGCGACACGAGCTACTTCCGGGAACTAGCCAATGGCGGCCCGGTCTGGGAGCAGAATGAAATTTGGCGCAAGCAAAATCCGATTCGTTACGCGGCCAACTTCCAGACGCCGATTCTGCTCACCATTGGCGAAAACGACTTTCGCGTGCCGCTCAACCAGACGCTCGAAAACTGGACCATCCTGCAGCGCCGCCGCGTGCCGAGTCGGCTGATTGTCTTTCCCGAAGCGAATCACTGGATTCTGCGGGGCGAAGACAACAAATACTTATTTCAAGAGGTTCATGCTTGGCTGGCAAAGTATCTGCGCTGAAGCGTTTTACATCGCGTTCACAGGCGAGTGATTATCTAGCGTCCATGAAGCTGTGGGTGTCGCGCATCCTGTCGGACGTCTTCAATCCGCTCGTCAATGCGGTGGCGGCGTTTCTGATTATTATTGCGACTGACGCCAATCATCAGGGAGCGAGCAAGACGCTGGCGGCGACCGTGTCCATTGTCTTCGCCGCCGGCTTGCCGCTTTCGGCGCTGCTCGTGATGAAGCGGCGCGGCGACATCACGAACATCAATATTGACCGGCGCGAGCAGCGGGCGCGCCCCTTTATGCTCGGCATTGTATGCTATGCCGCGGGCTTCATCTTTTTGAAGCTATTCCATGCGCCGCGTCTGGCCCAGGGGCTGATGTTCTGCTACGCGGTCAACACGGCGGTCATTTTGGCGATTACGCGCTATTGGAAGATCAGCGTCCACGCTACCGGCATTAGCGGCCCGCTCGTGGCGCTTTATTACCAGCTCGGGGCGGTCGTGCTACCTTACTTCAGCCTGATTCCGCTCGTGTGCGCCTCGCGGGTCGTCATGAAAAAGCATACTGTCGGGCAAGTGGTCGCCGGGACGGCCCTGGGGCTCACGGCCACGGCGGCCCAGATCAGCTGGCTGTTCCGCTGACGACTGCGGCCAGCGCCGACCGGAGCGTGGCGCGTCCAAAGTTCAAGCTTGAGAAAGCGGGAGTGGGTAATGAAGCGTTGTCATAACTTCAACGCCGGACCGGCTGTGTTGCCGGTGCCGGTGCTCGAGCGCATTCGAGAGGAACTGCTGATCCTGCCGGGCGCGGGCATGTCCGTCCTGGAAATCAGCCATCGCTCGAAGACTTTTGAAGCCATCCTCGCGGAAGCGGAAGCCCGCCTGCGGCGCTTGCTGAGCGTCCCCGACACGCACCGCGTTCTGTTTTTGCAGGGCGGCGCCAGCTTGCAGTTCAGCATGGTTGCGCTCAACTTCCTGCCCAGGGATGGCGTCGCCGACTACATCGTGACGGGAAGCTGGGCGGAGAAGGCCGTTGAGGAAGCGCGCAAGGTTGGGCGGGTCAATATTGCTGCGACAACCAAAGACGATGGCTACGCCCGCATTCCAAAGCCGGCGGAGCTGCGGCTTAATCCGGAGGCGGCCTATGTTCACTTCACGTCAAACAACACGATTTTCGGCACGCAGTGGGCGACCGAGCCGGAAGTCGGCGCCGCGCCGCTGGTTTGCGACGCTTCATCGGACTTTCTGAGTCGTCCGCTGGATGTCGGCAAGTATGCGCTGATTTACGCCGGCGCGCAGAAGAATGCCGGCCCGGCCGGCGTTACCATCGTCCTGCTCCGCGAAGACTGGCTGGCGTGCGTTCCAGACGGGTTGCCGACCATGCTCGACTACCGGACGCACGTCAAAAACCGCTCCCTGTACAACACGCCGCCGGTGTTCGCGATTTACGCGGTTGGGCTAGTGCTGGAGCATCTCGAGGCGCAGGGCGGGCTGGCGGCGGCGGCGGCGGCGAACGCTGAAAAAGCCGGAAAGCTCTATGCCGCCATTGACAGCGGAGGCTTTTATCGCGGGACGGCGGAGCGCGGCTCGCGCTCGCTGATGAATGTGTGCTTCCGTCTTCCGAATCCTGGCCTCGAGACGGTTTTTCTCCGCGAAGCGGCCGCCGCCGGCTTTGAAGGGCTGCCGGGGCATCGGTCGGTTGGCGGCGTTCGCGCCTCGCTCTACAACGCGCTGCCCATGGAGAGCGTCGCCGCGCTGGTTGACTTCATGCGCGACTTCGCTCGCTGCCATGGATGATCCGCCCTGGATGGGCTGGCGGGCGACTTCCGCGCCCTGCCGGAAGCCGCTCGCCAAATTCTCGCCAACTTATGGCGTATTGACGGGTTGCCTGTGACGCTATAGGGTTTGCAAGCGAGAATTTTACGAAATTGAAGCGCCTATCGCGGGCGCCTTCAGCCAAGGCGCGGGTGGTCGCGGGAGGGAGGAGACGATGACCTTTGACGAAGCCCTGAGCGTTCTCAAAAGGCGCGGGCAGAAGATGACGCCGCAGCGTTCCGTCGTGCTGCGTATCCTCATGGAGTCTCCGCGCCCGTTGACTGCGCAGGAAGTTCACCGGGCGGTGACAAAGACGCATCCCCATGTGAGCCTCGACACGGTTTATCGCAACTTGACGCTCCTGACCGACGTGGGATTGGTGCACCAGTCGAATTTACAGAATCGGGATGTCGCGCGGTTCGAGTTTCAAGGCGACGATCACCGGCACTATGCCATCTGCCTGAACTGTCAAAAGAGCATTCGCCTGGATTGGTGTCCGATTGAAACCAAGCTTATGACGCAGGCGTTGCGCAAGCAGTTTTCCGTTGTCAAGCACGCCTTCGAGGTCTATGGCTACTGCGCGGAGTGTCACGTGACGCTCTCGATCCCAGCCTGAGCGTATTTCGGACGCGGCCGCGCCTCTCGGCGGCGGGCAGCCCGCTTGGCAAGCTAAAAAAACAGGCCGCGGCGAAAAGGGGCTGAAAACAGCGGGCAAAAGCGCCGGCTCCGCCGCAGTCGCGGCTACTCGATGTCCCGGTCGTCGGCCAGGCTGCGAATGTCCGTCGCCTGCAATCGCAACAGGCTCGTGACGTAGCCATCCTCGATTTCAGGCCCCACTGAGAAGACGCCCCGCACCAGAACCGGCTCGCCATAGCCGCCGACCTTGAGCTGGCCGGCGCGCACCAAAATCATGTGTTGCAGCATGGGCGGCGCGCCAAAGCAGCAGCCATTCGCGGCCTGCGTCAGCAAGAACTCGGTCTGTCCGGTCGGGCTGTAAAGCGGCAGCGCGAAGCCGGCGATTTCAACCTGCTTGCCATCGAGCGTCTGGAGCGCCGCCGGCGGCGGCGGCGGCTCGGCGGCGCGCGGGTCGAAGTCATAGTTGGCGTTCTTGATGTAGTCAAAGCGCAGCCGAATGACATCGCTCTCAACTGCAAGCGGGCGATCCCCGGTGGCCGCCGAGCGGCCTGTCGGCTGCGGGGCCAGGAGGCTGCCAATGATCATCAGCAAGAGAAGTCCGCCCAACCCAACGTAGGGCGCGTGAGCGCGAAGCTGCTCGGAAAGGCGCGGCATTGACAATCGGCGGAAGAGGCGGCTCGCCTAGGGCCAGCCGCCGTAAGGCGCTAGACGCCGGAATGGTCGCGGGCTAGCTCAGCTTGCCGAGCGCGCGCTCCGCCGCCGCCAGCGTCACCTCGACGACTTCATCCGTATGCGCCAGACCCATAAAGGCCGCTTCGTATTGCGACGGCGGCAGGTAAACTCCCTCGCGCAGCATGGCGTGGAAAAACCGGCCGAAAAGCGCCGTATCGCTCTTGGAAGCGGAATCCCAATCGGTCACTTCGGCGGCGGTGAAAAAGATCGTGAACATCGAGCCGACCCGGTTGAGGGTCGCCGCGTAGCCCGCCTTGCGGATGAGCCTCAGCAGCCCCTCGGACACTTTTTTGGCTTGTCGCTCCAGCGTTTCATAAACGCCTGGCTGCTGAAGCAGACGCAGGGTCGTCAGGCCGGCCGTCATCGCTACCGGATTACCGGACAGCGTGCCCGCCTGATAGACCGGTCCGGCCGGCGCGACGCAATCCATGATGTCGGCGCGCCCGCCATACGCGGCGGCCGGCAAGCCGCCGCCCATGACCTTTCCAAGACAAGTCATGTCGGGGATCACGCCGTAAAGCTCCTGCGCGCCGCCGCGCGCCAGCCGGAAGCCGGTCATGACTTCGTCGAAAATGAGGACTGCGCCATGCTTTCGCGTCAGGTCGCGCAGCCCCTGCAAATAGCCGGGCTTGGGAACGACGCAGCCCATGTTGCCGACCACCGGCTCGACGATGATGGCGGCGATATCATCCGGGTAGGCCGCGAAGGCGGCTTCCACCGCCGCCAGGTCATTGTACGGAACGGTAATGGTTTGTTGAGAGACTTCCGGCGGAACGCCAGGGCTATCCGGCAGACCGAGCGTGGCGACGCCCGACCCGGCTTTGACCAGAAACGCGTCGCCATGGCCGTGGTAGCAGCCAATGAATTTGATGATTTTGCGGCGTCCCGTAAAGCCGCGCGCCACGCGGATGGCTGCCATGGTCGCTTCCGTGCCGCTGCTGACCATGCGGACCTTTTCGACTGACGGCACAATCGAGACAATAAGCTCGGCAATTTCGACTTCAAGCTCGGTTGGCGCGCCAAAGGACGTGCCGCGCTCGATGACGGAGCGAATCGCGGACAACACTTCCGGGTGGGCATGCCCCAGAATCATCGGGCCCCACGAGCCGATGTAATCCACGTATCGCTTCCCATCCACGTCGGTCATGTAGGGGCCCTGCGCGGAGCGAATGAATAAAGGCGCGCCGCCGACGCCTCGAAAAGCGCGAACCGGGCTGTTGACGCCGCCGGGTATGAAGGCGCGCGCTTGCTCGAAAAGAGCGGCTGAACGGCTTTGGCCGGCTTTCTCGGTTTCCATGGTAGCTGGCATGAGATGTCTTGAGGCGTATGACTTAGGGAATGCAAGCCGCGCCGTCGCGACTTAAGGCTTGGGTCGCTAAGCGAGGCGGCGACGTCAGCGGGCGCCGCCCCTGCGGACAGCTTTTAGCGCCAACCGGTCTGCGAGTCAAACGGGCGAGACGCGCTTGGCTCGCG
>CALCKX010000065.1 GCA_937966115.1 uncultured Chloracidobacterium sp. | reverse complement strand
TCGGTTTGCGCTTTCATTTGCTCGAGCAGCGCCTGCCGCGCTTCCGGCGGCGCCGCGGACGGGTCGATTCCTTGCTGGCGCAGCTCGGTATCGGCGAGAAATTCCGGGTTGCCGCCCAGCAGGATGTCCGTGCCGCGCCCTGCCATGTTAGTGGCAATCGTTACTGCGCCCTTGCGCCCGGCCTGCGCGACGATCTCCGCCTCGCGCTCGTGGTACTTGGCGTTGAGAACGTTGTGCGGAATGCCAATCGCTTCCAGCTTGCGCGAAACCAGCTCCGAGTTCGCTACCGAAGCCGTTCCGACCAGAATGGGCTGGCCCGTCTGGTGTCGCTCCCTGATTTCCTCGACGATGGCGTTCCACTTTTCTTCGGCGGTTCGGTAAACGAGGTCGGGAGCGTCCTGGCGAATCATTGGCCGGTGGGTCGGGATGACGGTGACTTCCAGATCGTAAATCTTGGCGAACTCGGCGGCCTCGGTCTCCGCCGTGCCGGTCATCCCGGCGAGCTTCTCGTACATGCGGAAGTAGTTCTGAAGCGTAATCGTGGCGAGGGTTTGCGTTTCAGACTCGATTTTGACGCCTTCCTTGGCTTCGACCGCCTGGTGCAGCCCATCGGACCAGCGGCGACCGTCCATGGGGCGGCCGGTGTGCTCGTCCACGATGATGACCTGCCCGTCCCGAACCATGTATTCCTTGTCGCGGTGGTAGAGCGTGTGCGCCTTGAGCGCCTGGTTCACGCAGTGGAGCAGCTCGAAATGCGCCGGGTCGTAAAGATTCCCGACCCCGAGCAGCTTCTCCGCGCGCTCGATGCCGCTTTCGGTCAGCGCCGCCGTGTGGGTTTTTTCATCAACCAGAAAGTCGGTCGCGGGGTCGAGGCGCGGGATGACGTCGTTGGCGAGGTAATACTTCTCGCTCGACTCGTCGGTCGGCCCGGCAATGATGAGCGGCGTTCTGGCTTCGTCAATCAGGATCGAGTCCACTTCGTCCACGATGGCGAAGTAGTGGCCGCGCTGAACGCAGGACCTGACCGCGTATTTCATGTTGTCGCGCAGGTAGTCGAAGCCAAACTCGTTGTTTGTGCCGTAAGTGATGTCGCAGGCGTAGGCTTCGCGCCGCTCGTCGTCATAGAGATGGTTTTGGATGACGCCGACGGAGAGCCCTAAGAAGCGATAGATTTTGCCCATCCACTCCGCGTCGCGCTTGGCCAGGTAGTCATTGACCGTCACCACGTGGACGCCCCGTCCGGTCAGGGCGTTGAGATAAACCGGGGCGGTGCCCACCAGGGTTTTGCCTTCGCCGGTGCGCATCTCGGCGATTCGCCCGTGATGCAAGGCGATGCCGCCGATGATTTGAACGTCGAAGTGGCGCATGCCAGTCACGCGGCGCGACGCTTCGCGCACGGCGGCGAACGCGTCCGGGAGTATGTCGTCAAGCGACGCCCCTTGGTCGAGTCGCTCCTTGAAGCGGGCGGTTTGCGCCTGCAACTCCGCGTCGGAAAGCGCCTGTAACTTTGCCTCGCGGTCGTTGACGGCCGACACCAGCGGGCGAACGCGCTTGAGATAACGCTCGTTGGCGCTACCGAAAATCTTAGCGAGAACTTTGTCCAAAACCATGAGCTTGCCTGGGCTATAAGGAGAAGTCGAGCGAAGCCAGTCGGCGCGCCGCCGCTCGGCGCGCCGCCCAAATAACGCGCCAGGCGCCTCGGCGGAGAAGCTAGGCCCGGCAAGCGATAGTAGGGAATCGCCGTGATGGCGTCAAGGAAGCGATGGCTGCGCGGAAGCGTCGGCGGCGGCGGAATTCAGCTCGATCAAATGCCCTTGAAAGCCTTTTTTCGCCTATGCTATGAAGCCGCTTGCTTCAGACCAGCCGCCGTGTCGCGCGGCCTAGCGCAGCCTGGGCGCGGAGCGCGTCGAAGCTTGGTAGCGCCGACGCCGCTCGGGGCAGGCGGCGCGTGCGACTTGTGAAAGAGGGATTGGGTCGTAACTCAGCCAGCCGAAAAGCCGTGATGAAGCGGGAAGCTCCGACTCGGCGGAGGGCCCCGGCTGGCTGCGCAACTTGGGTATAGCCAAACCGAGTGGCGCGCGCTACCTTTCTTCGGCGAGGACGTTACAACATGTCAAATGCCGCGCTGGTGCTGTACGGTGAAGAGTACCAGCAGATCAAGACGATCATCGCCCGCCTGTGCGAAGATGCCAACGCTCGAATGGTTTTTCTGATCGATAAGAACGGTCAGAAAATTGCCGACCACGGCGATGTCGGCGCCATCGACACGACCAGCTTGGCGTCGTTGACGGCCGGGAATGTCGCCGCCACCGACGCGCTGGCCCATTTGGTTGGAGAAAAAGAGTTCCCGGTGCTGTCTCACGAGGGAGAGCGCGACAACATCCACATCTCAATCGTGGCGCAGCGCGTGATTCTCGTGGTCATTTTCGACGAGCGGTCGAGCCTCGGGCTGGTCAGGCTGCGCGTCAAGCGGGCGGCGGCCGACATGGCGGAGGTGCTTGAGTCGATTGCCCGTAAGGTGGAGGAAGAAAAAGCCCGCGGCGTCAACCTGGAGTCGCCGTTTGCTGAAATCACCGAGGATGATATTGACAACCTCTTTTCCGACTGAGAAGGTTTAGCCTGCGGAAGCCACGATACGCCCAAGCATTTTTTCAGGTTCTGTTCCTGTTAGCAGTCCGAGGAGTCGCCGGCCTTGACGTTTATCAACTACGCCGCCCGTGAAATCAACTGCAAGCTCGTCTATTATGGCCCCGGTCTTGGCGGGAAAACGACGAATCTGCAATATATCTACGATACTACATCGCCGCAGGCCAAAGGTAAGCTGATTAGCCTCGCCACGGAAACGGACCGCACGCTCTTTTTCGACTTCCTCCCGCTTGAGCTTGGCACCGTGCGCGGCTTCAAAACGCGCTTTCATCTCTACACCGTGCCTGGGCAAGTCTTCTATGACGCGAGTCGCAAGCTCATCCTCAAGGGCGTGGACGGCGTTGTCTTTGTCGCCGACTCCCAGGAAGAGCGCATGGATGCCAACATTGAATCGCTCTGGAACCTTGAGCAAAACCTCAAGGCGCAGGGGTATGACTTGATGAAGATACCCTATGTGCTTCAGCTCAACAAGCGCGACCTCCCAAGCGCCATGCCGGTCGAGGAGCTGAAAAAAGAGCTAATGCGCAAGGGCGAGCCGGTTTTCGAGGCGGTCGCCTACAAGGGCACCGGCGTGTTCGACACGCTCAAGGCCGTTGCCAAGCAGGTGCTGGTCGAGCTCAAGAAGGGCGGCGGATAGGCTTTGGCCATCCGGCTGCCGCCGACCGCGACGCCATTGCGCTGGTCAACCAAGGCTTCGGTCGTCGGCCGAAGCCTTGATCCGTCCTGGTCGCTAGGGTCTGAAGGCGGGCTTGCGGCGACGACAGGAGCTATGCATTACCCATGCTGAGCGGTAAAAAAGGCGTCATTCTGGGGGTGGCCAACAAGCGCAGCATCGCATGGGGCATCGCGCAGGCGGCTGCGCAAGCCGGGGCCACGCTGGCGCTCAACTATCAAAGCGAGCGCCTCGCGGCGAGCGTCCGCGAGCTAGCCGACACGCTCGATCGCCCGCTGGTCGCGCCCTGCGACGTGACCAGCGACGCGGACATCGCGGCGTTTTTCGCGCAGGTCCAGGCGCGGCTGGGCGCGCTCGACTTCCTGGTGCATGCGGTCGCCTATGCGCCGAAGGATGACCTCGATGGGCAGTTTGTTGACACGTCCCGCGAAGGCTTTCGCATTGCGCATGATATCAGCGCCTATTCGCTGACGGCCGTGGCGCGAGCGGCGCTCCCCTTGATGAAAGACGGCGGCGGCAGCATCGTGACGCTGACCTACTTGGGCAGCGAGCGCGCCGTGGCTGGATACAACGTCATGGGCGTGGCGAAAGCGGCGCTTGAGGCGAGCGTCAGGTATTTGGCGGCCGATCTGGGGCCCTATGGCATTCGGGTCAATGCCATTTCAGCCGGCCCGATCAATACGCTGGCCGCGCGCGGCATTCACGGCTTTACCAAAATGCTCAAGCACCATGCGGCCATGGCGCCGTTGCGCCGCCCGACGGAAGTCGCGGAAGTGGCGGATACGGCGCTGTTTCTGATCTCGTCCATGGGGCGCGGCGTCACCGGCGAAGTGATACACGTGGATGGCGGCTATCACTGCATCGGTCTGGTGCCCAGGGATGAGCCGTCCCAAGGGTGAGCGGCTTGGCGGCGCGGCGATGGCTAAGCGCCTGGCTGGCGCGGACGCGCTCGCCGATTGACGAGCGGGGGCTGCCGTCGTGGGAGGCCCTGGCCTGGGCGGCGCGCGAGGAGCTTGCCGCCGCCGGCGTCACGCCAACCGATTTCGCCTGGCTTGGCCGCCGCCGCGGCGACTTGCTCAATTTCCGCTGGGCGCTCAAAAGAAAAGGCCTGTGGAAGCATGTCGTCTTCGAGCGACCCAATGTCGAAATCGGATTCAACGGCCTGCGCTTCCATCCGCGCTTTGGGTCGTCCGCTCTGCTGACCGACCTGCGCGCCGACCCCACCTTCACCGACTTGAGCCAAACCTATCGCGGGCGGCTCAACGGCCGCTTACACCCTGAGCGATATAACTTTTCGGAGAACGACACGCCCACCGCCTCGCTGCACTTCAACTTCGATGATGACGCGACGGCGGATGTTCACTTCGATTACTTCAATGCTTACGCGCCCGGCGGCTGGCCGCTCATCGCCCATGCCTGCTGGGAGTATCCGCTCAAATTTCTCGTTGATTACTCAAATGCCGAGGACATTCGGCGATGTCTTCGCCGGCGAGAGCGGCAAGACCCCTGGGAAGCCGCGCGAGGCGCCGGTTTCGCGGGCGAGCCGTCGTGAGCCAGGCGGTTGCGTTTGGCGCTGACTCAGCCTAAAACAGCTTAGTCACGCTCAGACGCAATTTTGAGAAAGCTTCAGCGAAGATTCTTTTTCGGGGTGGTCGCCGATGGCTGTCCGCGCCAGTTGCGTAATTTGCTCGTTAATGGCGGTTGGGTTGCTTTGCTCCCTGGTTGGCTATGCCCAGAGCGGCTCGACGACCGGGTCCATTACCGGGCGCGTTCGCGACAGCGCGGGGGCGGTGATTGCGGGCACGGACATCGTCTGTCTGCAGTTGGCAACCGGGGCGGAGCGCTCGGTCCAGTCGCGCGAGGATGGGACGTACGAATTCCTCAATCTGCCGCCTGGCGACTACGAAATCCGGGCCAGAGCGGTTGGCTTCGAAGATCGGCGACAAGTCATTCGCCTCTCGCTCGGGACAACGGCGCTGGTTGTCATCACGCTCGCCATCGCCGGCGCGACTGACGCGATTGAAGTCGTGGCCGACGCCCGAAACGCCGCTGAATCGGCAACCAACGTGAGCCAGCGGGAAATCCCGACGCTTCCCATCAATCGGCGCGACTTTCTGCAATTCGCCATCACAGCCGCCCGAACCATCCCGGACAACCTGCCTGACCAAGGCGCGACCGCGACCTCCGGGCTGTCCTTCAACGCTCAGTCGCCGCGCCTGAACAACCTGACCATTGACGGCCTGGACAATAACGACGCGACTTCCGGAAGCGTTCGCTCAACGTTTTCACAGGAAGCCGTGCGCGAGTTTCAGGTGGTTTCGGATGGCTACTCCGCGGAGTTCGGACGGGCGCTCGGCGGCATCATCAACATCATCACCAAGTCGGGCGACAACGAGTTTCGCGGGTCGCTGTTTGGCTTCTTCCGCAACGCCGCCTTGAGCGCTCGCGAGTCTTTGACGCCAAGCAAGCCGCCCTTCGAGCAGTATCAGTATGGTCTTACCGCCGGCGGCCCGCTGCGCCGCAATCGGGCTTTTCTCTTCGTGACCGGCGAGCGGCTCAACATCAGGCAAAACACCGTCGTCACGATTTCCGACACGGTGCGGGCGGCGGCGCTGCGCAACGGGTTTCAGTTCAGCGTCGGCAGCGTTCCATTCAGCACCGGCGGCTCGACGGCGCTGGCGCGCGGCGATTGGCAGATCACTCCGGAGGACAACCTGACGGTACGCTACAACTATGGCGGGCAGGTGAACACCGCGTTTGAGCCGTTCGGCGGGCTGACGGCGGAGACCTTCACCGGGGAGCAACGCCTGACCGACCACAATCTGGCCGTGAACAACACGTTTGCAAGCCAAAGCGCGCTGGCGGTCGAGAGTCGCTTTCTCTACAGCTCGCGCGTCCAGGACATTAGCGCCGCCGACCCGGGGCCGCGCATCGCCATCAATGCGCCGGAAGGGCAGGTCATCTTTGGAAAGTCGCTCGTCCTGCCACAGTTTCGGGATACCCAGACCTACCAGCTCTTCACGGCGGTCGGGCTGGCGCGCGGCCGGCATCAGATGAAATTCGGCGGCGATGTCCTGCGGGTCGACTCCAAGCAGCGTCAGCCGGCCAGCGAAGGCGGGCAAGCCAATTTCTCGACAGTGAACTTGGCGACACTGGGCGGACCGGCTGGGTCGCCGTCGCTTTCGGCGCTCCAGGCCTTCGATCCCTCGCTCCGCACCGCCGAGCAGCGAGCGGCGCTTGCTTTCATCGGCGCGAGCCTGCCCAGTCGGTTTCCTGGGTTTCCAGCCTTGCCGCTCGACCTGCTGCCAATTACCAACGACTACCGACAGGGTTTCCTAGACCCGAAGCCAACGCCCATTCCGCAAACATCGCTGAGCTTGTTTGCGCTGGACGACTTCTCGCTCCGCCAGGACCTCAAGCTCAGCCTTGGCCTCCGCTATGACCTGACGCGCGCCCGCAGCGCGCCGAGCAACAACGGCTTGGTTTCGCCGCGCATCGCGCTGGTCTGGCAGCCGCTGCCGAAGCTAACTGCCCGAAGCGGTTATGGAATATTCGCCGCAAGCAATCTGACGTTTCCGATTTTCACCATCGTGCCGCTGACGCGCCGCACGCTCATCCTGCCATTTCCGTTCAGCATCCTGCCGCTGACCCAGCCAAATCGGCAGCTTCCGCCCTCTGGAGACTTTCCGTTCGGGATTCAGCCGGTGCCGCAGTTCGGTCTTGAGTTTCAGTTCGCCCAGCGGCTGCCGGCGAGTTACACCCAACAGGCGAGCCTGAGCCTGGAGTCGCAGGTTGGCCAGGTGCTGTTTTCGGCTGTGTACAACTACGTTCGCGGTAACCGGATTCTATCGCTGCGCACCATCAATCCGGTGGTGCGCCCCGGCGCGAACCCGCTCGACAGCGTCATTAATGGACGGCTTGACCCGCGACGCGGGACCGTCAACGAGTACGCCGCCGCTTATGACAGCTACTACCACGGCCTGACGCTGAGCGCAGAGCGGCGGGCTGGACGCTTCACGGCGCGCGCGAGCTACACGCTCTCGAAGGCGATTGACAACTATGTAGATTTTCGCACCTCGCTTCAGGAGTTCGCCGAGCCGCTCGATATCCGCGGCGAGCGGGCGCTCTCCATTCAGGATGCGCGGCATCGCGCGGTGATATCCGGCGTGTGGAATCTGGATTATTCAAAAAATCCGCTGCTGCGCGATTACACGCTATCCTACATCGTCACGGCGGTTTCCGGCCGCCCCTGGAATCTGCTGGCTGGCGCCGATTTGAACCGGAACGGCGATGGCAACGACCGCCCGGCTGGGCTAGGGCGCAACGCCGGCGTGACGCCGGCATTTTACAATGCTGATATTCGCTTCTCGCGGCGTCTCATCAACCGCGAGCGGCTTAAGCTCGAGGGCCTTGTCGAGGTCTTCAACCTTTTCAATCGAACCAATGTCCGCGAGTTTGGGCGCACCTTCCCGCCGACGAATCCGCCCCTCAATACGCAGTTCAACCTGCCGCCGCGCCGTGGCGGCCGATTCATCGTGACGCCCGACCGCTTCCGCCGCGCCTTTCCGCCG
>CALCKX010000064.1 GCA_937966115.1 uncultured Chloracidobacterium sp. | reverse complement strand
GATGCCGCCAATGCGCACCCAGTCGCGGAAGCGCTCGACCGATTGGGCTTGCCAGAGGTCGTTGGCACGGTGGCTGGCGACAACACCGTGCTGATCGTGGTGAGGACAGCCGCCAAGGCGCGGCGCGTGGCCGAGGCAATTGCGCATATCGCCGGGTTGAATGGCCGCGTCAACGGTCGGCGCAAAGCGAGCGCCAAGAAGGGAAAGCGCGGGAAATGAAGAAAATCGCCTTGGCTTATAGCGGCGGCCTCGATACGAGCGTCATTTTGACTTGGCTGAAGGAAACCCGCGGGGTTCCGGTCGTGGCCTTTGTCGCCGACGTTGGTCAAAACGAGGACTTGGCGGCCGTTCATGACAAGGCGCTGGCGACTGGCGCGAGCGAAGTCATTGTGACCGACGTCCGCGAGGAGTTTGTCCGTGACTACGTGTTTCCGGCGCTGGCGGCCAACGCCTTGTACGAGGGCGCGTATCTGCTCGGCACGGCGCTGGCGCGACCCGTGATCGCCAAGGCGCTCGTGGCGGCGGCGCGCGCCGCCGGCTGCGACGCCGTCGCCCACGGGGCGACCGGCAAGGGCAATGACCAGGTGCGCTTCGAGTTGACGGTTGCCGCGCTCGCGCCGGATTTGCAGGTCATCGCGCCCTGGCGCGAGTGGTCGTTTGTCGGGCGACGGGATTTGCTGGCCTATGCGGAAGCCCATGGCATTCCCGTGCCGGTGACGCCGGAAAAGCCATACTCAATGGACGCCAACGCCATGCACATCAGTTACGAGGGCGGCGTCCTTGAAGACCCATGGCAACCGCCGCCGCCCGGCATGTTCCTCTGGACGACTGATCCTGAAGACGCTCCCGACGAGCCGGCGTTCGCGGAGGTGACTTTTGAAGCGGGCGCGCCAGTGGCTATTGATGGGGAGTCGCTTTCGCCGTTTAAGCTTTTGGAGCGGGCGAACGCGCTCGGCGCGCGTCATGGCATCGGTCGCGCGGACATCGTCGAAAATCGCTTCATTGGGCTGAAGTCGCGCGGCGTCTATGAAACGCCAGGGGCGACGCTCCTCATGCAGGCGCACCGGGCGGTCGAATCGCTAACGCTTGACCGCGAAGTGGCGCATTTCAAGGAAGCGCTGATGCCAAAGTTTGCCGAGCTGGCTTACAACGGCTTCTGGTTCTCGCCTGAAATGGAGCTTATGCGCGCCACTATCGCGCACACTCAGCGGAACGTGACGGGAACGGCGCGGTTAAAGCTTTACAAGGGCGCGGCGCAGGTTACGGGGCGCAAGTCGCCCGTTGGGCTTTACGATGCCGAAGCCGTGAGTTTTGAAACGCGCGCCCGCGTTTCGCCGGCTGATGCTGGCGGCTTCATTGCCATTCAAGGGTTGCGCTTGCGGCGACAAGCCGGGTAGCGCGGCGATATCGCTGCTTATCGCTGGCGATAAGCGTTCATTTCCGCGATGCGTTCCTGAAAGACCGCGTTTACGCATCGCGCCCATCGTAGCGCGCGCCATTTACAGGCGCGGTCGACTCATCCTTGGCGGAGGTTTCCATACATGCCGATGCTTCGCTTGAAAGCTTCCCCGCAGGTCGCGATCCGCGACGCTCGCCGCCTACAGCTTTTCTTTGAGGAGGCATTGGCGACGCTGGGCTTTATGTCCGCCATCACGACGGCGTTGGTGGTTGTGTTTGGCACTTTGCCGCCGGAGCGCGTCAATCTTTTGACGCATGTTTCATTCGCGCTCCTCACCGTCGCGCTCTTTGGCTTCGAGGTGACGGTTTATCAGCATTTGTATCCTGAGTCTTCATCGCGTGATCAGTGATGTCTGAATCCAGTCGCCCAACCTCCTTGTCGGCGCAGGGACTGCGCGCCGCCTTCAGCGCGCCGATGGACGCCGATATCGCCAGCTTTGTCGCCTCGGTGGACACCGACCGCCATTTGCTCGACGCCGATTTGCGCGGCTCGCTGGCGCATGTCGCCATGCTCGAGGCCTGCGGCGTCTTGTCGCCGGAACAGGCGGGGCGCTTGCGGGCCGGACTCGATCAGATCCGCGCCGAAGGTCTCGCGCTCGATCCGAGCTATGAAGACGTACACATGAACGTCGAGCGGCGGCTGGAAGAGCTTATCGGCGCGGACGCGCGGCTGCTGCATACGGCGCGCAGCCGCAATGACCAGGTCGCGCTTGATTTGCGGCTCTATGTGCGCGATTGCGAGACGCGGCTGCGCGCCGCCCTCGCCGACCTGATGGACGCCCTGCTCGATCAAGCTGAGGCCCAGGCGGATGCGGTCATGCCAGGCTACACCCACGTGCAGCGGGCGCAGCCCGTTTCGCTGGCGCACGTGTTGCTCGCCTACCAGGCCGCCTTCGCCCGCGACGCGGAGCGCTTGCGCCAGCCGCTGATTTCCCCGCTGGGGGCGGGCGCGCTGGCTGGAACGGCCGTGCCGATTGATCCCGCGCTCACGGCGCGCTTGCTCGGCGCTGACGGCGTTTTCAGTAACGCGCTCGACGCCGTGACGGATCGCGACTTCGCCGCCGCCTTTGTCTTCGCCTGCGCGCTGCTCGCCGTCCATCTCTCGCAGCTTGCCGAGACGCTCATTCTCTGGTGTTCGAAGGAGTTCAACTTTATTTGCCTGCCCGACGAGCTAACAACCGGCTCCAGTCTCATGCCGCAGAAGAAAAACCCGGATTGTCTGGAGCTGGTTCGCGGGCGGGCCGGGCAGTGCATCGGCGAGCTGGTCAACCTGCTCGCGACGCTCAAGGGGCTGCCGGTCGGCTACAATCGCGACTTGCAGGAAACCAAGCCGCCGGTGGTGCGGGTGGCGGAAACGACGGTGGCTTCCGTCAGGGTTTGCGCGACGGCCATTCGGCGCATGACGGTTTGCCGCGAGGCGATGCGTCAGGCCGCGTCGGATGAAAGGCTTTACGCGACCGACCTGGTTGAGAGGCTCGTCGCGCAGGGCATTCCATTCCGAACGGCTTATGCGATGATTGGCAATATCGCGCGTCATGGGTTGCCTTTTTCCCAAGTCTCCGCCGACCAGTGGGCGGCGCTCGGTCTGAGCGTCACGCCTGAAACCTTCACCCCGGAACAGTCCATTGCCGGTCGCGCTTCGCAGGGAGGCGTTTCGCCGGCGCGAATCGCCGACCAGATTGCTGCTGCGCGCGCTGCGCGCCGGGAGAACTTGCCATGAAACGAGGCTCTTCGACGCTCCGGGCTGTCATTGGCGACAACCTGGTCATCCAGCCGCGCTCGGCTGCGCAGCTTGGCGACGTGGTGGCCGTGGAAGTGCTACAGGTCAATCCAAACTATGCCCACCTCGAGCTTCTCGACGGCGCTACCGAGCCGCTGGTCGCGGGAGAGCGCCTGATTGGCGTGCTTGGCTCGCGTCAGGCGCTGCGCGGCTTCGTGGGCTGCGTGCCCGATGCGCTAGCTGAAAACGATCAGCTCTCGGTGCTCAATGTCGGCGGCGTGATCGGGAAGTTTCTGGACGCCACGACGGCGCTTGGCGAAGCGACGAAGGTGCGCTATCTCGGCACGCTTCATGACGAGCGCGGCGTTGTCCGCCTACAGCGCGACGCGCTGCCGGTCGCTGACCGCTTGCTGCGTCGGCGCCCGATTGTCCTCGTGGTCGGCACGTGCATGAATGTCGGCAAGACCGTCACGGCGGCGGAACTGATTCGCGTGGCGACGGCGAGCGGCTTTCGCGTCGGCGCAGCTAAGCTTTCCGGGGTCGGCGCGATTCGCGACCTCAAGAAGTTCGAGTCCGCGGGCGCGGTCGATGTCAAAAGCTTCTTGGATTGCGGCTTGCCCTCGACGGTGGACGCTGATGATCTCGCGCCGATTGTCAAGACCATTGCTAACGCGCTCGACGGCGACCTGCTCATCTTTGAGCTGGGCGATGGCATCTTTGGTCACTATCGAGTGGATTCAGTCATTGCGGACGCCGACATCATGGCCTCGGTCGCGGCCGTCGTGGCGTGCGCCGGAGACTTGATGGGGGCGTATGGCGCGCGCGTTTACCTCGACCAGCTCGGCGTGCGCATCAACGCTTTCAGCGGCCTAGCGACGGAAAACATCTCCGGTTCCGATTATCTCGAAGCGCGCCTTGGCATTCCGGCCGTCAATGCCTTGAAATACCCTGAAAAACTGTTCGCCACGCTCAACCTGGGAGGAATCATCTTGCACATGACGCAGCCGGCTGTGTGTTACGGGCCGGATGTCGCCGTGGCCTGAATGTAACGAATGGCTGAAGCTCCATCCGCGCCGGCCGCGCCTTTGCGCGTCGCCGTCGTCGGCGCATCCGGTTATATTGGCGGCGAGCTTGTCCGCCTGTTGCTCGATCATCCACACGCTGAAATTGTCGCCCTGACCGGTCGGGATTCGGCCGGCAAGGCGTTAGCCGCGATTCATCCGAACCTGGCCGGCGCGGATTTTGTCCTCGCGCCGCTGGACGAGATTGGCGCGGCGGAAGTCGTTTTCCTGGCTCTGCCGAACGGCGAAGCCATGACGCGCATTGACGCGATTGCCGAGGGGCGGCGCGTCATTGACGCCTCGGCTGACTTCAGGCTGCGCGATCCAGCGACTTACGCGGCGACCTATGGGCGACCGCACGCGGCCGAGGCGTGGCTAACGCGCTTCGCCTATGGGCTGCCGGAGCTGTTTCGATCCGACATCCGGGCGGCGCGCCATGTCGCCGCGCCCGGCTGCTTCGCCACGGCGGCGACGCTGGCGCTCTTCCCGCTGGTCGCCTCAGGCTTGCTCGAAGAGGCGTTTGTCAACGGCGTCACCGGCTCTTCCGGGGCTGGCGTCGCGCCGCGCGCCACGACGCACCATCCCTTTCGCGCCAACGCGCTTTTCGCTTACGAGCCGTTTACCCATCGCCACGTTCCCGAAATTGCGCAAGCCCTGGAGCGGGCGGCGGGACGCCCGGCGTCCTTTGTCTTTCAGCCGCACTCCGGGCCTTTTGCGCGCGGCATGCTCATCACCGTCTATGCTCGGCTCAGCCAGACGATTTCAAGCGCGGCGCTGCGCGCGATTTACGCTGAGCGCTACGCCGACGCGCCATTCATTCGCCTGCGCGACGAGCCGCCCAACATCAAATGGGCGGTTGGAACGAACTACTGCGACCTCGGGGTGGCCGCTCAGGGACGCGTCGCCGTGGCGTGGGCGGCGATCGACAATGTGCTCAAGGGCGGCGCCGGGCAAGCCGTGCAATGCTTCAACCTTATGATGGGCCTGCCTGAAAGGGCCGGCCTGACGCTCCGGGCGATGAATCCATGAGACACTTCATAGACGCGAGCGAGTATGACCGTTCAACGCTCGAAGCCATATTGACGCATGCCATAGCGCATCGCGGGCAGCGCTCGCAGGCGCTTGCCGGGCGATCCGTGGCGTTGATTTTTTTCGATAGCTCCCTGCGCACGCGGGCCAGCTTCGCCGTCGGGATCGCGCAGCTCGGCGGCGCGTCGGTAACGCTCGAAGTCGGGCGCGGCGCGTGGAATTTGGAATGGCTCGATGGCGCGGTCATGGATGGCGATAAGCCTGAACATGTCGCCGACGCGGCGCGCGTTTTATCGCGGTATTTCGACGTTCTCGCTGTGCGGAGCTTTCCATCGCTCAAGCGCATCGAGGACGATCTGGCCGATCCGGCGCTGGAGGCCTTTCGCCGGCACGCCTCGGTTCCGGTGATCAACCTCGAGTCGGCGCTGTATCACCCCTGCCAAGCGATGGCCGATATGATGACCATCCGCGAGCGCTTTGGGCGCACTGACGACTTGCGCGTGGCGCTGGCTTGGACGCCGCACATCAAGGCGCTGCCTGCCGCCGTGCCCAACTCCTTCGCGCTGGCCGCCGCCCAGCTTGGCTGTCGGCTGACCATCGTCGCGCCGCCGGGCTTCTCCCTGCCTGACCCGGTGATGGCCCGGTTGCCGGGCGTCGAGGTCGTTCATGACCAGGCGGCGCTGGCCGACCAGGATGTGGTGTATGCCAAGTCCTGGACTTCGCTCGAAAGCTATGGGGCGCCGCCGCCGGCGCGCTATCGAAGCTGGATGCTGACGCCGGAGAAGCTCGGTCGAGCGCGATTTCTGCACTGCCTGCCGCTGCGGCGCAACGTCGAGGTCGCGGATGCCATCCTCGAATCGGCGCAAAACGACTGTTACGACGAGGCTGAAAACCGGCTACACGTTCAGAAATCCATTTTGCTGCACTGCTTGAATTTGATCTGAAACGTCGGGTGTGATCGGAAACGCCATGGGATTTGACGCGAATGTGCTGCGGGAGGCGCTCCCGTATATCAATCGTTTCAAGGGCAAGACCTTCGTCGTGAAGTTTGGCGGGAAAGTCGCCGCTGAAGAGGCGACGCTGGATTCCTTCTGCGAAGAGCTGGCGCTGTGCGCGCAGGTCGGCATTCGCGTGGTGGCCGTCCATGGCGGCGGCCTGCAGGCCAACGAGCTGAGCCAGCAGCTTGGCATCAAGCCCAAAACCATCAACGGCCGGCGCGTTACGGACAAGCGCGCGCTCGATGTGGTCAAGATGGTCTTTGGCGGCAAGGTCAACGTTGAAATTTTGGGGGCGCTACGGCAGGCCGGCGTGCCGGCGGTAGGGCTGAGCGGCGTGGACGGCAACATTCTGACGGCGCGCAAGCGCCTGCCGCAGGTCGTTCTCAATCTGGAAACCGGCAAGCCGCAGACCGTGGACTACGGCTACGTGGGGGAAATCCTTGATGTGGATACGCGCTTGCTGGACACGCTCATCGAGAAGGATTTCGTGCCGGTGATGGCGTCATTGGCGGCGGATGAGGACGGGGACATTTACAATGTCAACGCCGATACGGTCGCCTCCGCGATTGCGGCTGAAATGCAGGCTGAAAAGCTGGTTCTGGCGACGAATGCGGATGGCGTGCTCGATGAAAAGGGCGAGCTTATCAGCCGCCTGACGCTTCGGCAGACTGCCGCCCTGATGACGTCGGGGCGGATTGTCGGCGGGATGCTGCCTAAGCTGGAAGCTGCCGCCCGCGCGTTGCACTCTGGCGTCCATTCGGTTCATGTCATCAATGGCATGAAGGCTGGGGCGTTGCTGCGGGAAATTTTCACTGAAGAAGGGGACGGCACGATGATTACCATCAACGGCCACGGCGCTTCGCCGAATGGCGAGTCATGAGCTGGATGGCGCTCCTCATGAAGCGCTCGCCGGTTCCGGTGACGATTTTGGCGGGACCTTTTCGCGGCGCCCGGCTCGTTCTCAATCCAGCGCATTCGAAGCGCAAAATTCTCGGCGCGTACGAGCATGTCCTCAACGCCTGGCTGGAGACGGCGCTCAAGCGGGTTGAGGCGGTTTGGGATGTCGGGGCTAACGACGGCTACTTCACGTACGGTTGCGCGACGGCCATTCTGGGCCGCGGGGGGCGTCCGCATATCGTGGCGTTTGAGCCGGGCCTGAGCGACAACCTTGCCCTGAGGGAGCAGCTCACCCGCCCGGAACGCGCCTGGCCCGGCGCTTACGCCGGGGCGACGTTTGAGTTTCTGCCGGCTTACGTCGGCGCGACGAATGACGGAACGACCATGACGCTCGACGCCGCCCTGGACGCCCGCCCGTTCCTGGCTGGTCGTCCGGCGCTGGTCAAGGTGGATGTCGAAGGCGCCGAGGTTGACGTGCTGGACGGGGCGAGCCGGCTTTTGGGCGAGCCGGCGCAGTGGCTGGTGGAAGTGCATGGCGAGCGCCTGCTGGAGCCGGTGCTCGACCGGTTGCAAACGGCAGGGCGGGTCGTCGAGGTGCATCGGCTCAAGCCGCACTGGCTGTTTGGCCCCGAAGCCCGGACGATTCCAACCTGTTGGGTGACAACCCGCCTGTAACGCCTAGCCGCCGCGCGCGGGATGCAAGCTGTGTCGAAAAAGGCTTTACTCGCGCATCCGGGAACGCAGCATGCCTTTCAACTGGCGCGCCAGTTGGCGAAGCGAGACCTGCTGGACAGTTTCTGGACTGGCCTGGCCGCCCGGGAAGAGGCCTGGTGGGCGCGCTGGCTGATGAAGTCGAGCGCTATCCGCGAGCGGCTCGGGAATCGGCTGCTGGCGGGCGTCCCGCGCGAGTCGCTGCGCCTGCAACCGTGGCGCGAGCTGGCGGCGCTCTGGGCCGTGCGACGCGGAAAGCCCGCGCTGGAGATTTTTCTCGCCCGCAATGCCCGATTTCAGGCCAAGTTGCCGACCTGGGCTTTGCGCGCGGCCGATGCCGTCATTGGGTTTGATACGTCATCGTGGATTCTCGCCGACCGGTGCCGCGATTTAGGCAAGCCTTTCATTTTGGATCAGAGCATCGCCCATCCGCTGTGGAAGAAACAGACGTTTGAAGCCGTCGCCGCTCGCTACCCGGACTGGCGCGAGAGCGTCGCGCCGCCGCTGCCCGAAATGCTGGCGCGCGAGCAAAAAGAACACGAGCTGGCAACGGCAATTGTCGTCGCTAGCAGCTTCACCAAGCGGTCGCTGCTGGCGCTCGGCGTGCCGGAAGCCAAAATCATCGTCAATCCGTATGGCGTGGACCTGGACGCCTTCGCGCCGCGCTCCTCGCCCGAGGGCGGGCAGCCTTTTCGGTTTCTGTTCCTGGGATCGCTGACTGCGCGCAAGGGCCTGCCGCTGCTGCTCGACGTCTGGCGCAAGCTGGCGCCGCGGCGGGCCGAGCTGTGGCTAGTCGGGCCGGCCACGCCGACCATCAGAGGGCTGATACCGGACTTGCCGGGATTGCGCGTTTTGGGCAAGCGCCCGCACCGCGACCTGCCGGACATCATTCGGAACTGCGATGTCTTGGCGTTTCCTAGCTACTTTGAAGGCTTTGGGCTAGTGGCGCTGGAGGCGATGGCCTGCGGCGTGCCGGCGATTGCCTCGGACGCGACAGCGGGGCCAGACCTGATTGAAGACGGCCGGGACGGCTGGCTGATGGCGGCTGGCGACGCCGCGCGACTACAAGCCGTGATGGAAGCGGCGCTGGCTCGGCCTGACCAGGTCTTTGAAATGGGACGGCTAGCGCGGCGAAAGGCGGAGGCGTACACTTGGGACGCTTACGGCGCTCGCTGGCAAGCCTTGCTCGAAGCTGTCTGACGGCCGCAGGACATCAATGGATACGCTCTTCCCGCTCATCGCTCTCATTCAGTCCGCCTTGCTGGCGTTTTCCATCGCGTGGTTCTTTCGGCGAAATGATGAAACGCCGCTCATCATTGCCGGACTGACGATGTTTTTCAGCTCTTATCGGTATTTTGCCGTGACGCAGGGATGGGGCGAGTGGGTGGAGACCGTCTATACCTTCGGCTTGCCGCCCATCACCGATGAGGACGCTCTGGAAGTATTGCCGTACATCGCCTTCGGGGAATTTACGCTCCTGGCGTCTTACTGCGCCAACATGCGGCAAAAGCTGCCGGTAATCGTCCCGACAGGCTTGCGGACGCTTCCGCAGCGAACCGTCACTTCGCTTCTCGCGCTGGGCATTGTCTTTTTCATTCTCAGCGAGTACGCCCGCAGCGCGGCCTTCGTGGTGACCAACAGCAGCTATGTGTACCTGTTTCCGCTGACACTCGTCGGCATGGCGACGCTGTTGGTCGCCGCCTGGCGCTTTGGGGCGCTTGAAACGTCGTTTCAGAAGGCGGTTTGCCTCGCCATCGTGGCGGCTGCGGCCTACAACAACTTCGGCGCGTTTCTGCGATTTCAGTTCGTTGGATTGGTCGTCGGGATCGCCGTGACGCTTTCGCTCTTTTACGCGCCACGCAAGCGCGCCGTGGCGCTTGCGCTTGGGTTCGCGGTTTCCGTGCTGGCCTTCAGCCTGGCGGGCGCGGCGCGCCAATCCAATGACGTGAATGACCGCCTATCGGCTCTCCAGAATACCGGCGGCTCCTGGGATCGGCTGCTCGCCGGCGAGGATGCCAATATGCTGGATGGCTTCGTGATCGTCCGGTTTGTTTACCCCGAACTCATGGACTTTACGCTTGGCCTGGAGCACTTCGAGGTGATGACGCGACCTATTCCGCGCAGTCTCTGGCCCGACAAGCCGGTTGGCGGATACATCAACAAGCTCGGCCTGCGCGACGAGTCGCAAGGGATGCTGGGCATTTCGCAGTCCATTTACGGCTCGTTCTACGGCGAGGGCGGCGTGATCGGCATCGCCGTCCTGGCCCTGCTCTACGGGCTGGCTTTCGCTTCCCTGACCAAGTGGATGGTTGGCCTGCATCCCTTTGTTTACACTGTGCTGCGGGGCTTGTTTGTCGCCTGGCTGATCCCGCTGCTGCGCGGCGGCGACTTGCCGGGCATTTACGCTTGGCTGGGCATGTCGTCCGTGACGGTGCTGCTCTTCGCGTGGCTGAATCGGGACCTGCTAAAGAAGACTCGCCAGCCCGCCTCCTGGACGCCGCCGGAGACCGTTCCGGCCCGAGTCTGAAGCTTTCTTCGACCACGCGACGCGGCATGGCGAGTATTCTAGTCACCGGCGGCAACGGGTTTATTGGCTCGCACCTGGTTGACCGGCTGGCGCGGCAGGCGGCGGTCGTCGTCTTTGATCGCCGGGAGCGGCGTTACGATCCAGCTCCGCCAGGCGTCAGGGTCGTCTCAGGGAATTTGTCTGACCGCGACCTGGTTCGCAACGCGCTGACTGACTTCGGCATCGAGACGGTTTACCACCTTGCCTGGAGCTCGATTCACGAAAGCGCGACGCGCCATCCGCTGGCCGACATCGAGTCAAATCTGGCGCCAACCGTCGCCCTCCTCGATGCCTGCCGCGAAACCGGCGTCCGGCGCGTGATTTATGTCTCGTCCGGCGGAACGGTCTATGGCTTGCCTCGCGCGGACGCCATCGCTGAAGATCACCCGACCCATCCCATCAACGCCTATGGCGTGACGAAGCTGGCGGTCGAAAAATACCTTGGGGCGTACGCCCATCTCTATGGGCTCGAATATGTCGTCTTTCGGCCGTCGGTGCCCTATGGCCCGCGCCAAAACCCGCTCGGACGGCAGGGCGCCGTGGCGGTTTTCCTCTACCGCGCCTTGCGCGACGAGCCCATCGTCATCTTTGGCGACGGACAAGCCAGCCGCGATTTCTTTTTTGTCACGGATATGATCGAGCCGCTCGCGCAGGCTGCGCTTGGCGAGCGGGGCGTCAATCGCGTGTTCAACTTGGGGGGCGGGCGCGGCTACAGCCTGAATGAGCTGGTCGCGGCAATCGGAGACGCCCTGGGCCGGTCGCCGGCGGTTCGCTATGAGCCGGCGCGGCGCATTGACGCGCCCCGCGTCTGCCTCGACTGCCGGGCGGCGCTCGACGCCTTTGGCTGGCGCCCGACGACCGCCCTGGCCGAGGGCATTCGGCAGACCGTCGCGTGGATGCGGGCGGCGCAGCTTCTTTCCTGAATGGCGGAGTCCATGCGGATTCTATTTGTCGTTCCTTACTTGGGCGCGAAGTATGGCGGCATCGCGAAAGTCGTTCGGGAGCTTTCCCAGGCTGTCCGGCGGGCCGGCGCGACGGCCGACATCATCACCACGGATGCTGACGGCGACCGGCGTCGAGCGGTGCCGCGCCGCGCCTGGCTCGAGGAAGACGGCTGCCGAGTTATGTACTTCCCCTGCTGGCATCGTAGGGATTTCATCCTCAGCCCCGCGCTCGCGCAATGGTTCTGGCGGCACGGGCGAGACTATGACCTGGTTCATACGCACTCCATTTTTGCGCCGCTGATCGCAGCCGTGCAACTTGGCTGCCGCCGCTTGGGACTGCCCTACGTCACCACGCCGCACGGGATGCTGGAGCCATGGGCGCTGGCTTATAAAGCCTGGAAGAAGCGCGTCTATTATGAATGGATCGAGCGTCCAGGCCTGCGCGGGGCGCGGCTGATTCAGGCGACGGCTTCGCGGGAAGCGGAGCACATCAGCGCGCTTGACCTGGGCGCGCCCGTCGAGCTGATTCCCAATGGCTTGCGCCGAGAGGAGTTTGAAGCCTTGCCCGACCGCGAGGCGTTTTACGCGGTCCATCCGACGTTGCGCGGCAAGCGTCTCATCCTATTTTTCGGGCGGATTGATCCCAAGAAAGGCTTGGACCTGCTGGCCCCGGCCTTTGCGCGCGTTCATGCCAAGCATCCGGAAACCCACTTGCTTGTCGTCGGGCAGGACAACGTTGGCTTTCTGCCGCGCGCGAGGCAGTTTTTCATTGACGCCGGATGCCTGGAGGCCGTGACGTTTGCCGGCTGGATGAGCGGCCCCCCGCTCTACGCCATGCTGCGCAGCGTCGAGCTGCATGTCGCGCCGTCCTATTCCGAGGGCTTCAGCATGGGCATTCTGATGTGTCTGGCGGCGGGCGCGCCGACCATCATGACCGCCGGCTGCAACTTCCCGGAAGCCGGCGTGGCCGACGCGGCGCGCATCGTGGACGCCTCGACCAAGGCGCTCGCGGAAGCGCTCGACGCGTTATTGTCCGACCCCGCCGCGGCGCGCGCCATGGGCGCGCGGGCGCGGGCGTTCATCCTTGACCACTACACCTGGGATCGGGTGGCGCAAAAGCTGCTAACCGCCTACGAGCGTATTCTCGCCGCATGACAACGGTTGATTTATCGCGCTTCAACAACGCCTGGTACCGGCCGGGCCCAACGCTCAAGCGGGCGCTGTGGGCCTTGGCCAACGCTTGGATACTCAAATCCGATCTGCCTTATCCGTCAGCGCTCAAGGCGGCGCTCCTGCGGGCCTTTGGGGCGCGGGTCGGGCGCGGCGTCGTCATCAAGCCAAACGTCAATATCAAGTATCCCTGGTTTCTCGCCATCGGCGATTTCGCGTGGATTGGGGAAGGCGCCTGGATTGACAATCTCGCCCAGGTCGCCATTGGCGCCCATGCCTGCATTTCGCAAGGGGCCTACCTGCTGACGGGCAACCATGACTACGCCGCGCCCCACTTTGATTTGATGATCGCGCCCATCGAGATTGCGGATGGGGCATGGGTGGGGGCGAAAAGCGTCGTCTTGCCTGGAACCCGCCTGGAAAGCCACGTTGTGGTCGCCGCCGGGAGCGTCATCGGCGGCAAAACCGAGCCGTATGGGATTTATCGCGGCTGCCCGGCCCAATGGACGCGCCAGAGGGTGATTCGCCAAGTTGGCGCGCCAACCGGAGCGTCGTCATGAGCGACGCCGCTCCGGTCAGAGACCCGCGCCCGCCAGATGCCCCGCCGCCAAGCTTGGCGCCCGCCGCGCCCAAGGTTCTCATCCTGACGCATTACTTCTACCCGGAAACGGCGGCCGTCGCGCAGTTCACGACTGAGATCGCCCAGGATTTGGCGCGGCGCGGCTGCAAAGTCACCGTTGTGACGAGTCGCGCGCCTTACCAGCGCGATGCGCCGAGCTTGCCGGCCAACGACTGGCTCGGCCCAGTCCGCATCCGCCGCGCGCTTGGGGCGCGCTTCGACAAGCGCCGCCTCTGGGGACGGATATGCAATTTGGCGACCTTCGTCGCCGGGGCCGCTGTCGAGCTGACTTGCGGCTTCCGCGGCTATGACGGGCTGGTGGTGTGTAACGCGCCGCTGCTCGGCGCGGTCGGCTGGCTGGGGCGACTGATCCGGCGCCGCCCTTACGTGTGCATCGTCGAGGACATTTACCCCGACCTCGCGGCGCGCTTTGGCGTCATCGGCGAGCGCTCGCTCATCCGCCGCCTCTGGGACGCAGTCAACGCATGCGTCTATGCCAATGCAGCCGCCGTCATCACGCTTGGCGAGCGGATGCGCGCCACGCTGGCTGCCAGCCAGGCGCGCGCCGGCCGCCCGCCGCTTGCCATTCGCGTCATCCCAAGCTGGGCTGATGGCGACGCCATTCGCCCGCTGCCGAAAGCCGAGAACCCCTTTGCGCGCGAGCACGGCGCGCTTGGCAAGCTGACCATCCTCTATTCGGGCAACATGGGCCTGGCGCACGATCTGGAGACCGTCATTGCCGCGGCCGATGCGCTCCGCGATGACCCGCGCTTTTTCTTTCTCTTCATTGGCGATGGCGGCAAGCGCGCCCGGCTGGTCGAAATGGCGGCGCGGCAGCGGCTCCCCAACGTGAAATTTCTGCCCTATCAGCCCGTTGGGCGCTTGCCGCTGTCGCTGACCTGCGGGGATGTTTCCGTGGTGACGATGGAGCCGGCGGCGGAAGGGCTGATAATCCCAAGTAAAATCTACGGCTCGCTAGCGGCCGGGCAGGCCATTCTGGGTCTGGTGGGCGAGGCGACCGAAGTGGCCGACATCATCGAGCGGCACCAGTGCGGCATTCGGGTGTCGCCAGGCGATACGGCCGCGCTCGTGGCGGCGCTCCGCTCCCTGGCGGACGATCCCGCGCGACTGTCTAGCCTGCAGCAGCGGGCGCGGGCTTGCTTTGAATCTCATTTTCGCCGCGAGCTGGCGCTCGACGCTTACTGGGAGACCATCTTGACGGCGATCGGGCGGGGCAAAGCTTAGGAAAGAAAAAGCGGGGGACGCGCGCTGGCGCATCCCCCGCGAAGTTGGCTCGTGGCGGCGGATCAGAACTGATACCGCACCCCGACCTGGAACTGGAAGACCGAGTTGCCCAGCGTGTTGTTGAGCAGAAGCTGCCCCAGCCGGGCGCTGTTCGGGTCGCGGTCGCGCAGCGAGAGGAAATTCGGGTTGACCGGGACGTTCGCCTGCGGAATGCCGCAGTTGCGCTGCGCCGCGATGAGCGCGTTGCCCGTCAGCCCCGCGAAGTTGCAGAGGCTCGTCACGGCCGCGCCGCTGTACTGCAAGCCCATTGTGTTGAGAATGTTGAAGAACTCGCCCGAAATCGTGACATCCTGCGATTCCGTGATCTTGAACCGTTTCTGCAAGCGGAGATCGATGTTGTAAATCGGGCGATTGCGGAATGAATTGCGCGGGAACGGATCGCCCGGCGCCCGGAATGGCCGGTCGAGCTGCCCACCGGCGCCAGCGCCCAGCGTGCCATCGCGGTTGACGTCGGCCGACCCACCGCCGATGTTGCCAACAATGGCGTCAACCGGGAAGGCCGACTGCATGCGAACGACGCTGGAGACTTCAAACCCAAGGGGCAGGAAGATCACCGGATTGACGACAAACAGGTGTCGCCGGTCAATGTTGGAGAAACCTCGTTCGGCGCGTAGGTCAAAGGAGTTGGCAGGGAAGGAGCCGCCTGCCTCGCGCTCGTTGTCGTCATCTGAACGGTTGTCGGACAGGGTGTAGAAAGCCGAGAACTGTCCCCACCGCCGCTCGAATTTCGCTCGCAGCACCATCGCCCGATACAGCGAGCGCGCCGTGGACTCGCGAACCGTGAGCTGTCCGACGCCCAGGTTGGGCCGCGTGGCGAAAGGCGCGACGGTCGGATTGAAGATGGGCCGCAGCGAGATGTCGCCTGGAATATTGTCGGGGTTGATGCGCGGCGCGGGCAGATTCAACTGCCGGTTTCGCTGGAGGTAAACCGTGTTGATGAGCGAGAAGTCAGCGCCGAGCGTCAACCCGCGCGCCACTTGGTACTCATAGCCAAAGTTCGCTTGCACAGAGCGCGGATTGCGGAAGTCTTCAGCGATGAACGTCGGCGCGGCGGCCGCCGAAAGCGAGAACGGCGTCGCGCCCGACGGGAGGAACTGGTTGAGAATGTTCGCGATCTGCGTGAGCTGCGTCGGCGTCACGGTGGGCAGCGCGCCAAGCTGGAAGTTGTTGAGATTGATGCCGGCCAGCAGGAACTGACGGAAGATCGTGTTCGGCGCGGCGCCCGTGCCCATCACGGCGCGGTAGCCGGCTGTCGCAGGCGAAGCGTCAAATGCCGCTTGGTTGAATCCGGCTGGCAGGGCAAAGGGAACCTGCGCTGACAGGTTGCCCGCAGGCGTGCGGAAGTTATTCGTCGCGTCCGCAAAGAGCAGGAGCGGCGTGGTGGCATAGTAGATGCCGCCGTTGGCGCGGAAAACCGACTTGCCGTTGTTGAATGGATCCCACGCGATGCCGACGCGCGGCGCAAACTGGTTGGTCACGTCGGGAATTTGCGTCGGATCACGCCGCACGCCTGGCGCGTCAATCGGATACTGAACGCTGTTGACGATGTTCACCAGCGCCGTGTTGTTGGTCTCCGGCGTCGGGTTGTATTGCCCTTCCCAGCGCAGTCCGTAGTTCAGGGTGAAGTTCGGGCGAATCCGCCAGGAATCCTGACCAAAGAAGGCGAGTTGGTGAACCGTGTATTCCGTGAACCGGTTGCCAATCTGCACCGTGTAGTTGGCCGCCACGTCAAACCGCCCGCGCTGCGCGGTCGGCGGCGCGCCCGGCGCGACGACTGGGACTTGGACGCCGTTGATCACCGCCAGCGTCGTGTTGGCGCCGATGAGCGAGTAAGAGCCAAACTGGTTAAAGCCAAACAACTGGTTGGCGAAAACCCGGCTATATTCAAAGCCGAACTTCATGGTGTGGTTGCCGGCCAGAAACGTCAAGTTGTTGACGAACTGCGTGCGGGTGTCGTACTGCGTCGTTGGCAGGAAGGCCACCGCCCCCACGTTGCCAATGAAGCTGTTGAACGTCGGGCGGGTAGAGTTTGAGGCGCGCGGGCGATCTTCGCGCGCGAACTGGAAGCGAAACTCGTTGAACAAATTCGAGGTCAGCGTCGTGTTGAGCGAGACCACGCCAATGTTGTTCCGGTTACGCTCCGCCCCGTTGTTGGCCAGCGAGCTGTTCGTGGTCGGGAAAATCTGCGGTCCGTTCGAGTTGGCGTTGAGCGCGCGATTGAAGCTGAAGTTATAGCGGACAGTCAGCAAGTTCTTGCTGTTGACCTGCCAGTCCAGGCGCAGGAGGGGCGCCCAGGCGTCGTTGGTCTGCTGGAAGTTGCCCTGCTCGTTGGCGTAGAAGTTGAATACCGCCTGCTGCGAAGGCGTCAGCGAGCCAGGGTTGACCAGCGCCAGGTTGGGGAAAGCGGTGCTGCGCGTCTGGCGCAGCCGCTGCTGCTCGTAGGCGAAAAAGAAGAAGAACTTGTTCTTGAAAATCGGCCCGCCGACCGAGCCGCCAAATTGCTGCTGTGTCGGAGCTGCATTGATGTTACCGGTGATGCCCTGAAGACGAAACTGGGCTTCCTGAGCGCGGAAGAAGTCGTTAGTGCGGGCCGCCTCCTGGGGGCGGATGAGATAAAAGGCCGTGCCGTGAAACTCGTTCGTGCCGCTCTTGGTGACGGCGTTGACCGTGCCGCCGGTCGAGCGCCCGAACTCGGCTGAGTAGCCCGCCGATACGACCTGGAACTCCCGGATGGATTCCTGCGGAATGGTGAACGCCGAGTTGGAGCGTTCGCCGCCGCGAATCCCTCCGAAGAACGGCTGGTTGTAGTCCATGCCGTCCACGTTCACGTTTGCGCCGTAGATGCCGCGCTGACCGGAGAGCGAAATCTGCTGCCGCCGCGGCTCGACCTGCGCATTGGGAGATAGCGTCACGAAGTCCTGGAAGCGACGACCGTTGATGGGCAGGTTCTGAATGGCGGTGGAGTTCTGGATCGCATCCGCCTCGCTGCGGGTTGTTTGAATGCTGACGCCGCTGGCCGTGACTTCAATGACCTCGCCGGTCACCGCGCCAACGCCGAGCGTCAGGTTGAGGTTGAATGTCCGCCCGACGATCACGGTGACATTCTCCACGGTGGTCGCCGTAAAGTTGGAGGCTTCCGCCGTAATGTTGTAGCTCCCAACCGGCAACTGCACGAGCACATACTCGCCATTGGCTTTGGAGGTCGTGGTTTGCTTGAAGCCGGTTTGCGCGTTCTCAGCCGTCACGGTCGCATTGGCAATGGAGGCGCCGGTTTGATCCGTCACCACCCCAGCGATTTGCCCGGTTGTCGCCTGGGCTTGCGCCCACGTTTGCGCCGGGAAGGCTAAGCCGACTGCCACCGCAAGCAGCCAGAGCCACTTCAGTCGCAAAACATCTCGCATGATGATTCTCCCTAAATTTACAGAGGACGAAAATGGAACTTTGGACGGAGAAAACGCGACTTGCCCACCCGGCGGCCTCAAGGACCTCCGGCGCTTGAAACGCTTTCCGCCGCTGGAACCTTTTCAAAGTTCGTTTGGCGTTGTAAGCCACACGTAACGTCATTATTCGCACTCATGTGAACACAATGTGAATGAGCGGGAAAGTATTTTCCCGCTCGCCGCCGGGCACAGACTGTAAAAAAGGGAGCGCCCGCGACTGGTGTTGGCAAGCGAAGCGTGAAAAAGCTCGCTCAAGCCTCGATGACGCCATGCATGACGGTGACGGCCCGCCCGCCCAGGGTGACGCGCTCGCCACGGCTCTCGACGCGCACGATGCCGCCGCGCTTTGAAGCCTGGAATCCAATCAGTTTGGTCTTGCCGAGCTTTTCGCTCCAGTAAGGGCCAAGCGAACAGTGGGCGGAGCCGGTCACGGGATCCTCGCCGACACCCTTGGCCGGCGCAAAAAAGCGAGAGACGAAGTCGTGGTCTGACTCGCCTTGCTGCGGCGCGGCGCGACACGTCACAATGGTGCCCCACTTGGGCAGCTTGGACAGCAGCCGAAAGTCCGGCTGAATGGCGCGCAGCGTCTCCTCGTGCTCGACTTCGACAAGGTAATTCGACTCGCTGGCGCCGACATAAGCCAGCGGCGCGCCCAGCGCGGCGAACAGTTCCATTGGCGCCACCGTCGGCGCGACCGGTATGGCGGGGAAATCCATCTCAATGTCGCCGTCTTCCTGACGGGCGCAGGAAAGCAGCCCGCTCGCCGTGTGAAAAAACACAATGTCATTCAGCGCGACTTGCCCTTGCTCATAAAGCGCATGCGCCGCCGCCAAAGTCGCATGCCCGCACAAGCGAACCTCGGCTTCGGGCGTAAACCACCGCAACCGCCATCCGCCGGCGTCTTCCGGTAAAACAAAAGCCGTTTCCGAAAGGTTCATCTCCAAGGCGATAGCCTGCATCAGGCGCTGGTCAATCGCTTTCTCAAGCAGGCACACGGCTGCCGGATTTCCACGGAAGGGCTTGTCCGTGAAGGCGTCCACCGTAGTGAATTTGATGGGCATGACTGCATCTCCCCGGTGTTGAAGTTCGTGACGGATGGCGCTCGCGACGCCCCGCGCTCAGGCGCGGTCGAGCGTCATCAGCAGAAACAACAGCGGAAGATAAACCACTGACGCCCGCAACACGCGCCTAGCTGCCAGATTGGTTCGCGTCCGCGCCAGGACGAGACAGGAGTGCAAGAATAATCCGCCCAGCGCGAGCGCGCCGATGAGGTAGACCCAGCCGGACAAGCCCAGCCAGAAGGGCGCCAGACTCAGTCCAACCGTGATGAAACCGGTGACGAGCGTTTGCCGAATCGTCCGGCGACCATCGGCTTCGATGACCGGCAGCATGCCAATGCCTGCTCGCCGGTAGTCTTCGCGGTACATCCAGGCGATGGCGTAAAAGTGCGGAAACTGCCAGAAAAACATAATGGCGAACAGCGTCCAGGCTTCCGCCGAAAGCGCGCCGGACGCCGCCGCCCAGCCCACCAGCGGCGGCATGGCGCCCGGGAAGGAGCCGATGGCGGTGGAAAGCCAGGTCCGCGTCTTGAGCGGCGTGTAAATCCAAACGTAGCCAATTGCCGTGGCGAGCCCCAGCAGCGCCGTCAGCGGGTTGACCGTCGGACACAAGTACGCCTCGGCCGCCGCCGTCAGCGTGATGCCGAACAGCAACGCCTGAAACGGCGTCACCTGACCGCTTGGAATGGGGCGCGTCGCTGTCCGGCGCATCTTGCCATCGGCTTCCCGCTCCATCCACTGGTTGAGCGCCGCGATGCCGCCGGAAAGCAGACCGATGCCCAGCATCGCGTGAAAAAAGCGCAGCCAGTCGAAGTCGCCTGGCGTTCCAAGGATGAAGCCGAAGGCGGCGATCAGCACGACTTCGAACGTGATGCGCGGCTTGACGAGCGCCCAGTACGCCGCCAGGCGATCACGGAGCGCGGTCGTCAAAAGCGGCGCTGGAGAAGCGATGGAAAGGGATTTCGGCATAGCGGATTGAAACAATCGCGTCGCAGGGCTACTGCTGCTTGAGAATCGGGTCGGAGGAATACAGCGATGGTATCTCGCGCGTCTTCTCGCGGGTGAAGTAATCGGCGAACGTCAGGCCAAACATGATGATCAGGAAGAAAAACGAGCTGATCACGACCGTCCGCGTCAGCCATTTGCTGTAGAGGACGTGCATGAAATACAGAATGATGAGCGTCGCTTTCCCAATCGCAATGGCCAGCGCGACCGGCGTGTTGAGCGCGCCCAGGTCCATGCTCGCCGTCCAGACCGTCGCGACCGTGCCAATCACAAGCGCCGCGAACACCATCAGGCACGTCGTCGCCGAAATGCTGTGGTGGGCGTGGTCAGACCCGTTCGCGGGATGTCCGGCGGGGCGCGTCGTCTCGTGTATTGTCTCGTGTGTTGTCTCGTGTGCCATACAGCGAACCGCCTCGTCAGTGATGACCGCCGCCGCCCGGCGGAAGGTGCGCGCCGAGCAAATAAAGCAACGGGAAAAGGAAAATCCAGACCAAGTCGACAAAGTGCCAATACAGCCCGAACATCTCGACCGGGTTGTAATATTCGGGCGAGTACTTCCCCTGGTAGGCTGTAATGAAAATCCAGATGAGCAATCCCAGCCCGACGAGCATGTGCAGGGCGTGCAGGCCGGTCATGAAGAAATACAGGAAGAAAAACATCTGCGCCCCATTGGCAAGCTCGGGCGCGCCCGTCCAGTGAAAGTTCAGGCCCGGCACGTCGCGGTCGTGGTAGTGGTGCATATACTCAAAGTATTTCACGACCAGGAACAGCGTCCCGAAAAAGCCGGTCGCCGCCAAAAAGCCCAGCAATCCGCCGCGCCGGCCCTTCTCGGCAGACGACACGGCGAAAACCATGGTGACGCTGCTGATAATTAGAAACAGCGTGTTCAGTCCGCCCATCTTCCAGTCCATGCGGGAGCTGGCGACCATGAAGGCGTCGGGGAATCTGTACCGATACACGGCATAAGCCGTGAATAATGCGCCAAAGAGCAGGATTTCGGTCGCCAGAAAGAGCCACATGCCGATGGTGGCGGAGTCCTTCTGCTGCTCGACGGTGTAGAAGTGATGGGCGACAGGGCTGTGTGCGTTAGACAACTTCGGCCTCCCTTCCTTTGCCGGTCGCGCCCGCTGGTTGCGCCAATCCGCCGGTCAGCTTGCCGGCGTGTCGGGGCGAGTGCGCCGGACGCGTCGGGTAGTTGTAGGCTTCTTCGGTCACGATAGGCTGTTCGAGGAAGTTTTCCGGCGGCGGCGGCGACGCGGTTTCCCACTCCAGCCCCTTGGCTTTCCAGGGGTTCGCCGCCACCTTGCCGTAGCGCAGCGACCAGATGAGGTAAACCAGCGGCAGTAAGTAGCCCACGCCCAGAATGGACGAGCCAGCCGTGGACATCACGTTGAGCACCTGAAACTCCGGCGCATAGACATGGTAGCGCCGCGGCATTCCCAGATAGCCAATGATGAACTGAGGGAAGAACGACAGGTTGAATCCGACAAAGACGATCAGCGCGCTCAGGCGGCCCCACCATTCGGGGTACATCCGGCCGAACATCTTTGGCCACCAGTAGTGCAGCCCGCCGAAGTAACCCATGACCGCGCCGCCCACCATGATGAGGTGGAAGTGGGCGATGACGAAGTAGGTGTCGTGCAGGTGGCGGTCAAGCCCCATCGAGGCCAGGAACAGTCCCGTCAGCCCGCCAATTGTGAACAGCCCGATGAAGCCCAGCGCGTAGAGCATCGGGGTATCATACGAGACCGAGCCTTTGTAAAGCGTCGCCGTCCAGTTGAAGACCTTGACCGCCGATGGGACGGCCACCAGGTAGCTCAGAATCGAAAACAGCATGCCGGCGTAGATCGACATGCTGGAGACGTACATGTGGTGGCCCCAGACGATGAAACTGAAGATGGCGATCATCAGCGACGAGATGGCGACGAACTTGTAGCCAAAGACGCGCTTCCACGTGAAAGCCGAAATCAGCTCGCTCACCACGCCCAGGCTCGGCAAAATCATGATGTACACGGCCGGGTGCGAGTAGAACCAGAACATGTGCTGAAAGAGCACCGGATCGCCCCCCAGCGCCGGATCGAAAATCCCAACCTTGGCGAACCGCTCGACGGCGATCAGCACCATCGTGATGCCCAGCACCGGCGTGGCCAGCACCTGGATGATGCTCGTCGCATACAGCGACCAGATGAAGAGCGGGAGGCGGAACCACGTCAGCCCCGGCGCGCGCATCTTGTGGATGGTGACGATGAAGTTCAGCCCGGTCAAAATCGAGGAGAACCCGGTGAAGAACACGCCCAGGGTGGCCGCGATGACGTGCGTGTTAGCGAAGGTCGTGCTGTAGGGCGTGTAGAACGTCCAGCCCGTGTCAATCCCGCCCACGGCCACGACCCACAGCGTAAACAGCGAGCCAATGACGAAGATGTACCAGCTCAACAAGTTCAGCTTTGGAAAGGCGACGTCCTTCGCCCCAATCATCAGGGGGATGAGGAAGTTGCCTAGCGTCCCTGGAATCGAGGGCACGAGGAAGAAGAAAATCAAGATAACCCCGTGCAGCGTGAAAAACTTGTTGTAGGTATCCGCGTTGAACATGTCCGCCTGCGGCGTAAGCAGCTCGAGCCGAATGAGCAGCGCGAAAAAGCCGCCGAGGAAGAACATCAGCGTGATGGAAATCATGTAGAGCAAACCGATCCGCTTGTGGTCGGTTGTAAACAGCCAGGACTTCCACCCGTAATGGGAGTTCAGATAATGAATGCGCGGCAAGGAGACGTTTTCTTCAATCATAGCGTCACTCGATGCGGGTTACGGCCCGCCAACGGGCGGAGTCAGTTCGATGTCGGGCGCGCGCCTTCCGACGCCGGGCGCGACGGGGCGGGCGCCGTTACCGGGGGCGTTGCGCTTGGCTTGACGTTTCCAGTCGGCAAGGTCTGATCCGGGTTTTGACCGGCCGGGCGCGGCGCGGGGGCCGTCGGCGGCGCGACCGGCTCAAACTGGTCATACTTCTTGCCCAAGTGCTTGATATAAGCCACGAGCTCGATGATTTGCTCTTCGGTCAGTTGCCCGTCATAGCCGGGCATGATGTTGTCGTAGCCGGCCGCGATTTTGACGCCGGGCTTGATGATGGATTCCCGAATGTAGTTTTCATCCGCCACGATGACTTCGCCGGTCGTCAACTGAACGTTGCGCCCGTAGAGGCCGGGCAGGTATGGCCCCCGCGCCTCGGCGTCGCCCGTGTGGCAGCCGTTGCAGGCTAGCTTGTTGAACAAGCCCTCGCCGCGCAGGGCCAGCGAGCCGGTCGCCGCGCCGTTGAGCCACGTCTGGTACTCATGCGGCTCCAGCGCCACCACGGAGCCAATCATGTTGGCGTGCTCCGTGCCGCAATACTGCGAACAGAACATGTGGTAGGTCCCCGGCTTCGTCGCCTCGAACCACACTTCAGTGTAGCGCTTTGGAATGACATCCATGTGGATGCGAAACGCCGGCACGAACATGCTGTGGATCACATCTTCCGATACCATGACGAGCTTGACCGGCTTGCCGACCGGAATGTGCAGCATGTTGATTTCGCGCTGGCCGTCGGGATGCTGAAACTTCCACATCCACTGGCGCCCCGTGCAGGCAATCTCGAGCGCGTCCTTGGGCGCCTTGGCATCTTGAAAGTACAGCCAGGCGCCCCAGCCGAAAAACGACATGAAGAAAAGCGACGGAATGATGATCCAGGCCCACTCCAGCGCGACCGGCACGTCCGCTTCCTCGGCTAGCTGGTCGGGCGTTTGTCGGCGATACCGAACCGCGAAGTAGAAAATCAGCACAACGATCGCTATCGAGACGCCGCCGCACACCGCGAGCATGAAGAAATAAAGGGCGTCCACATGCGGCGCGTGGGTGGAGGCTTGCTCTGGGAACAGCGGCAAGCGAAAAGCCAGGGCCGCCCAGCCGAGAAACGTGGTCAATAAGGTCAATGGCGTCATGACAACATCCCTATCCAGCGTTGGCGGCGCTGGAAGTCGCCGCCGGCGTCCGCCGTTCTTTGCGTTCTTGCCAGAGGAAATAGCCGATGAGGCTCCCCATGGCGAGCGCCGTCAGCGCGGCGAAAATCTTGACGGCCGTCAAAATCATGGGGGTGTAGCGGCCTGTCACTGGGTCATAGTGAAAGCAATAGAGCAAAACCTGCTCGACCGGGCTGCCAATCTTGCCCTGCGATGATTGAATGAGCGCGAAGCGCAAATCGTTCGGGCGGTATTCGACCCCGTAGAAATAGTGCGAGAGTTGGCCCTGCGGCGTGGCGACCATGATGGCGCTCGCGTGAGCGTACTGTTGCGTGGCTTCATCCCAGGCGTAGCGGAAGCCTAGCGCCGCCGCCAGGCGCGATACCTCTTCCTCGCGCCCGGTCAGAAAGTGCCAGCCCTGTTCCGTGCCGGGTCGCCCATAGCGCTTGAGGTAGCTGCCTTTCTTGCCGGCGGCAAGTTCGGCGGTTTCGCGCGGGTCAATGCTGACGATGACGACCTCGAAATCCTGCCCCGGCGTGTAGTGAACTTCCCGCAGACCCTTGATGATGCCATTGATGATCTGCGTGCACAGCATCGGGCAGGTGAAATAGACCGGCGCGAGAATGACCGGCTTATCCGTGAAGTAGGTCTGAAGCGGGCGCTCGACGCCGGTCTCGTCCCGCAGTTGGACATCCAGCGGAAGCTGCGCGCCAAGGTTCTGCGTGACGCCGATTTGCTTGAGCAGTTCCGGCGAGCCAGACGGCATGCCGGACTGGGCGGGCATTTCAACCTGTTGCCCTGCGCCATATTGAGCGAGCGCCGCGGAAACGCTCAGCCAGCCGCCAACCGCGACCAATAACGCGGCTTTGAGGACGCAATTCATGATTCCTTACCTCGCCTTGACACCTCGCCTCGACCCGCGCGGGCGCGGCTTCAGTGCACGCCGGCGGCGCCATTTGCCGGGCTGTTTGTAGTGTTGTTAGTCGCTCCGCGGTCGTCCTTGGCCAAGCTAGGCGCGGACGATGCCTGAGCGGGCTGATTGACAGCCGCCTTGACGGCCGCCGGGCGCGGCAGCGGCCGGCCTGAGTTCGAGTCGCCAGAGTGCCGCAGCACCTCCTCCTTGTCGATCAAGGGCATTCCCGTCCCGCCGGGGCGGCGCGTTCCGGTTGGCGCGTTGAATGCCGCCAGGCGCTTGCTGCTCGGCAGCCCGCGCTCGAGCGTTAGCTTCATCGCCTGCTCGATGGGAATATGCGCAATGCCTCTTTCCTTGGAGACCCAGCCGTAGCTCTGCAGCAGCGTCTCTTCCCTGGCGCGCCATTCGCGCATGTCGGCTTCGGGCGATTCCTGCAGCGGCGGCTCGTTGTCGTTGACGATGCGCGGCTCGTCCTTGGCGCGCTCCGTTTTAGGCTGGACGACCCGGTTGCCCCGCTCGTCGAGATAGCCATAGAGCACATTGATGACCACGGCGCAGCAGAGCGTGAAGATCAGCACCGCGATGCCGACGCCGAACACCGCCTTGACGTTGGCATCGCTTTGCTCGAAGCCGACGCCGTTGGGCAAGTGGCGGTCTTTGGCGTGGTCGGATTTGTCGGGCTTAGTGTCCGCCATGGGCAAACGCCTCCTTGATATTCGGGTCGTGCCGCGGAATCAGCGGCCGTTGCTCGAGGTTGCGCAGGTAGAACCACACCCAGATGCCGCCAATTGCCAGCGGCGCGGCGATGTCCATCCATGACACGCTAAAGCGCGAGAGATGCTCGACCGCGTGGAAGCCATGCCCGGCGTCGTAGGTTGGCTTGATCCACCAGAACAAGTCCACCAGGCGCATGAAGATGATGAACGCGCCGACGTAAATGAGCGGCTTGCCGGGATCCTTGACCTGTCGCTGGAGCAGCACCGCGAAGGGCAGCATGAAATGACCGACGAGCAAGCTGGCCGCCACGTAGCCCCAGCCCCCGTTGAGTCGGTTCAAGTACCAGGGCGTCTCTTCCGGCAGGTTGCCGGAGTAGGTGATGAGAAACTGCGACAGCGAGGTGTAGGTCCACAGCATCGTGAAGGCCAGCATCAGGTTGCCGAAATCGCGGAAGTGCTTGGAGCTGATGAGACCCTTGAACGGCGCGCTGTCGGACATGAGCGCCACGATGGCGACCGTGAAGCACACGGCCGAAAGCAGGTTGCCCACCATGTTGATGAGCGGGTACATCGAGGAAAACCAGTACGGCTCCAGCGACATCAGCCAGTCGATGTTGGAAAAGGTCATGGTAATCGCCATGACGAGGATGCCGGGGCCGCTCAGGTTTCGCAGCTTCTGCGCCAGCCGCTTGTCGCCGCTCTGATCCTGCTGAAGCGACCAGCGATTCAGGAAATGCGCCCAGACCAGCCACACCGTGAAGTAAAACGCCAGCCGCCCCAGGAAAAACGGCACGTTCAGATAGGTTTCCTTTTGGTGCAGGTGATGGTCGGCGTGAACCCGCGCGGCATCTGTCCAGATGTAGAGCTTGTTGAGCAACACGCCGGCCAGAATCGGCAGAAAGAAAATCGCCATCAGCCACATGTTGCGCGTGGCGGCTTCCATCGCCCGCCGTCCGAGAATGCCCCAGCCGCCGCCGGTCAGGTACTGAATCATCAGCAGCGCCATCGCGCCGAGCGTCACGCCGTTCCAAAAGGTGAAGGCGAACAGGTAAGCGTGCAGGAACTGCCGAAAATCAAGGACGGCCGCGATAATCGCGCCCAGCGCGCCCAGCGCGCCGATGATCAGCGCCGGCGCTTGAAGCCGCTTGACGGCTGACGGCACGGGGGCGTCCCACTGCGTTTGCATCGGATCGTGGCTCATCAGCGCGCTCCTCCCGAGTGTGAGTTCGCCGAGTGCGGGTCTGCCGAGCGCGAGTTCATCGGCGCGGGGGGCGGGGCGTCAAGGGCGCTGCGATGGGCGGCCGGCACATCGTCGAGACTGGCGTTCTGGCTCAACTGAAGCGCCCGGACGTACGCCACGATCGCCCACCGGTCGGAGACCGGAATCTGGTGCGCGTGACCAGGCATCGCGCCATACCCATTGGTGATGACGGCAAAGTAGTAGCCCACGCTTTTCTCGCGGGTTTCCGGGGCATGGAAGGACGGCGGCGGCGAAAAGCCGCGTTGCACGATCATCCCGTTGCCATAGCCCGAAAAGCCATGGCACATCGTGCAGTAGATCGTGAATCGCTCCTGTCCGCGCCTCATGACCTCCTCGGTAATCGGAAAGGGGAACTCCGTCGCGTAGTCGCCGTTTTCCTTGCGCCCTAGGAAGACTTCCGGGTCGTCGCGCAGAAAGCCGCGCGCGACCGTCCCGGCTGGCAGCGGGCGCGCCGACGACCGGTCATTGAAGGTCTCGCTTCGCTCGAGCGGGTCATAGCGCGGCTGGTAGCTCATCTTCTGCTTGCAGCCCGCGCCGCCGGCGAGGAGCGCCGCCGCGACGCCAGCCCAGACGACTTGCCGCCACCGGCCCTGACCCCTACTGATTCTCAACATCATGAATCTCCATTGGCTTCAGGCCTTCCAGAAACTTGCGAACCCCTTCGGGGTCAAACTTCGGATCGGCCGACTCGATGCAGAGAAAGAATCGGCTCTGCGTCGCCTGCGAAAAGCTCGGCACATCGAAAAGGGGGTGGTGCGGCATCGGCAGCCCGTTGAGCGCCAGCATCGCCAGCACGCCCGTAAAGGCCGCGAACGCCACCGTGCACTCGAAGGTGATCGGAATGAACATCGGCCAGGCGTAGAGCGGTCGCCCGGCAATGTTCATTGGGTAGTGAATCAAGTTGGCGTAGGCCTGCATGCCGAACCCGACGCAGGCGCCGGTCAGCCCGGCGAAAAACACGATCTTGGAAATCGGGTTCTTGTGGTCATGCATGGCGTCCGCCAGCTCTTCGATGGGGAAGGGCGAATAGGCGTCGTATTTGCGATAGCCGGCGTCGTGCGTGGCGCGGGCTGCCGCGACCAGCGCCGCCGGCGACGCAAACTCGGCCAACACGCCGTAGTAACGCGATCGGGTGCTCGGCTTCATGACTTCGCCTCTCCTTTCTGCGGCGCGCCGCTCGCGCCCGGCAGGAGCATTTGCATTTCAGACATGGAAATCATCGGCAGCAGCCGAATGAACAGGAACAGCAGCGTCAGGAAGAAGCCCATCGTGCCGATGTAGAGCGTCCAGTCCCAAAACGTCCCGGCATACGTGCCCCAGCCCGACGGCAGGAAAGTGCGGTGCAGGCTCACGACGATGATGACGTACCGCTCCAGCCACATGCCGACGCTGACGAACATCGAAATCCCGAACAGCCACCAGGCGTTGCGCCGAATGCGCTTCGACCAGAGGAACTGCGGCGCGATGATGTTGCACACGATGAGCGCCACGTAGAGCGCCCAGTAGGGCCCCAGCACGCGGTTGTGCACCATGAACTGCTCGTACTCGTTGGCGCTATACCAGCCGTAGAACAGCTCCATGATATAGGCGTAGCCCACCATGTTGCCGGTCACGAGCGTAATCAGCCCCATGTTTTCAAGGTGCTTGTCGGTGATGAAATCCTCCAGCCCGTACACCCAGCGCACCGGAATCGCCAGCGTCAGCACCATGGCGAACCCGGCGTAAATGGCCCCGGCGACGAAGTAGGGCGGAAAGAACGTCGCGTGCCAGCCCGGAATGATGGAAACCGCGAAGTCGAAGCTGACGATGGTGTGCACCGACAGCACGAGCGGCGTCGAAAGCCCCGCCAGCAGCAGATAGATCGACTCGTACCGGTGCCAGTGCCGCGCCGAGCCGCGCCAGCCGAGCGAGAAAAACCCGTAAATGGTTTTGGTGAACCAATTGCGCGCCCGGTCGCGCAGCGTCGCTAGGTCGGGAATCAAGCCGACGTACCAGAACACCAGCGAGACGCTGGCGTAGGTCGAGACGGCGAACACGTCCCATTCGAGCGGGCTGCGGAACTGCGGAAAATACATCCCCATCGTGTTCGGATAGGGGAAGAGAAAGTAGGCGTACCACGGCCGCCCCAGGTGCAGCACCGGAAACAGGCCCGCGCAGGCGACGGCGAAGAGCGTCATCGCTTCAGCGAAGCGGTTGATCGAGGTGCGCCACTTCTGGTGCAGCAACAAGAGAATCGCCGAAATGAGCGTCCCGGCGTGACCAATGCCGATCCACCAGACGAAGTTGATGATGTCGAAGCCCCACCCCACCCGGTTGTTGATGCCCCAGACGCCGACGCCCTTGTACAGCAGATAGCTGATCGAGCCGAGCATCATCATGAAGATCATGAAGGCGATGCCGAAGCCGACCAGCCAGCCAAAGGTCGTGCCCCGAAGCAAGACGATAGCGCTGATCTTCTCATTGATGCTGGCGTAGGTGTGTCCGGGACCAATGACCGGCAGCCGGCTGGTCGGCGACACGGATGGTTCGAGTTCGTTAGACGCTGGCATACAAGTGGTCGCTCCTGTGATTCATCAGTGGCCCGGCGAATGGCTTTCCTTTGGCGCGTCATGCGTCCCGTCGCCGCTCGATTGACCGTTGTGGCTGCCGCCATCGCCCTGCCCGGCCCCGTGTCCGGGCGCTTTCTTCCGCGCTGGCGCGAGGTCGGGGTGGACGTTACGCACCTTCGCCAGGTACGACGTGCGCGGGCGGACGTTGAGTTCGGCCAAAAGCCCGTAGCTCGTTGGCTCCTTGCGCAGTTGCGCGATCCGGCTCTGGGGATCGTTGATGTCGCCGAAGATGATGGCCTGCGTCGGGCAAGCCGCCTGACAAGCCGTGATCACTTCGCCGTCCAGGATGCGCCGATCCTCTTTTTCGGCCTCGATGCGCGCCGCGTTGATGCGCTGAATGCAGTAGGTGCACTTTTCCATCACGCCGCGCGTTCGGACGGTCACGTCCGGGTTGCGGCCGAGCTTCAGAACCGGCGTGTCGTAGTCCGAATAGTGCAGGAAATTGAACCGCCGCACCTTGTAGGGGCAGTTGTTGGCGCAGTACTTCGTGCCGACGCACCGGTTATAGGTCATCTCGTTGATGCCTTCCGGGCTGTGCGTCGTCGCGGCGACGGGGCAAACCAGCTCGCACGGCGCCATTTCGCAGTGCTGACACATGACCGGTTGCAGGTGCAGCGCGAGGTTGGGGTCGGTCGGGTCGCCGGCGTAGTACTGGTCAATCCGAATCCAGTGCATCTCGCGCTCGCGCAGCACTTCCGCCTTGCCCACGATGGGGATGTTGTTTTCCGCCGTGCAGGCGACCACGCAGGCCTGGCAGCCGGTGCAGACGTTCATATCCACGACCATGCCCCAGGCATAGCCCTGCGAATAATCGTCGGGCGGCTCAAACATCGTCAGCTTGCGCGCTTTCGGGTCGTCGAATTCAGTGCGGGCGAACTGCGGGTCGGAGAGATATTCCGCCAGCGTCGCCTCCCGAACCAGCTGCCGGCGCTCGAACGCGCCAGCGGCCTCGATTTCCCAGTGCATCTGCGTGCAGGCGAGCCGCGCCGTCTCGCCGGTCTTGGTCGCGCTGGCCTCCCGCGCGTGCCACAGCGCGTCCGCCGCGCGGAGCAGGTTGGCATTGAAGCCGGCCCCGTTGCCGACGCTGCCGGCGCGCTCGCGCCCATAGCCGAGGTGGATGGTCAGCGCGTCGTCGGGGTGACCGGGAATCACCAGCGCCGCGCCGCGGACTTTGCGCCCGCCGACGGCGACTTCGACGACGGCATAGGGATCGGCGTCATGCGTCCGAGTCACGCCCAGCTTTGCGCCCGTGCGGGGCGACATAATCACGGCGTTGTCCCAGGTGAGCTTGGTTCGGGGCTTGGGCGTTTCCTGAAGCCAGCCATTGTTGGCGAAGCGCCCGTCATAAATGGTCGGGTCGGGTCGGAACGCGATTTCCAAACCGCCGCCGGAGGCCGCCGGGAGCGCTTTCATCGCTTCGGCCACATTGCCGGCGAGGGCGACTTCCACTGGCTTAAAGGCGGAACCCGCGAGAAAGCCGTCGTGGAGCGTCCGCCGCCACTGCTTGTCGAACTCGTTTTGCAGCCCGACAGCGTTGCGCCCAATCGTGACCGCTCCGGTCAGCGTCGGCTCGAACGCCCTGCCGGATGTCAGTTGCGCCAAATTGCGCTGCCAGAAGTCGCGGACGATCTCATCGCCGTTCTGGTTGAACTCGCCGAGAAACGCCGCCAGCAGCTCGATTGGCGACTTGGTTTCTTTGTAAAGCGGCGCGATGAGCGGCTGCTGGATGGAAGCCGTCCCGTCATGCGCCCGCGCATCGCCCCACGTTTCCAAGAAGTGCGAGGCTGGAATGTGCCAGTGGCAGCGGGCGGAGGTCTCGTCGAAATAGAGGCTGAGATGGACGGCCAGCTTGACCTTCTGCAAGCCGCCGACGAAGTCAACGTCCGCCGCGGCCGCGTAAGCCGGATTGCCATCCAGGATGACGAGCGTCTCGACCGCTCCGGCGTGCATCTCGGCGACCAAGCGCCGGAAATCGGCTTCCTGGTCGGTCGGCGCGACTTCCGGCGCATCGGTGTAAACGAGCGTCTTACCGACATTGCCGAGCTTGGCGTTGACGGCATGCGCTAGGGCATGGAGCGCCGCCGGCTGGTAATCGCCAGCCAGAAAGAGGCTCTGTCCGGCGTGGGCCTGGAGGTCCTTGACGAGCGTTTCGACGAATTTGGCGTGGGCGGCCGGCGGTTGCGCTGGCCGCCCGGTTTCAACGCCGAGCCCGACGGCGACCGCATTGGCGATTTCAATTAGCTCGCTGGGGCGGACGGCAAGGCGGTGATCGGCTACCGTCCCGGTCGCCGTTGGCGTGCACTCGACCATGTAGAGCCGCGACATGCGCTTGGTCGCTTCCTGCCCGAGGCGCGCGCGGCGGCGAAGGCTGAAGTCATGGGCGTAGCGAACATTGCCGGGGCCAGCGGCGAGGAAGTCGGCGTCGAAGGCCGCCACGATGTCGGCGGCTTCAAGCTGGTACTGCGTGGCGACGGCGCGGCCAAAGGCGAGCTTGGCCCCGGCGCGGACGGCATCGCGACCGCATGGCTCGTACTGTACCCACTGGGCTTGCGGGAACTCCTTCAGCACGCGCCGCAGTTGCGCTCCGAGCGTCGGCGAGACGACGGTCTCGGTCAGTATCCGCAGCCCCGCGCCCTGATTGGCGCGGTGCTGGTCGAGCGACTTGCGCAGGTCGCGCAAAAACATGTCGTAGGGGCGGGCGTCGCCGTAATAGCGCGTGGCCTGGGAGCGCTCCGGGTCATAGAGCGTCAAAATGGCGGCCTGCGCGAACAGGTCCGTCGCGCCCAGGCTGGCCGGATGGTCGGGGTTGCCCTCGATTTTCGTCGGGCGGCCCATGTGGCTCTCGACGAGCACGCCCGTCGTCAAGCTCCCCAGGCTGAACGTGGACGCGTAAAAAAGTGGCTTGCCTGGAACGATTTCCTCTGGCGCTTTGACATACGGCACGATCTTGCCGTCGTCAGGATAAGCGCTACAGGCGGTGAGTCCGGCCAAGCCAAACGACGCGCCCATGATCTTGAGGAAGTGGCGCCGGTCGAGGGCGTCGCCAAGCAGGGACGCCTGGCGGGGAAACGTCTCGGCGAGCGCCGCTTGGGCGTCGGGATCGGCCAGCAGGCGCTCGATGCCGCGCCAGTGGGCTGGCTCCGGCGCAGCGGCGGCCGGCGGCGCGGGGATAGATGGGCGTGCGGAATGATCGGTCATGGCGTCGCGCTTCAGTGGTGACAAGTCGAGCAGCTCGTGAGCTTGCGGGCCGGCTCGATGTTGTATTCCTTGACGAGACGCGCGCCCAGGGCGGCTTGCGTTTCGCCGATGTCTTCAGGCTTCCACGTCATATTGAAGACCTGGTCGCGCGGGCGGATATGCTGCGCCGGATTGCGGTGACAGCTCAGGCACCACTCCATCGTGTGGGGCTGGTCTTTGTAGATGAGCTGCATCTGATCCACCCGCCCGTGACAAGACACGCACCCAATGCCCTTTTGCACGTGGACGCCGTGATTGAAATAGACGTAGTCGCCAAGGTTGTGAACCCGATTCCACTCCAGCGCCTGCCCGGACTTCCAGCTCGCGCGAACCGGCTCCAGCATGGGCGCTCCAAACCAGATTTGCTGATGGCAGTTCATGCAGGTCGAGATCGGGGGGATGTTGGCAAAAGCCGAATGCTCGACCGAGGTGTGGCAATAGCGGCATTCAATGCCAAGGCCGGCGACGTGGTGCTGGTGGCTGAACTGCACTGGCTGCGGCAGGGCGATGCCCACGTTAGTGACATTCGACGAGCGGTTAACTTCGAGCAGCAGCCACGCGCTGAACCCAATGATGAACACCGCCCCGAAGATCGAAACCTTCGCGATGGTATTCATGCTGCGGTGGAAATGTTGAGCCATATCAAATCCCTCTGTCGCGCGTCGCCACGGTCGTGGAGCGCGGACGCCGCGCCGCCCAGCCATCGCGCTGGCGACGGGCGAAGGGGCACGGTTCTCCGGTCTGGGACGTGGTCACTTCTGTTCAGGGTAGCAATCGAGTCGCCGCATCCCGCTCTCGCTCAGGCGATGGCAATTCGGGGGGGAATGGCAACGGGATGAACGCTCGAAACGTCATCTATAGGGTAAAAGCGTACTATTCGCGCGCTCAGCGACAACGGCAGGGTGGCCGCGCTACTGGTAAAGCCCTTGGCTTCGTGCGCTATCGTACGAAGTGGCGCTACTCTAGCGTCTTCTTTCGAACATTCCAAGCCCTTTTTGTACCTTTTCGCCCAAAAGCTGGCATTTTCTCCCGCGGCTGCGGGAGGACCGGCTCGGGCGCGGCGGGCGGGCTTGTCAGGCTGGCTGGTCCGGCCCGCCCTCGCCGCCTAGCGTCGGGCGGCGAAGCTTTCGACGACGCGCGCGTAATAGGCTTCGTAGCGGGCGACAATGTCGTTGGCGTTGAACCGCTCGACCGCGACGCTCCGACAGGCTTTGCGCATCCGGGCGCGGAGCGCGTCATCCGTTAGGATGCGCTCGGTGTATTCGGCCATGGCTTGAATGTCGCCGACTTCCGCGAGAAAGCCCGTTTCGCCGGGGGTGACGAGTTCGGGCAGCCCGCCGGTGCAGCTTGCAATGACGGGCACCTCGCAGGCCATGGCCTCCAGCGCCGCCAGCCCGAACGACTCCGACTCGCTCGGCAGCAGCAAGACATCGGCAATGGACAAATAGGCTGGAATATCCGGCTGCTTGCCGACGAAGTGAACCCGGTCGGCGATGCCTTTCTGACGGGCGAGCCACTGCGTCTGGGCGCGCTCCGGGCCATCGCCCACCATGACCAGTCGCGCCGGCAGGCGGCGGCTCAGCCGCGCCGCGATGCGGATGCAGTCGGTGGCGCGCTTGACGGCGCGGAAGTTGGATATGTGAACGAGCAGCGGCTCTTCAGGCTTGGCGAAGGTCGCCCGAAAATCCGGGTTTTCCGTCCGCTGATACAACTGGCTGTTGATGAAGTTGGGGATGACCTCGATGGAGGTGTCCGCGCAGATGTCGAACTCGCGGCAAGTCTCGGCGCGCAGATACTCCGAGACGGAGGTCACGCCGTCGCTTTGGCGAATGGCAAAGCGCGTGATGGGCAGGTAGGAGCGATCCGTCCCCACCAGCGTGATGTCCGTCCCGTGAAGCGTGGTGATGAACGGGACGGGGCGAGTGTCCTTGAGCATCTCGCGCGCCAGGAAGGCGCTCACCGAGTGGGGAATCGCATAGTGGACGTGCAGGAGATCGAGCTCGTAGGCGAGCGCGACGTCCGCCATGCGAACCGCCAGGGCCAGGGCGTAGGGCGCGGTGTCGAAAAGGGCGTAGTTGGTGGCCTCGACCTCATGGAAGCGCATCCGGTCGGACATGCGCGAGAGTCGCAGCGGCAAGGTCGCGCAGATGAAATGCACTTCGTGACCGCGGGCGGCCAGCTCCAGCCCAAGCTCGGAAGCGACGATGCCGCTCCCGCCATAAGACGAATAGCACGTGATGCCAATCTTCACAGTCAGTCCTTCTCCTGCGGGACGGCGGCGACGCTTCAGCCCTAGGCGGGACGGCGGCGCAGGCGGGCGGCGAAAAAGCCGTCCGTGCCGTCTTGGTCGGGCCAGAGGCGAAGAAAGCCTTCGCAGGTCAGGGCGTCGCCGGCATCGGGCGGGGGGGCGATCTCGAAGTGCCGGTGATGCTTGAGAAAGGCGCGCGCGACTTCCTCGCCTTCGCGCGCCTCGAGCGAGCAAACCGCGTAAAGGATTGTCCCGCCAGGCCGAACGACGCGCGCGGCGTTCCACAGCAGCTTGGACTGTATCCCGGCGAATTCGGCCAGCTTGCGCAGCGTTAGGCGCCATTTGATCTCCGGGTGGCGGCGGAGCGTCCCGGTTCCCGAGCAAGGGGCATCAACCAAGACGGCGTCAAACGAGTCAGGGAACAACGAAAAAGGCAGCTTTTTGCGTGACCGCCGGTGATCGGCGGTTGAAACCAGCGTCTCCGCCGCGGCATCCGCCGTATAGCACCGGGCAATCTGAACGCCAAGGCGGGCGAGATTGCGCTCCATCGCCGCCACCCGATGGGCATGCGCGTCAAGCGCCGTGATGCTCCCTTCGTTATGCATTTGCGCGGCGAGCTGGGCCGTTTTGCCGCCGGGCGCGGCGCACATATCCAACGCCCGTTGGCCGGGCTGGACGCCTAGCCAGCGCGCGACGCGCTGCGAGCCGGCGTCCTGCGCATACGCCGCGCCGCTGGCGAGGAGCGCGCTGACGGCCGAGAGGCTGCCGTCGGCGACTTCATAGCCGGCGTCAAGCCCGGCGACGGGCTTCAGCGTCAGTCCCGCCGCTTCCAGCGCGGCCCGCGTGACCTGCGGGTCCGCGCGCAGCGGGTTGAGCCAGAGGAAAGTCGGAGCCGGCAGGTTGTTCACGGCGGCGATGCAGGTCGCCCGCGCCTCGCCCAGCGCCCGCGCCCAGTGGCTGAGCATCCACGCCGGATGCGATAGCTCGGCCGCCCGATCCGCGATAGTGGCGGGCTCTGCGCGGGGCGGGGTCAGGGGAGCGCTGACTTTACGCCGCGCGCGCTTGACCGGCGGCGGCGGAACGGGCTTCTTGAGAATGCGCCGCGCGGGGGACAGCCGGTCTTCATCCAGGCCGCGCTTGCGCAAAATCTCGCGCAGGACGGCGTTGACCAACCCGCTCGCGCCCGTCGTCGCCGATGACTGCTTGACCAGCTCCACCGCGTCGTGGACAACGGCGAAGGCTGGCGCGCGCGTCAAGAAAGCGATCTGATACAGACTCATGCGGAGCGCGGTGCGCGCGACCGGATCGAGGGCGGCGACCTCCCGCCCGGTTTGCTCGCGGATTTGGGCGTCTAGCTTGCCGCGCCAGCGAAGCGTCCCTAGGACGACCTCGGTGGCCAGCCGCCGGTCGGCGTCCATCTGTTCGGCGGCGCCAGCCGGGGCGACGCGAGCGAGCGCGGCATCCAGCGCCTCGCTGGCCCAGGCTTCATCCAGCTCGACGCGCAGAAGCGCCAGAAAAGCCGCGCGGCGCGCGCGGCTGACCTCCCGCGCCGGCTCCGTTGGAACGGCAGCCGACGCGGACGCATCCGACAATTCGGGCGCGGGAATACGAACGCTCATCGCGGTTCACTGGCCGCCTTCCGTCGCCGGGCGGCGGAGCTTATGGCTTTCCGGCTTTGTCTTGCTCACGGTTGACGGGTGACAGCTGTCGCAGCTGCCAATGTTGAATACCGGAATGAAACTATGCTGCGCCGGGGCGAAGCCAGGCAAGGGCGATAGTCGCTGAACGCGCTCCCTCGCGTCCCGCTCGTTGGCTTTCTCAATGCGCTCGAAGCCATGGCAACCCGCGCAGGCGATGTTGGTCGGGTAGGTCGGGGCGCGCCGGAAGGAGACTTGCACAAGCCAGTCCCAGGCCAGCTTTTCCTTGGCGAACTCCTCCGGACTCTTCTTGCCGCGCTTTGGGCGGGCGTCGCGCAGCTCCTTCGCGAGCGCGAGCAGGTTGCCATGACAGCTCTTGCAGGAAAGCGCGCTCTGCTTGCCCGCCGCGTCAGGATGCGTCATCGCGGCGAGCGGCGTCGCCTTGCCCAGCCCGTTGAGGAACTCGATGGTTTCAAACGGCTTGCGTGGGTTCCACTGGCGGTTGAAGACGGCGTGCGGGCCGCCGTGCTGAAACTCGGCCGTGATCGCCGTGTAGCGCGGCGAGCGCAACAGCCGGCGGTCGGGATCGCTCTCCATCGGATGACAGCCGGCGCAATCCCCGGCGTAGGGCGGGGCGGCATCCCGGCCCGTCAGCGCCTTGGCGTTTTCAATGTGGCAGGCAAAGCACTCGCGGTGCTCGGGCCGCGACGCATAGACGTTACGGATCGGCGCTTCCTTTGTCCCCGCGAGGACTGGGAGCGCCTGCACCTGGTGGCAGCTTTCACAGCTTTCCTTGGCGTGGGCGGAAATGGCGTGCGAGTAGAGCGCCCCGAACTGGGGGCGGCGCGCCGGGTTTGGAAACCGGTAAATATCTTTCGCCGTTTGCCCGACCGGCGGGCCGTTATGGCAAACGGCGCACATGACCTGGAGCTGGACCAGGCGGGCGCGATTGCCCGGCGTCACCATGAAGCTGTGGCAAGCCGTACACGCCGAGTGGCTGACCGGCGCTTTGCGCCCGGCGAAGCGCTCGAGGTATGCCGGCGTCTCCAGCGGATACTTGCCAAAGCCGTCGGCGCGCGTTTCCTCCGGCCCGACCAAATGACAGTAGTTACAGTCAAGCTTGACCGTCGGCTTGCCGCCGTTGAACCGGATCAGCTCCTTGTCCGCGATGGCGACCTCGCCGGTTGGGTGCTGGCTGTGGAGAAACGCCCCCTCCGGCAGGCTGTCTTCCGGCGCGGGCGGATAGAGCGTCCCGGCAGCCGGCGCCGCCGGCTTTTGCGGCGTTGGCTTTGGCTGCGCCAGACCCAGCCCGCCAGCGCCCGCCAGCGCCAGCCACGCCATGGCCAGCTTGAGTCGCGCCGTTGTCACCATGTGTTTACCTCGGCCTGGCGTTCGCGTTTCGCCCGCGCGCCGCGGCGTCTGGCCTGGCGGTTTCATAGGTTCGGGTTGGCTGGAAACTTGACGAACGCCAGCCGAACGCCGCGCACGATGAGCTGGTCGCTGCGAATGTTGGCCGGGGATTCAAAGCCGGCTGAGCCAAATGACGCGATGATGTCATCCTGATCGATGCCGTCGCCGCTGATGCCGATGGCGCCGACCAGAACGCCGTTTTTGTAGAGGGGCACGCCGCCGGCGAAAATTTGAAGCCCGTTGCGGACGTTGCTCGGCGGCCGCCGAATGACGGGCACGCTGCCGGGGTTGGAGTAGTTTGTCAGAATGTCCGCCAGCGATCCGGCAATCAGGTCAAGCTGGAGTCCCGTGTTGAACGGACTCCACGCATTCGCGTTGGTAAACAGGCGGCTGGCGTTTGAAAACGGTCCCGGCGCGTTTGGCGCGCAGGGATTCGAGCCGGTGCAGTCGATGCCGTCAGGGAAGAACGGACGGTGCAAGTCGCCTAGCCCGCGACAGCTAAAGGCGACCGAGCCGTTGAGCTGAACGCCGTCGGCGGCGGCCCGGCTGACGTAGGCCCCCAGCCCGGCCGCGTTGAGGATCGCGCCGGCGTTCGGGTTGCTCAGGAAAGCGGCGGAGCGCGCTTTCTGCACGCAGACATCCAGCCCGAAAACCGGCGCGTCAGGCGTTCCGCGCAGCCCAAGGAGGTTGCCGTTGGCGTCCACGACGGCCACGTTGACTTCAGCAAAGTTATTGAGCGGCAGCCGGATGCCGGCGCGGGTCGAGTAGGCCTGCTGGATGGCTTGGCTGAGCAGCCGCTCGACTTCCGCGACCGAAAGCTGCGCGCTCGGCGCGATGGTGGCCAGCGGCGTGAAGATGCGCACCGCCCGCCCGCCCAGCGTTCCGCAGGTAAACTGGCTGCCGGGTCCGAGGAACGGCACGCCGGCCTTGGGCGTCGCCTGGGCGCCAAACGCCGGAATGACCATGAAGCTGCCCTGCGCCGCGAGATTGACCGGCGGCTCCGCCACGGGCGGCGGCGCGTTGACAAAGCGCAGCCCGACGCCGTCCACCAGGATTTGATTGCCGCGAATCCCGGTCGGGGCCTCGAAGCCCCGCGATCCGGCAACCGCAATCAACTCTTCGGGCGCCTGATCGTTGTCGGTTGGGTCAAGGTCGAGCGAGTAAGCGCCATCCAGCTCAACGCCAATGCCTCCGACCGGCGAATCGCCGATGTAGAGCGGCACGCCGCCGGCGTCGGCCGACAGCCCCAACGGCAGCCGCGGGTTGATGTCGCTGAAGAGCAGGCTCGAGAACTGCACGCCAAACAGCGGCCCGCCCCGGGTAAAGGACACGCCCGGCGGGAAATGCTCCTGGATGATGAAGCTCGCCGTGCGCGGGGTGAAAGCGTTGCCGGTCGTGCCGAAAAACGAGCACGTCCCGGCTTTGGAAATCGCCACCAGCTCGCTGGGGATAGCGCGCCCGCCGAGCGGCCCGCCGGAAATGAACGCGCTGGGGTTCGCGCCTGTCATCCGAAAGACCGCCAGGACGTTGGCTTCGCGGTCGGTGACCGCGATGGTGGCGCGGAGGTTCAGCGCCGCCGCCCGCGTGACGGCTTGCGTGATGATTTGCGTTACGTCGCCGGCGGACAGCGCCCGCTCGTTTGGCGCGGGACACAGGGGCTTGTTGAGCGCCTGCGTCTGTGGCGGCGGCGTGATGACCACATTGCTTCCAGCAATGTTGCGCGAGCCGCAGGCGGAAAGCGCCGGCAGCCCGGCGATGAGCAGGGCGATAGCCAAGCTTGACAGTGCTTGCCAACGGTCACGGAGCGACAAGCGACGCATTGAAGTCTCCTCAACGGGCCCCATTTGACGGAAGTTTTGGATTCGAGGCGACATCCGTTTGGTCAATCAGCTGCGTGACAGAAATGGAGCGGATGAAATTAAGCCGAAAGTGTCGGAAAACATACCAAAAAGCTTTCAGATTACAACCTGAAAAGCGTCGCCGGGGAGGCCGCTTCCAAAAACTTGCGGGAAAGACTCGCGACGCTCACGGTCGCCTGAGGGCGCTCTGGCAGCTAAGAGCGCTCTGGCAGCTAAGAGCGCTCTGGAAGCGGCTCTGGCGAGAGTCGCCCGTCGCCTGCCAGGCGGTAGATCTGTCCGCGCCACGTGATGGTGCGCCCCCAAAAGCCGCCAATCCAGATGGCGAAATGAAGCGCATCGCGGAGCGGCAGCCAGGCCAGGTTGCGGATGGTCGCCCAGTCGCCGAGCGCGCTCGCCGTCTGCCAGGCGGCTAGAACGCGCAGCGCCAGCCCGATCAGCAGCAGCTCCCAGGCAAGGGGGACTGCGGGAAACGCCGCGACGAGCAGCAGCCCGAGAACCAGCGTGTGCGTGACAAGCAGCCCCGTGTAGCCGCCGAAGCGGGCGGTCCGAATCGTGCGCGCCCAGCGGAGCTGATGGGAAAGGAAGCTGCGCCACGTCATCTGGGGGATGACGGTTTCCACGACGCGCGATGAAAGCCGCACTTCGTAGCCGACCTGATGGGCCAGGTTGCCCAGCAGGTAGTCATCGCCCAAGTGGTCGGCCAGCCGGCCAAGACCGCCAAAGTCGGCGATGACCGACTTGCGCGTGGCGATGGTCGAGCCAAAGGCGAAGCTGAGACCTTCCGTCAAGCGGGCCGCCAAGACGCTGCCGATGAAGTCCGCGCTGATGCCAAGGCACTCGAAGCGCGCCGGCAAGCCGCGCGAGGCGACGCCCCGGTACAGGCAGGTGACGATGCCCACCCGCGGGTCGCGCAGCGGGCGCGCCACGAGCCGGGCGTAGTCGCGCGGCGCTCGGATGTCCGCATCGCTCAGAATCACAATCTCATGCCGCGCCGCGGCCAGGGCGTTGGCCAGATTGGCGACTTTGGGGTTGATCCCCAGTGGCGGCGGCTGGAAAACGCAGGTCGCTGGCACGGCCGGATAGGCCCGCTTCAGGCGCTCGATGATCGCGACCGCGGCGTCGCTTGGGTCATGGAGCGCGAAAACGATTTCGTAGTGCGGATAATCCTGCTGAAAAAAGCTTTCCAGGCAGGCTTCCGTATCGCCATCCGCGCCCCGAATCGGCTTGATTAGACTCACCGGCGGCGTGAAGGCGTCGGCGGCGCGCCGCTCCAGGCGCGCGAGACGCCGAAACCAAAGCGTGCCCAGCATGACAACGAGCTGGTATGCGCAGGAGGCGACGACGAGCAGGGCCAGAAACGCGAAGAGCCAAGGCGCGAAGCCCAT
>CALCKX010000063.1 GCA_937966115.1 uncultured Chloracidobacterium sp. | reverse complement strand
TCGGGCGGCGCGCGCGCGCGCCCGCGCCCGGCTGCGCGAAGCGCAGTTTCGCGCGCAGGCGGCTGAAAGCCAGGCGAAAGTGGCGGCGGCGCTGGCAACAGTGCGCGAGCGCGACGCGGAGATTTTTCGGCTGCGCAATGTCGAGCTGGCTGAAGCCAGCCAGCTTGTCACTGACAGTCTGCTCTACGCCCAGCGAATCCAGGCCGCCATCCTGCCCGCTCCCAGCGCGCTGCCCGCGGCCTTTGGAGAGCTTTTTTTCATCTATCGTCCGAAAGCCATCGTTTCCGGCGACTTCTACTGGTTTCGCCAAGCCGCCGAGAGCTGGTTTCTGGCTGTGGGCGACTGCACCGGGCACGGTGTGCCCGGTGCGTTGATGACGATGGTCGGCGCAACGCTGCTCGATCAGATGGTCATCGAGCGCGGGCTATCTTCCCCGGCGGCCATTTTGACGGAGCTGGACATAGCGGTGCGACAGCTCTTGCGCCAGGATGCCGCCGGCGCGGATACCCAGGACGGGATGGACCTTGCGCTTTGCCGGTTTGACCTCCGGCGGGGCGGCGTGATGTTCGCCGGCGCGCGGCAACCGCTTTACTTAGTCAGGGCGGATGGCGCGCTCAGCGAATGCCGCGGCTCGCGGCGCGCCATCGGCGGTCGGCAGGGGAAGCGCGCCCAGGCTTTTGAAGAGACCTATCTGGCGGTTGATGGCGCCGCGAGTCTCTATCTCGTCACCGACGGCCTGGCCGACCAGCCGAACGGGCAGCGCCAGAAGGTCGGGATAGCGCGCCTCCGCGCCTGGTTGCGGGAGGCGGCTGGGCTGCCGTTCGCCGCCCAGGGCGCGTGGCTGGCCGCCGCGCTCGATGCGCACATGGGCGAGGAGCCGCAACGGGACGACATCACGCTGGTTGGCGCGCGCTTTGGAAGCCGTGGGAGAAGCTGCCCGGGCGCTTTCTCAACGGCGAGCCAGCCGGCCAGTCGCCCGTCCGCGGCGCCCGCGCCGAACGACTGCGAAAGCGGGCTTGGCCAGCCTGCTGCGCCCAAGCGCGATACGGCTACACCGTGATGGCGTTGCCGCGGTGAATGCGCGACCTGTACCGGCTCTGATCCGGCTCCGGCGCGGGCGTGGCCGCCAACAGCACGGCGTCCACGAAGCGGGAAAGCTCTTCGCGCTCCTCGCGCTCGTTGCGCGGCTCTTCGAGTCGCGCGCGGCGGGTCAAATCCACCTGGTTGACGGTTGGGTGGTGCGTGAAGCGCTCGCATTCCACCGCCAGCGTCGCCGTCAGCGCGTGCAGCGTCGTCTTGACGAAGAGCGCCAGCGCGAACTCCTCGCGCGAAGAGTTGCGCGAGGTCTTGGGCGTCACGAGCACGATTTGCGCCTTGTCCTGGAGCGCCGCTTTCTTGGCGATCCGAAAGTGATGCGTGACATGCGCTTCGACCAACTGCTCGAAGTCTTTTTCATTCAGGACGCCGCGCCAGTCGTCGACCGCCGCCAGCGGCTTGAGCGGCAGCGGGTCAAACGGCGTCGAGACCACGACATCTATCCGTCCGAAGCGCTGGATTAGGTCGTCCATCGCGGCTTCGATGTTCGCGCCCCCGCTGAACACACGCAGATTGTTGAGCCGCTGGGCCGAAAAGTAATGCCGCAGCGCGTCCGCCCGGGCGTCCGTTTTGGTCAGGAGGATGCAGTTGCGGACGACCAGTTGAATGCCGAAGGCGCCCACTAGCCACCGCAGCTCTTCTTCCAGGTAGTCGCCAATCAGCAGGACATTTTTACGGCGCAAATCCATGAGGTCTTCGTTGCGCGGCAGCCCGTAAAACTCGCCTTCCGTGACTGTCCGGTCAAACTTCAGCCCGCCCGACGGATGCAGCGTTTCGCCGCTCACATTCGGGTCGGAAAGGTAAAACACCGTAGCGATGGCGATTTCCTCTTCCGTCGGCATCCGCCCAAGGTTGAGCATGGTCAGAACGCTCGACTGGAGCCGCCCGGCTTCCTTTTCGACTTCGGCCGGATCGAAGAATGGATCGGGCGGCTCGGGCAGCTCGCCCAGAAACGCCGTCGCGAAAGCGTCGCGCTCGCCAGCCTCCGCCAGATAGCCGCCTTCAAACAGCCGCCGCAGCAGCTTCTCAGCAATCTTGCGCGTCATCAGGTAGGCGCGGTCGGAATGGCCCTCGTTGGCCGCGCTCGCCCGCAAGTGCCCTATCAGTCGGCGGATAGGCTCGGGCGGCTGCGCCGCCAGCACGTCATCGAAGCGATTTCGCGCCAGCGCCTGGAGCGTTGTCTTGACCGCTTCGCCTGCCCGCCAGGCGCGAATCACCGCGTCGTGGATGTCGTTCAGGCGCTTGTTTTCGAGAATGAGCCGCGCCCGCCGCGCATAGAGTCCCGGGCGCGACCCTTCGCCGCGCAGCCGCTGCCCTTCGACCGGCCCCGGCGACAGGGCGTTGATCTGGATTTCGGGCCCCAGGTGCCGCGCCAGAATTTCCGCCAGCGCGCGCTGCCCGGCCTTGGAAACGGCGTAGTCGCTGCGGTTCGGATAGGCCACCGCGACGTACTTCTCGCCGCCGAAGTATGAGCTGACGTTGAGGATGTAGCCCGCGCCCTGCTTTTTCATCAGCGGCGCAACTTTATAAATCAGCGAGTAATTGCTCAACAGGTTCGCCTTGAGCGTATGCCGCCAGGCATCCGTTGGCAAATCCACGACCATCTCCTCGGCGCCGGCGATGCCGGCGTTGTTGATGAGGAAGTCGATGCGCCCGAACTTGTCGAGGGCGAATTTGGTGAGGCGTCCCAGCGCTTCCTCGTCCGCCACGTCAATGTCGGCCAGGGTTTCAACCCGCGTCTCTGGTTGCGGATAGCCGATGGCGAAGAGTTCCGCCACAATCTCGCGCTTGAGCGCCGTCAGCTTTTCGGCATCCCGCGCCGCCAGCACGACCCGCGCCCCGGAAAGCGCCAGATAGTGGCCAATCGCGCCGCCAATGCCGGCGCTGCCCCCGGTGATAACGGCGACTTTGCCAATGTGCAGCCCCAGCAGCGTGCGGGCGATGTCGCGCGGCAGCTCCGCCTTGCCCGTGGTGCGCTGGATGTTCTCCGGGACGTAAAGGTTCAGCTCGTCGAAGATGCGCACCCGGTTGGCGAGCGTCGCCAGCCAGTCGGCCGTGAACTTGAGGTTGTCCGGCTCGGCGTTGGCGTAGCGAACGAGCTGATTGGCGCGGATGGCGAAGCGGCGCGTCCCGGCCGCGACCTGCAATTCGTCCTCGTGCCGCCAGACGCGCAAGAGCTGCTCGATGGCGGCGCGGTAGATGTCTTCAAAGGCGTTTGTCGCGCCGTCGTGCTCGTTGGTCAGGAACAGGACGTTGACCGGCTCCTGCAACTGGTTTTCGGCGTCGAAATCCAGCAAAAATCGCGACAACTGGGCCGCGAACGCGGTTGTGCCGAGAATGGCCTCATCGGTGAACTGCCGGACGAGCTCCGCGTCGTCGGCGATGAGTCGCGAGCCATAGTAGCCAGCCGCGCGCGCCGGAAAGACGATGACGGTATCAAGCCGATGGTAGCGTTCCCGAATGAGGTCAAACACGCTGGCGACGGACTCTTGGCGCAGCGGATCGAGCCACGTGACGGCGATTGCGTGGTTGAGGCCGTAGCTTTCGAGCTGGACTTTCGCCGTGTTGACCGCCTCTGGCTGGCGGAAGGTCAGGATGACCGACGCGCCATACGATTGCTGGCTGACGGCGACCGTCACCGCGTCGCTCACTTGCTCGCCGCCGACGATGAGCGCCACGCGCCGGCTGAGATCGATGAGCCGCTGATCGGGCCAGGCCGTCAGCTTGGTGCGGCTCTGCGCCTTGACCTGCATGCCGTGCGTGATCTCGAAGTTGTGGCCGGAAATGGCGGCGGATTCGTCCGAGCCAAGAAAAACCATGATGTTGGCGACATCGGCCTGCGTCGGGTAACGCTTGGCCGGCGGCTCCTCGCCCCGCGCCCGCGCCAAAATCATGATGTCGAAAAACTCCCGCGCCGTCGTCCCTTCCGCGACGCCCTTGAGCTGGTCCATCGCGCCAAAGACGGCGCGGATGCGCTCCGAGTCGATTGGTCCCGGAAAAACCGTGTTGACGCGCGCCGCGCAGTCGGCCGTCCCAAGCTGCTTGGCGAGACCGAGCGACAGCGCGTTCAGGGCTGACTTGGGGACGACGTAGGGAATCCGCCCGTAGTAGTTCGTCCGTGAAAAAATCGTCGAGACATTGATGATGCTGGCGCCGACGCGCAGGTAGGGCAGGGCCAGGCGCGTCAGGTGCCAGGGCATCCCCAACAGGTTGGCCGCCGATTCGCGCATGGTTTCCTGGTCGGCGAAGCCTTTGGCCGCAAGCTGCGCCAAGTCTTCCGACGTGAAGGGAATGCGAAACAGCGGCTGCTTGGCCCCGGCGGAGCCGGCGTTGTTGATGAGGATGTCGAGGCCGCCCCACCGGGCGGCAATCGTCTCCAGCGCGGCCGCCATGCCGGAGAGGTCGCCGGGCGCGAGCGCGACCGGCAGGATGTCGTCGCCGGCAAAGCCTTCGGCGACGAGCGCCGCCCGGAACTGCTCGGCGCGCTCCAGCGACCGACTCGATACGGCCACCCGCGCGCCTTCGCGCAGGTACATCCGCGTCACGACGCCGCCAATGCCGCCGGCCGCGCCGGTAATGAGAGCGACTTTATCCTTTAAACGCATGGCTTGCTTGTCTGGCTGCGCGCGGCGCGGCTGCCCGCGCCGCGCTTAGCTCTCATTGTTGATGAGCTGGTTTTTGTTGCGTGAAATTTCAGCCATCTTGGCCTTGAAATCCACCAGCTCGCGCTGGAGGTCGGGGTTGTCGGCCGCCACGATTTGCACCGCCAGGATGCCGGCGTTCTTGGCCGCGCCAATGGCTACCGTCGCCACGGGGACGCCGACCGGCATCTGGACGATCGAGAGCAGGGAATCGAGCCCGTTGAGCGACTTCGACGAGATGGGCACGCCAATGACCGGCAGCGGCGTCAGCGAGGCGACCATGCCCGGCAGGTGCGCCGCGCCGCCGGCGCCGGCGATGATGACCCGCAGACCGCGCATATGCGCCGTCTCGGCGTACATGAACATGTCGCGCGGCGTGCGGTGGGCGGAAACAATCCGCACTTCATGCGCGACGCCAAACTCGGTGCAAATCGCCGCCGCGTCCTTCATCACCGGGTAATCGCTGTCGCTGCCCATGATGATGCCGACGGATGGAAGCTCATGGTTCGCCATGCCGTCCTCCGCTCGCGTTGTCCGTGGCGCGCGCGCTGTCCGTGGCGCGCGCGCTGTCCGTGGTTTTGGAACGGTACTTCGCCAGCTCCAGCTTAGCGATAGTCTCGCGATGGACTTCATCCGGGCCATCCGCCAGGCGCAGGGTGCGCGCCTGCGCCCAAGCGTAAGCTAGGCCAAAGTCCGCGCAGACGCCGCCGCCGCCGTGGGCTTGAATCGCGTCGTCGATGACGCGCAGCGCCATGTTGGGGGCGACGACCTTGATCATCGCGATTTCCGCGCGCGCGACTTTGTTGCCGTGGCGATCCATCATCGCGGCCGCGTGCAGCGTCAGCAGCCGCGCCTGGTCAATCGCCATGCGCCCGTCAGCGATGGCCGCCCGCAAGACGCCCTGTTCAGCGAGGGTTTTGCCGAAGGCGACGCGCGTCAGCGCGCGCCGGCACATGGCTTCGAGCGACCGCTCGGCCAGCCCGATGAGCCGCATGCAGTGGTGGATGCGGCCCGGGCCGAGCCGTCCCTGCGCAATCTCGAAGCCGCGCCCCTCGCCCAGCAACAGGTTGGACGCGGGGACGCGAACGTTCTCAAAGATGACTTCGGCGTGGCCGTGGGGCGCGTCGTCATAGCCGAAAACATCCAGCAGGCGGACGACCTTGACGCCGGGCGCGTCCATCGGGATGAGCAGCATGGATTGCTGCTGATGCTTGGGCGCGGCGGGATTGGTTTTTCCCATGAAGATAATCAGCTTGCAGCGCGGATCGCCGGCCCCGCTCGTCCACCACTTGCGGCCGTTGACCACGTAGCTGTCGCCGTCGCGCTCGATGCGGGCCGCGATGTTGGTCGCGTCGGAACTCGCCACGTCCGGCTCCGTCATGGCGAAGCAGGAGCGAATCTCGCCGGCGAGAAGCGGCTCGAGCCACTGCTTCTTCTGCTCCGGCGAGCCGTAGCGAACGAGCGTTTCCATGTTGCCTGTGTCCGGCGCGGAGCAGTTGAAGACCTCTGGGGCCAGGAACGAGCGCCCCATGACTTCGCACAGCGGCGCGTAATCCAGGTTGCTGAGGCCCGCGCCGTATTCGCTTTCCGGCAGGAATAGGTTCCATAGCCCGGCGGCTTTGGCCTTGGCTTTCAGCGCTTCCACGATGCGCGTCGGGCGCCAGCGGTCGCCGGCGGCGATTTCATCCCGGAACGCGGCCTCATTGGGGTAGATGTGCTCGTCCATAAAGGCGAGCAATCGGGCGCGCAGTTCGACGGCTTTCGGCGAAAACTCAAACATAAAGCCTGCAAGCTCCCGCGTTAGGCCATGACCCGCAGAATCCATTCGGCGACACAAGCCGGCTTGTCCGCGCCCTCCAGCTCGACGGTGCAGTCGAGCGTGACATCGAGGCCGTTGTCGAGCGATTTGACCTGGGCGATGGCGAAGCGGCCGCGGATGCGGCTGCCGGCCGGTACCGGCGTGACGAAGCGCACCCGGTTGAGGCCATAGTTGAGCGCCAGCCGCGCTCCCTCGAAGCGGATGCTCTGCTCGACCAGATGCGGAATGAGCGACAGCGTGAGGAAGCCGTGGGCGATGGTGGTCTTGAAGGGCGATTCCGCCGCCGCGCGGGCCGGATCGCAGTGAATCCACTGCGTGTCGCCGGTCGTCTCGCCAAAGGTCGTGATGCGCGCTTGATCAATGGCGAGCCAGTCGCTGACGGCTAGTTCCTGCCCGGTCAGGGCGGAAAGGGACGCGAGTGAGAAAGAGGTAGGCATCGGGACGGAAAAACATCTCTGAAGGGGATGTGGCTGGCCGCGCATGCAACCATTATTTTGCGCGTTTGCCAACCGCTTCGGACGTTGTTGGATGCGGAGAGGGGCGCTCAGGCTTCGACCGCGAGCCGATGGGCCAGCCAGCGGCGCCAGCGCCCGCGGTAGCGGTGAAGCAGCCAGGCCACGAGCGGCGGCAAGAGGGAGATGATAAAGAAGGCGAGGACGACAATCAAAAACCGGCTTCCGAAAAACTCGTTGGACAGTCGGCTGAAGTCCATCCAGTGACCGCCGCCCTTGGCGTCCTCATAGTCGAGGCGCGCTTCCTGACTGTTGAGAAGCTGAAAGGCGAACCGCAGGTCGTAAAGCTGGATGTAAAAGCCGGCGAAGGCGTAGAGGGGGCGCTCCAAGGCGTGAGCGAGGTATTCTCCGCTCCAGGCGCGATAGAGAAACGCCGTGGCGAAGATAAGCTCGCTGCCATGCCCCATGGCGATCACAACCGCGTCGTGCAGCCTGGTGGCCACGGTGATCGTGTAGGCTGCGACCAGCCCGGTCAGCAGGAGCAGCGTCCCGACGTTGGCGCGAAAGCAGTAAAAGAGCCAGCCGAAAGCGGCGTACCAGACCGCGACCAGCAGCCATTGCCGTCCCTGGTGAATCGTGATGCCGCCGCCATACGCGAAGTCAAAGGCCGGGATCGAGGGGTAGCCATAGACCCAGCCGGCGATGGCGTGGCCGAGCTCGTGAACCAGCGTGACGAGCGGGTGCAGCAGAAATGAGACGATGGCGAAAAATGGCGCAAAGATGACCAGCGCGGCCAGCGCGCCGCCGCCAAGGATGGACTGGTAGCCCTGCGGGTCGGTCGGCTCAGCTTCGGGCGGCGGCTGCCAGGCGTCGCGTCGCGCCAGCCCCAGCGGCAATGGCGTCGCGCAGCGAGCGCAGGCGGTTTCGGTCAGTGGCTGGCGCAGGCCACAGCGCGGGCAAGTCTGGGACATGGCAGGGGCGTGAGGGACTCGGTAATGGCGCGGCGCGAGCGACCCGCAAGCGCAGGATGGCATATCTCGGCGAGCCGCGCCAATGCGCGGCCAAGGCGCGCTCGCCCAGGGGGCGTCGGAATCGCCTCGATCAAGCGCGGATTGCGTTTGCGCGCCGGATTCAGTAGCCTTGCAGGCTTCGCTCGCCGCCTGGAGCGGCTTTTTATCTTGGTCTAAGGGGTGGCTTGTCCGCGATGGCTCAATCTGAAGCTTCTTCCGCGCCTCCCGCGCTCAACCGCCGGCGCGCGCTGTTGATTATCGTCATTGGCTTTCTTGGCTTCATCATGGTGCTGGCTTACTCGCTTCCCTCGCGCTCGCTGTTTGGGGCGAGCGGCCCGAAGGCGGCGCAGCCCGTGCCGGAAGACACGGTCATCGCGCGGGTTGGCAGCCGGACGGTCACGGCCAAGGAGTACACTGATTCGCTCAACAACCTCGTGGGCATGTATCGCCGCTACGCCGCGCAGCTCTCCTCCGGCGGGGCCAACTTCCCGCTCAGCATCCAGCAGCTTCGGCAGCAGGGCAGCGACCGGGCGGTTTTGCAGCAGCTGGTTCGGCGGCGAGTCATCGAGCTGGAGGCGGAGCGCCTGGGGCTTTCCGCCACGGAGGGCGAGATTCAACAGCGCCTGCGCGAGCAGTTCCGCGATGAGAATGGTCGCTTCATCGGCGTTGAGAAATACAAGAAGCAGTTGATGCGCATGGGGACGACCTACGTGGAGTTCGAGCGCGACTTGGCCTACGCGATCGTGGAGGAAAAGCTCCGCAGCTTCATCACCAGCGGCATTCAGATTTCGGAGCGCGAGGCGGAGGAGGAATATCGGCGCCAGAACACGCGCTTCGAGCTGAGCTACGTCACGCTGGCGGCGTCTGACTTTGAGAAAGAGGTCGCCGAGCCGACCGATGACGAGTTGCGGGCCTACTTCGACGCCCACAAGGAGGACTTTCGCCCGACCAAGGATCGGCGCAGGGTTCGCTACATCTACATCAGCCAGGACAAGGCGGCGGAAATCATTCCCATTTCCGATGAGGAGCTGCGCAAGGAATACGACCCGAACAAGCAGGTCAATTCCATTCGAGTCAGCCAGATTGTGCTGAAGGTGCTGACGCCCAAGGACGAGGACAAGACGCTTCAGAAGGCGAATGAGCTTGTGGCGCGGGCGCGCGGCAAGGAAGGCGCGCCGGCCGAGGACTTCGCCGCGTTGGCGCGCGGCAACTCGCAGGACACGGCGACGGCCGCCAAGGGCGGCGATCTTGGCGTGGTCGAGCGGTCTGACGTCAAGCCTGGCGACGCGGTTGATGCGGCGTTCACGCTGGGCGTCGGCGAAGTCAGCGATCCGGTGCGGCGCGGAAATGCCTTTTACATTTTCAAGGTCGCGGAGCGGACGGTGAAAACCTTCGAGGAAGCTCAGCCGAGCTTGCTGGCCATCGCTCGCAATCGGCTGTCCTACGCCAAGGCGTCGCAGCTCGCCGACGAAGCCGTCTCGCTGTTGTCGCGGACGCGCGACTTCGATGAAACCGCCAAGGCCATCGCCGCCAAGCTGAACCTCGCGCCGGAAGACGTAAAGCGCGAGACGCCCTTCTTCGCGCCGGGCGACGACGTGCCGGAGATTGGCAGCAATCCGTCCTTCGAGGAAAAAACGTCGGCGTTGACCGAGCCGAACGAAGTCGGCGAGAAGGTTGGCGTTCGAGGCGGGTTCGCCATCCCGCAGCTTGTGGAACTCAAAAAGCCGAGCGATCCGACGCTGGATGAAGCGCGCGACAAGGTGATCGTCAAAGTCAAGCAGGAAAAAGCCCTTCAAAGGGCCTACGACCGGGCGCGAGAGCTGATTGCCGCCGCCAAGAACGCGGCCGGACTCAAGGCCGCCGCCGAGGCCATGAAGCTCAAGGTCGAGGAAATCTCGGATTTCAACGACACGGCCTACTTGGACAATAAGTCGTTCCCCGCCGCTTTCCCCAACGCCGAAAAGGTCAAGGTCGGCGAGCTGATTCCAATGCCGCTTTATGCCGCCCGCAACGCCGCGCCGACGGTCGCGGTGGCGGCTGTCAAGGCTCGCAAGGACGCCGACTTGACCAAGTTCGCCGAGCAGCGCAAGCAGATCTTCGATCGCTTGCGCGGCGACCGCGCCAATAACCTGTTTGAAACCCACATTGACGGCGTCAAGGCGCGGATGAAAGAGAGCGGGCAGCTCCGGGTGGATCGGGCGCTGGCGGAGCGCGTGGTCGTGGCAGCGGCGGCCAATGAGCTGCCGGCGAACTAAGCCGCTCGCCGAGCGGGCAGGCGCGGCGCCAAGGCGTCTGGCGGCGGGGTCGCGGTTGCGGCGGCGAACGGCTAGAATGGTCTCCGCGTGGCCAGGCGGCAAGCGGTCAGGCGGCAGTCGGGCGAAAGCGCGCTCCGCCGCGGGCGCCTTGCGCGCCGCTGACGGCGCAACCTGCGGCTTTCGGGGTCAAGGCGATGCATCTTGGAGCTTTAGGGACAGCGACGCGGGCGGTGACGCCGCGCGCGTACTTATTGGAACGGCTCGGCGACTGCCCCTTCGTGCCCGACCCGCGCCTGATCAATCCGCACCTGCAAACCATCCTGGGATCGGTCCTGCCGCGCCGGACGCCGCTTGCGGATCGGACCGGACATCCGCGCGCCTTTCAGACCCGCCCGGATACGGTCGTGACGTCCGTCTGTCACTGGCAGGCCGGGCGCTCGCCAGCGGATTGCCCGACGCTGCTGCTGCTGCACGGCATGGAAGGCTCGGTGGAATCGAGCTACATGCGCGGCATGGCGGAGAAGGGGCTGCGCGCTGGATTTCACGTCATTCGGCTTAATACGCGAACCTGCGGCGGCACGGAGCATCTTTCGCCGCACCTCTACAACGCCGGACTCACCGAAGACGCCCGGGCCGTCATCGCCGAGCTGGGCGAGCGCGACGGCGCGACGGATGTGTACGTGGTCGGCGTTTCGCTGTCCGGCAACGTCGCCCTGCGTTTGGCGAGCGAGTACGGCGGGGGAGCGCCCCGGCATGTTCGCGGCGTCGCCGCCATTTCGCCTTCGGTGGACTTGATGGCCAGCGCGAAAGCCATCGAGCGGCGCGCCAACTGGCTTTATCAGCGGCGCTTTGTGCAGAGCCTCAAGGCGCGCCTGAGGCGCAAGGCGGCGCTGTTCCCCGACCGCTATGACGCCCGCCCCTTGACGCGCATCCGCACTATCCGCGAATTCGACGAGGCCTACACGGCTGTCGCCGCCGGTTACGCGAGCGCGGAGGACTATTACCACCGGGCGAGCGCCGCGCGGGTGGCGGCGGAGATTCGCCTGCCGACGCTGATCATCCACGCCCAGGACGACCCGTTCATCCCAGCCGCGCCGCTCTATGAGCCGGCCTTTACTGAAAATCCGAGCATCGCCCTGCTGATCGCCGAGCGCGGCGGCCACGTCGGCTTTTTGGCGGCGCGCCCGGCGGATGGCGACCGGCGCTGGGCTGAGCATCGGATTATGGACTTCGTCCGCGCGCTGAACGCCGCTCGGCGACGGTGAAGACATTTGCCGAGGTTTCGCCGCATGCTGCCGGACGCCCTTGCGCCGCTCCTGCCGTCAACGCCCGTCGACGCCTTTGTGCAGCGCGCTTTGGCGGGGCGGGCGGATGCCTGGGAAGCGACCCTGTCTCCGACGGAAGTCATCCAGGCGCTGGGCGCCCACCGAATCGGCCCGCTGGCGTGCGCGCAGTTGCCGGCAGACGCCTGGGCGCGGCTGCCGCCGCCGCTCCAAGCGTGGCTGAAGTCCTCGGCGCGGCGCCAGGCGATACTCGACATCCAGCAGACGCTGGCGCTACGGGAGCTGCTGCCGCTTGTGCAACGCCGCGCCGTGCCAGTTTTGCTGCTCAAGGGCGTTCCGGTAAGCCATCGGCGCTATGCCGAGGCGCACCACCGGGTGAAGACCGACGTAGACGCGCTGGTGCGCCCGTCCGATAAGGACGCCTTCATCGAGCTGTTGGAAGCGTTGGGCTACCGGCGGTCGGACGGTCTGACGGGAAGGGCGCTTAATCGCCAGCTCACGCTGACGCGCGGCGACGTGGCGATTGACGTTCACTGGAGCGTCTCCAACACGGCGCTCTTCGCCCGCGCGCTTGACTTCGAGACCATGTGGGCCGAGCGGGCGCCGATCCCGGCGCTGGGCGAGGCGGCGTATGGGCCCTCCGACGAAGACCTCTTTCTCCACGCCTGTTTTCATCTAGCCGTTCACCTGAGCTATGAGTTCGCGCTGGCTTGGCTGTATGACATTCACCTGATGGCCTCCCACTGGGGGCCAGACGCCCTGGAGCGCTGCCTGCAGCGCGCCAAGCGACTGCGCATCCTGCGCGTCTGCCTGGCTTGTCTCGCGCTGTCGCGCGCCTGGTTTGGAACGCCCTACCCTGAGGAGACTTGCGCCGAGCTAGCGCGCGAGGCGGCGCCGGAGCTTTCAGCGGGCGCGCTGGCTTGTCGCCTGAGCCGCCTGAGCCGCTTGCGCCTGGAGCTGGCCGCGCTCGGCTGGCGCGAGCGATTCATCCTGCTGCGCGAAATGGCGCTGCCGCCGGCCGACTATCTGCGGCGGCGCTACGCCGACGCGACCACTTGGCTACCCTGGCTGCATGCGCGGCGCTGGCTGGGCTTGCGGGGGAAGTCGCCGTCTCTGGACTGACGCCCGCCGTTGACGGCAGGGCGCGGCGCGACAAATACTACGAACGCCTGCTACGCGACATGCGACGCGATAAACGCCAGCCAGCGGCGTCACCGATGGTGTCGCCGAAGCGATGGCGACTGAGTCGCTCGGCCACCTGCCGGCGGGCTGAGTTGATCGCTTTTCCCGCAAATCAGGTCGAAATGAAAGGAGCGTGAAGCCCTCTCCCGGCGCGCCGCGCTAACCGGGGCGGGATTCACTGGCGCGCGGATGAAAAACATCGTGGTCGTTGGGACGCAGTGGGGGGATGAGGGCAAAGGCAAGATTGTGGACCTCATCGCCCCGCATTTCGACGTTGTCGCCCGCTATCAAGGCGGCCACAACGCCGGCCACACGGTTATCGTCAATGGCGAAAAGTTCGTCTTGCACCTGCTGCCTTCCGGCATCGTCCACGCCGGCAAGCGATGCGTGATTGGCAATGGCGTGGTGATTGACCCGACGGCGCTGCTGTCCGAGATGGACGAGCTGGCGGCGCGCGGCATCGATTTCGCCGGTCGGCTCTTCGTCAGCAACCGGGCGCACATCATCCTGCCGCACCATCTGGCGCTCGAGCGGACGAGCGAGCAGCGCCGAGGCATCCGGCAAGTCGGCACGACGCTGCGCGGCATCGGCCCGGCTTACGAAGACAAAATCGGGCGGCGGGGGCTGCGCGCCGGCGATCTGTTGCATCCTGATCGGCTCAAGCGGCAGCTCGAGGAAATCATTGGCGAGGCGAACGGCATCTTGCAGGCGCGGGGCGCGGAGCCCATCGCGCTGGCCGCCGTGGTGGATGACCTGCTGACCAAAGCCGACCGGATCGCTCCGCTGGTGACCGACACCGCGCTGCTGCTGGCGCGCGAGATGGAGGCTGGGAAGTCGGTGCTGTTTGAAGGCGCGCAGGGCACCATGCTCGACATTGACCACGGCACCTATCCCTATGTGACCTCATCCAGCGGGACGGCCGGCGGCGCGACGGTCGGCACTGGCGTCCCGCCCACGGCGATCACTGGGGCGCTCGGCATCATGAAAGCCTACGCGACGCGCGTCGGCAGCGGCCCGTTCCCGACCGAGCTGACCGATGCCGTCGGCGAGCGGCTGCGGGCGAGCGGCAACGAGTATGGCGCGTCCACCGGGCGGCCGCGCCGCTGCGGGTGGTTCGATGGCGTCATCGCCCGCTACGCCCGAATCATCAACGGGCTGACCGCCGTGGCCCTGATGAAGCTGGATGTTCTGGACGATTTCGAGGCCATTCCCATCTGCGTCGGTTATCGGCTTGGCGGAGAGGCGCTCGACGCCATACCGCATGACGCGCAAGACCTCGAAGCCGTCGAGCCAGTCTATGAAGTCCTGCCTGGCTGGCGGTCATCCACGGTTGGGCTAACGTCGTTTGAACAACTCCCCGCCAATGCGCGCCGTTATATCGCTCGCCTCGAGGAAGCGGTCGGCTGTGAAATCAGCTTGGTCTCCACCGGGCCCGACCGCAACGACACCATCCTGCGCGCCGATTCCAAGCTTGCCGGCTGGCTGACCTGAAACCGCGGCCTTGACGATTCTTGACGAGGCGCTGACGCATTTCGACGGACTTTCGGGCGCGCTCCGGCGTCTATAGCGACAGCCGCCGAACAGCTCGTTCGCGGCGCATCAACTTACGGCTAGGGCGCGGCGGGCAGACCAATTCGCCCAAGCCAGTTTGGAAGGAGTATCGCGCATGTCTCACCGTCTCAGCTTACGCTCGCTCAGCTTACGCCCGCTGGCCGTCATCGCGGCCCTAACGCTTGCCGTGACGGGCGCCTTTGGCAGCGTCGCCTATGCGGCGGGGCGCGACCACGGGCCGGGTCGCTTCCTCGCGGGCTTTTTTGTCAAGCGCATGGCGGCTGAACTCAACCTCACGGAAGACCAGCAAGCCCAAATTCGGCAGATTCTGGAAGCGGAACGGGCCGCGGTCGAGCCGCTGATGAAGCAGCTCAAAGCCGGACGCGACCAGTTGCGGACGCTGGGCGCGGACGGCTTCTTCAACGAAGCCCAGGTTCGCGTCATCGCGCAGCAGCAGGCGCAGGCGATGACCGAGCTCATTGTTTCAAAGGAACGAGCGAAGGCGCGGATTGCGGCGGTTCTGACGCCAGAGCAGCGGGAGCGCGCCAAGCAAATCATGGAGCGCTTTCGCCAGCGGATGCAGAACCGGCAGGAGTTTCGCGGTCGCGGCGGCTTTGGTTCCGCGCCGCTTCCGCCGCCAATGTAGCTTGGCGGCAATGCGGCCTGGCCACGAAGTCGGGCCGGCTGTCAGATGATCGACGCGCTATCCCGCGAGCCAGGCGGCTTTGCTCGGATAACGCGCTGAAGCCGCAGGCGGCGCGCCAGGTTGTTCAGCCGGCGCGCCGTCTTCGCGTTATAAAGGGCTATGCCGTCGCCACCTGCATGCCGCCCTTGGAAAGCTCGTCGTCAAAGCGTTGACCGACGGAGAGGGCGCCGCTTGTCCTTGGCTCGACCGGAACGAAGAACTGTTTCGCCCCGTTTCCTTCTGCCGCCGGCGACTCGTCGTGAATGTCCACTGGCAGCAAGCCCTCCCGATACAGCGCATAGCCGCTGCGCGAGCAGGCGATGATGGATGGAATGCCGCGCGAGGCGAACCACTGCTGCCATTTTTCGAGATCACGGTACTGAGGCGAGTTTCGGCTCTTGACATAGGTTGAGAAACGGTTTTCCTCGGTCAACTTGATGCGCGCCATGCTGCTTTCTCCTTGGTGCAACCTGAAAAATCGCGGCGAAAGTCGCCTTCGCCACGTTTCCCTCCGCCGCTGCCGGCTGCGCGAGCGAGCCGGCAAATCAAGCGCTGTTCTTTGCTTGGGGACGCGGGTAAAACCTTACTTTTTTGTAAGGCTTTACGTCGTAGAGTATAGCCTTATGAAACTGTTAGAAAAATCACGTTCCTCGAGGCGGGCTGACTGCGCGCGGCGGCGACCCGGATAAACGCCGGATGAGCGCCGGGCCAGTGTTTGCAACCACACGGTCAAATTCATCGTTGCCCGGAAGATGCAACCGGCTTCCCCCTGAGACATTCTGAGCGTCGCGCCACGCCGCCTTGCGGCGCTTGCGCGAGGCGCGGCGGAGCGAGGCGTATTACAAGCGATGAAGCGCATTCCAAAGGAACTTCTGGCGCGCGAGGCGGAAGGTGTCAACTTGGCGGGGAAAACCCTCGCCGACCAGTTGACGGGCGAAGTCAACTTACTGGTTTTTCTGCGGCATTTCGGATGCGTCTTCTGTCGCGAGATGGTTGCCGACTTGCGCGACATCGCGGCGCAGGACCCGGCATATCCGAATGTCGTGTTCTTTTTCCAGGGAACGGTCGAGCAAGGGCGGGCGTTTTTTGCCGGTCACTGGAAAGAAGCGCGGGCAATCAGCGACACGCCGCTGACATTTTACAAGGGGCTTGGCATCCAGCGGGGCGGCTTGCGCGAGATGTTCGGCCCGGAAGTGTGGGCCTGCGGCTGGCGCGCGGCCAGCAAGGGGCATTTCATTGGGCTGCCGGTCGGCGATCCCTTCGTGATGCCGGGCGCGTTTCTGGTTTCCGCCTCGGGCGACATCCTGTGGAGCCACGACTTCAAGCATGCGGGCGACCACCCTGATTGGCGGATGACGATCGCCGCAGCCTTGGCAAGGCCATGACGCGCCCAACCATCATCGCGGTGCATGGGAACGGCGGCGGCGCGTTTCGCTTTGCGCGGGTTCGCCCGTTCTTCGCGGATGACGCGCCAGTCGCCTTCGAGGCGCTGACGCTGCCGGGCTTTGGCGGCTTGCCGCTCGACCCGGAGTGCCGGACCCTGGCCGACTACGCCGCTCGAATCGAGAGCTTCGTGACGCGCGTTAACGCGCCGCGGATTCTGCTCGGTCACGGCATTGGCGGCTCGCTGACGCTGGAATACCTACAGCATTTCGCGCCGTCGGTCGTCGGCGCGATTTTGCATGCGCCGGTGGGCGCGCAGCTCGACACGCGCTGGTTTCCGCGCCTGATGAGTTCATCCGTGACGCGCGAGCTGGGGAAGCGACTTTTGGCGACGCCCGCGCTTCGTCCGGCGTGGAAGCGCCTGTTTTTCTCGGACGCCGCGCCGCAAGCCTTCCTCGATCAATTTTTCGCCGAATATGGGCGGTGCGAGGCGTTCGGGCAGATGTTCGAGCTTATCACCGCCGACTGGTTTGCAAAGCTGAAGCCGGTCGCCCTGCCGTCGGCTTTGCTGTGGGGCGCGCGCGAGCGGGTGCTGCGGCTTGACCAGGCGGCTGATTTCCGAGCCAAGCTGCCTGACGCCTTCCTGGAAATCGTTCCCGACTGGGATCACTTTCCAATGGTGGAGCAGCCGGAAGCCTACGCTCGGAAGCTCATGGCGCTTGTCGAGCGGCTGGTCGCGCCGGCCAGGGCGACGTGAAGAGCAATGACCCAGAGGCATTTCATTTGGCTGGGGCAATCGTTGAGCGCCCCGCTTGGCGCGGGGCCAAAGGCGAGTCTCCTTGATCGAGCAGCCGCGGCCGGGTTGCCGACGCCCAAAGGCGGCGTTCTGCTGGGGGAATTCCTCGCGCTGAGTCTGCGCGAGGGGTGGTTGCGCCAGACCGAGGATGGCTTTCGCTTCCAAGACGCCGCTGCCCTAGAGCTGGCGCTACCCCTAGCGGCGCTGCCGCCCAAGCTCGCCGTCCGCTCGGCCTTCTCGACGGAAGACGGTCGCGCCCAGAGCTTCGCCGGCTATTTCGACTCCGTCCTGAACGTGGCGCCAGCCGAGCTTCCCAGCGCGCTCTGCAAGGTCTGGAATTCGAGCTTGCGCCAGGCGTTGCCGCTGCGGCGGGATGTTCTCGTCATGGCAATGGTGGACGCTCGTCAGGCCGGCGTCGCCGTCACGGAAGCCTCCCACGAGGATGATTTAGTCAACTTCACGACTGGCCTAGCGGATCAGCTCCTCGGCGGCGCCATCGCCGGCGAGACGCTGAGCCTGCCCAAGCTGCGCGCCTTTGAATCGCCGACCGAAGGCGGCTTTGCCGGGCGGCTACAGGCGCTCCTGCGGGATGCGCGCCGCGTCTTTGGGGACGGCGCTTGGGACGTCGAATTCGCGGACGACGGCCAGCGGTGCTGGCTGATTCAGATCCGACCGCTGACCCGGCCGGTGAGGCGCAACGAGTGGTTTACCTACGCCAATCACCGCGAGATTCTTCCGCCGCTGCCGTCGCGCTTGATGACCAGTCTCATTACCTCCTGCGCGGGCGATCTGTTCGACTACTACCGCCGCTTCGACCGGCGGTTGCCGGACAACCGGCCGTTCATCGAGACTTTTGCCGGACGGCCGTTTATCAATCTCTCGCTTCTGCTGGACATGATGCGGCTGTGGGGACTCCCGACGCGCCTGGTCACGGATGCGATTGGCGGGCGCGATGTCTGCGGGCAAGGGTGGCGCTGGGGACGGCTGTGGCGCTCGCTGCCAGCGCTCCTGCGCCTGGGCTGGTCGCAACTGTCGGCGGCCGCCTCCGCCCAGCGGCGCATCGCCTGGCTGACCGACGCGGGCGCGCCGCCGGCAGGGGCGGATAGCTTCGCCACCTGCATAGGCGACTTGCAGACGGTTTACGCCGCGCTTGTGCGCGAGATGTTCTCTCTCACGCAGGCGATCAGCGGGCCGTTGGCGATCTTGCGGCGGTTGGGCGTCTTGGCTGCGCTCGCCGCCCGTCATGAGACGATTACGACGCGGATGTTCGCGGACCTCGCGCCGCTCCGCGACTATGCGCAGGCGGATCCAGCCGTCGCGGCGGTTGTTGCCCGCGGGGAAATCCCAGACGATGAGGGCTTTGGGCGACTCTGGCGGGCCTATCTCGAAGGCTATGGCTTTCGGGGGGCTTTCGAGAGCGACATCGCTCAGCCGCGTTACCAGGAGCGGCCGGAGACGCTCCTGGCGAGCCTCCTGCTGAATCCTTCCGTCCCGTCCGCGCCGCCGCTGCCCTGGGCGGCTTGGCTGGCGTATCCGATCTGGTGGCAAGCGCGCCGGGCGATTGACGCGCGCGAGCGACTGCGTCACGCGGCGATGCGGTCCTTCGACCGCATTCGGCAGCGGCTGCTCCGGCTCGCCGCGACCGCCTGCGCGGCCGGGAAGCTGCCGACGCCCGACGCGCTCTGGCTGCTTGAAACAGACGAGCTGGCTCGGCTGGATGGAGATTGGAAAGTCGGGCCTGAGTTTCTGGCTGCCCGGCGACTGGAGCAAGACGCCTTTGCGCGCTATGACTTCCCGGACGTTTTCCGACGCTTCGACGACTTTTCAAGCTTTGATTCCGCCGCGTCGGATGCCGCTTCGCCGCGGCGCGCGCAGGGGGTTGGCCTGACGCGCGGCGTCGTCGAAGGGCGCGCCTGGGTATGCGACACGCCGACGCTCCCGCCCGCCTCGAGCGATCCGGTCATCCTGGTCGCTCGCGCGGTGGATGCCGGCTGGATTCCGGTCTTTGCCGCCGTCGCGGGCGTGGTCGTCGAAATCGGCGGGGACCTCTCCCACGGCTCAATCGTGCTGCGCGAGCTTGGTCTCCCGGCAGTGACGAATGCGCGCGGCGCGACGCGCGTCATTAGAAACGGAGACTGGGTTCGCGTTCGGGCGGATATCGGCGCGGTCGAAGCGGTTGAACCGGCGGCTCGCGCGACATCGCTTGCGTCGGCGGCGGCGGGCGAATAAAAATCCCGCTACCGCATATGCGCCCGGTCATGTCCACTCGCCTTGTGGGGAGCGCTCACCCATGCCGACTCGTCCGCTCACGATGCTGTGTCTTGCCAGTTATGAAAAAGGCGCGGAGTTCATGCGCGAAGCCAAGCGTCAGGGATGGCGCGTGTATCTCGTCACGTCGGAAAGCATCCGCGACGCCGCCTGGCCGCGCGAAAGCCTGGACGATGTCTTTCTTATGCCGGACGACAATCAGAAGTGGCGTCTCCAGGATGTGATTCTCGGGGTGAGCTACCTGGCGCGGACGCACCGGATTGACCGCATCGTGGCGCTTGACGACTTCGATGTGGAGACCGCGGCGGCGCTACGCGAGCACCTGCGCATTCCCGGCATGGGCGAGACGACCGGGCGCTATTTCCGCGATAAGCTCGCCATGCGCGCCAAGGCCCGCGAGCACGGCGTGCCGGTTCCGCCATTCACAGCGGTTTTCAATGATGAAGTCGTTGGCGAATATCTCGCGGAAGCGCCAGGTCCCTGGCTGGTTAAGCCGCGCTCGGAAGCCTCCACCATCGGCATCAAGCGGGTCTCCGCGCCAGAGGAGGTTTGGGCGGCGCTTGAAAAGCTCGGCGACCGCCGCTCTTATCACCTGCTCGAGAAATTCATTCCGGGCGATGTCTATCACGTGGATTCGATTGTCTCCGAGCGGCAAGTCGTCTTCGCGGCGGCGAGCAAGTATGCCCGCCCGCCGATCGAGGTCATGCATGATGGCGATGTCTTTGCCACGCGCATCGTCGAGCATGACTCGGACGAGGAGCGGGAGCTGCTTGAGTTCAACCGGCGCGTTCTCCACGCCATGGGGCTGGTGCGCGGCGCATCGCACACTGAGTTCATCAGGGCCCACGCGGACGGGACGTTTTACTTCTTGGAGACCTCGGCGCGGGTTGGCGGCGCGAATATCGTTGAGCTGGTCGAGGCGGCGACGGGGGTCAACCTATGGGCGGAGTGGGCGAAGCTCGAATGCGCCGAGCCGGCTGATAGTTACCGTCCGCCGCAGGCGCGCCGCGACTACGCGGGGCTGATCATCTCGCTGGCCCGCCAGGCGCGGCCCGACCTGAGCGCGTACAATGACCCGGAAATCGCCTGGCGACTCGACAAGGACTTTCACGCCGGGCTGATTGTCAAGTCCGCCAGCTACGACCGCATCACGCATTTGCTGGATGACTACCTGGCGCGCTTTCGCGCGGATTTCTTCACCCGCCATCCGGTGCCGGAGCGCCCAACTTGCTGATGCCGCCGCTGGATACCGCCCCCCGGGGATGTGACCGCTCAGGCCGCTGGAAGGCGTCGGTCGCCGGCGAGCCCGCGCCCTGGCTTGGCGTCACAACGGCAAGTATTTCCCGATAATCGCGGCCAGTCGGCGGCGAGTCTCGGGAAAAATCAGGTCGGAGCGGGTCATGATCGCGTTTTTGAGGGCCGAAGCGTAAGGAGAGCTTGGGTTCGCGCTGGCCAGGCGGCGCAGCGCGCCGCGCACGATGCTTTGCGCCGCAGCGACGTTGCGATTCAGGAAATCAATGACCATTTCCACGGTGACATCCGCGTGACCGTCATGCCAGCAGTCGTAATCCGTGACCATAGCCAGCGTGGCATAGCTCATTTCGGCCTCGCGCGCGAGCTTCGCCTCCTGCAAGTTCGTCATGCCGATGACCGACATGCCCCACTGCCGGTAAACATTTGATTCCGCTCGGGTTGAGAATGCAGGCCCCTCCATGCACAGGTACGTCCCGCCCCGGTGAACCGTAACCTGGGTCAGCTCGCGGGCGGCCGCTTCGAGCGTGTCGCACAGCAGCGGGCACACTGGGTCGGCAAAGGTCACGTGCGCCACGATGCCATCTCCGAAAAAGGTGGATTCCTGCGTCCGCCCGCGCGTCTGGTCGAAAAACTGGTCAGGGATGACCACATCCAGCGGCTTGAGCTCTTCTCTGAGCGAGCCAACGGCGGAAATCGAGATGATGAATTCGACGCCGAGCATTTTGAGGGCGTAGATATTGGCGCGGAAGGGCAGTTCCGAGGGGAGCAGCAGGTGTCCGCGCCCATGGCGCGGGAGAAAAGCCATCGGCACGCCGTCCAGCCGACCGATGATGATGGCATCCGAGGGCTTTCCAAACGGGGTATCGAGAAACAATTCCTCCGTTCCCTCGAAGGCTTCCATGCGATAAAAACCACTGCCGCCGATGACGGCATATTTGATGGACGATGAAGGTAATGTGGTCATACGAGCGTCTTCGCACTCCGAGTTGAAATCGCTGGGCGAATCCTACGATACCATTCAGCGCCACGGCGTCGAAGTCGGCGCGTCCGTTCCAGCGGGCGCTTCCGATCAGGGCGGCGAGACGGCGCCGTGGAGCGTCTTGGACCGGCGCATCGCTTACTTGGCGCGGGCGAGCGGACTGCTCCAAGGCGACTTCGCCCTTGCTCCGGCCGCCGCCTCGGACGCCGGAGCTGGCGATCCGGTCGCCCCTGACCAAGTCGCCGCGTCGGACGACTTGAGCCGGTGGCCGGCGCGCTTTCTGACGGCTGTCGCCCAGGAAAGCGACGCGGGCTTTGTCCGCCGCTATGCGGCAACTTTCCTCCTTGATCCAGACGCCGCGCCGCCGCGGGTCGGCCTGTTCGACCGCTTGGCGGATGCGCCGTCGCTGGCGGCTTATGACGGCGTGTTGGGCCGGTGGCTCGACGCCGCGGACATCATCCACATCGGCGACCTCCTGGCTGTCCTGCAGCAGCAGGGCGGGCGGCCACTGCTGCTGACCATGGCGGAGGTCCATCCGGCGCTGGCCGTCTCCCGCTGGTGCCTGGTGACGGATGCCGGACGGCGCGAGCGATTCGAGCCATTTCTGCGGTTGCTCCGCGCCTTGGGCGTTGAGGATTTCGACCCGCTCGCCATGCAGTGTCGGGTTCTGGAGTTGCGCGAGCGGTTGCGCGAGGCGCAGCTCGAAGCCGAGCGGGCTTTGACCGCCCAGGCGAGCGACTTCGAGCAACGCCTGCAAGCGGCGTTGCAGGAAAAAGACCGCTCCGTAGCCGATACCTGGCGCGCAAAGGATGCCGAGCTGGCCGAGCTGGGCGCTCGGCTAACTGAGCGCGAGCGAACGCTCCATGCTAAGAACGGCGAAGTCTTGCGCCTGCAACAGCAGTTGGCGGAGCTTCAGTATCAGCTCGATGTCGCGTCCGCCGACCGCCGCCGGGTCGAAGCGCAATGGCAGCAGGCGGAGGTCGCCTGTCGCCGGATAGAGGCGCAGTCACAGCAAGCGGAGGCGGCGCGCCGCGAGCTTGAGACCCAGCTCCAGAACGTTCTCGGCTCGCGCTCCTGGCGGGCGACGGCGCCGCTCCGCCGCCTGTTCGGCGGCCGATAGCGCCGGGCGCGGCCCGAGGCGACGACGCTCTTCAAGCCGTCGCGGGCCCAGCCCTCCCAGGCCGCTCAGGCTCGCGCGCATCGGCGCGCTGTGCTACTCATGACGAAGCGTTCTCAAAGATACAAAGCGAAGCCTGGACCCGACGATGGACCTGACAACTCTGATGCAAGCCTTTCCCCTTGGCGACGGCGGCGAGGGGCGCCTCGCCTCGTTGCCCGCCCTGGAAGCCGCCGGCTTCGGCGAAGTCTCGACGCTGCCCGTCTCGCTCCGCATCGTGCTGGAGTCCGTTCTGCGTAACTGCGACGGCCGGCGCATCGCCGAAGACGACGTTCGTCGGCTGGCCGGCTGGCAGCCGAATGCCGCCCGGACGGCCGAAATCCCGTTCGTCGTCGCGCGCGTCCTGCTCCAGGATTTCACCGGCGTGCCGCTGCTGTGCGATCTGGCGGCCATGCGCTCGGCGCTCATTCGCATGGGC